>JBEKUF010000022.1:0-28802 GCA_049515295.1 Verrucomicrobiia bacterium | reverse complement strand
GAATCGAGGGAGTTTCCTGTGGAGCAGATGGTAGCGGCGATCCGCGAGGGCATGGAAGGTCTGCAGACCCAATCGAAATTCCCCGTGGAGGAATTGGCCCAGGCGATCGACGCGGGATTCCGGCGGTTGCCGAACCCGGATCGATATGAAGAGGTCTTTTCCCGCGCGATCTCCCGGGCTGGCGATGTTATCAATGAGAAATACGATGAATTTGCCCAGAATTACGAGCGGCGTATCGGCGAATTGGGCTCCCAGCTCGGCGGCAAGCTCGAGGGCGTGGCCAACAACTTCAACAACGGGACACACCGGATCATCTCCGAGTTGACCAAGACGCAGGAGCGCAACCTGGAGATTTATTCCAAGAACGAGCAGAAACTGGCGGAGAAGTTCGACGAATTGACGGAGCAACTGACCACCATGGCCAAGGAGCAAGCGGAGCAGTTCGGCGACGCCCACGAGAATTACGTCGAGGCAATCCAGGAACTGGACAAGAAGGAAATCGCGCGGTTCGAGAAGATGGTCCAGGATTTCAGCCAACTCTCCGGACGGGTGGCCGACTCTCTCAAACAGGCGGTGATGACACTGGAAAGTTCGTCCACGCGATACAGTGAGCGCATCCAACAGTCGGTCGAGTCGTTGAACGAGCAACTGGAGAAGGTCACGCAGTTGGGAACGGAGATCGACAAGGTGCTGCGCACCACACAGGCGATGGAGACAACGCTGCGTCAGGTGGGCAACTCCGATGAATTCCGCCAGACCCTGGCCAGTTTGCGCAGTCACCTGAACACGAGCGATGAGCTGCTCAAACAGCTGTCGCGCCCGCGCAAGGTGGTCTTCCAGGAAGCGCGAAGCGATGACAATATGTAGTGGTTCCGTGGCGCAGGACTCGATGATTCGAAGGTGACAACCTTATGGCACGACGGAAGGCCTACGAGAAGATCGATATCAACGTCGAGCCATTCCTGTCCATCATGGCGATCGTGCTCAAGCTGATCTCGCTGATTCTGGTGGTCATCGTCATGCGCATTGCCATGAACCCCAACGCCAAGAAGATCATTGCATTTACTGGATTGTATTCCGGCCATGGGAATATCGCCAACCCCAAGGTGCCGTCGTATGTGGATTGCCATCCCGACGGGTTGACATTGTATTCCAATGACAGACCTCGGGGCACACCAGTGACCTGGGACGATTTGCAGCGGCCGGACAATGCCTTGAACAAGCTTCTCGACAGAGTCCAGCAACACAAGGACGACGAGTACGTGGTGGTAATGGTGCGGCCCCAGTCGGTGAAGTTTTATCGCACGGTGCGCAATCTGATCGAGAAACGGCCGATTGACGTGGGGTACGATGCGATCGACGCGGATTTCAAAGTCGATTGGAATGAGGCGGAGAAGGCGCTGGCGATTTCTCCGGACTGACATCATGGCGCGGCGAAGAATAAAAAAGGGCGAGCCGGAAATGTTGATCATATCGTTCTGCGACATCGTGACGATCACGACCGCCGCGCTTTTCTTCTGCCTTCTGGTCACCGTCCAGGAAGCCGTCAAAATCCCTGTATTTCGGCCGACGCCCCGGGCAAAGATAACGTCAAAACAGGGCATTATGTTTGAATGTCGAACCAATGAATTGTTCTTTGTCGACACCGCCGGGCTGCAAGATCAGGTCGAAAAGCTGATGTCAAATTTGAATCCAGGGGTTCGCAGTGGAGATATTGAGTCGTTCCTAAAGGCGCTTCAGGGGCAGGAGGTTGGGAATGCGTACTACAAGGTAGATCCGCGGTACTTATTGGTCGGGAAAATGGGACTGGAGGTGCGGCCGGGGGTTGCTGGGGAGACCATGACGGAGTTGGATGACCCCAATAGCAAGTTTCAAGCTATTATCTCCCAATTGGACAAGAGCAAGCAATACATTGCTTTTTTGGTCAGAGATGATAGTTTTAACATATTTCGCAAGGCCCGCCAGATTGCCGACACAGCCGGGTTCGACACAGGCTGGGAACTGCTCGGGATTGATGAGCCAATCAAGTTTGGGGAGGGTGGGACTGCGATAGCCACCCAATAGGGAATATTTTATGGCTCGTAGCACAAGCGGCAACGGGAAGGGTAGAGGGACAAAGGCCAACGTAATTGTCTGGACGTTGCTGGTCGTGCTGGTTTTGACTGCGGGGGTTCTCGCCCTCAACGTGACGCAACGGTTCCATCGGGTTGTGCAGGAAACCAACCAGGTGCGCACGGTCGTCCAAGAGGCTGTCAAGCGCCAGGAAATGATTGTCAAGGCGCCCGCCCGCAAGGAGTTTTCCGCGGCATTTCTCCAAATGGCTTTCGGTGATAACCCGCAGCTGTTGGAGCAGATCAAGGCGTCTCTCGGCAAGGCCCTTGGAGAAAATCCCACGCTTGCGCAGGGCGATGTCGCAATGATGCTGGTGACCTACCGTGCGGAGGGAGAACTGCGCGACGTGGCAATCCACATCTTCGGAAACCTAATGCCCGAGAAATTGCCTGCGTTCAGCGCCGAAGGTTATTGGAAGTCTCAACTCCCCGATAATTTCTTCAAAATGGGGCAATCGATGCTGGCCACCTTGGGACGCGAAGTTGTCATTTTGGCCAGCCCGGAAGCCGAGAAACGTCAACGAGACCTCTTGGAGTCGATCCTGAACAACCGCTACGATACTGTCCAGAATTATCTCCACGACCCGGTTTCCTTTATCGTCGTCATTCCCGAGCCGGGGTTGTTGTTCACCGATCGTTTTCGACCCTATATGGCGGCGGCGTTGATTAAAGGAAAGATTTCGCTTGATGAAGCCCGTGCGGAAATGGTCGCCCTGAGCATGGATCCTCAAAAAGCCCAGGAGCTGGCGCAATTACTCTCCGACACGCGCATGATGGCGGTGGGCATCGCTCGTGTCCGATACGGAAGCTCCGTGGCCGACTCCGCTCTCGAGCAGTTGTCTCGGGCGCAGATTGTCGCGGACGGACCCGCCGTCAAAATGACCGTCGTGCTGCCGTCTGACGTCATCGAACGAGGTCTGCCGCGAGTCGTCCGCGCCTTGTCCAAGGGAATCGGGCGCATCCAACGTGGACCAGGTTACCCCAGCTAGGCGGCGAATCCTCGGCTCTGTGCACCTGCGAGGAACATGACAACACATCGAATCAAGCTGGGCGTACTCGGGGTGGCTGGCCTCCTCGTATTGTCCTGGCCGTCGCTCGGCCAACCTGCGTCGTCGGCGCCCGCCGATCCCAAACTCCAGGCCGCATATCGACGCCTCCATTTTGACCGGCTGTACCCGGCGGAAACCGTCTCCTTCATTCAAGTCAAGTTGCAGAATGCGCCCCACGCCGCGGATGTCCTCGCCGACCTGGCCTCTGACGAGCGCGCCGATGTGCGCGTTCTGGTGGCCATGCTCCTCGGAGAACTTGGTGAACCCGACGGGGCCAAAACGCTGTGGCATCTGACCCGCGACAGCGTGGAATTCGTCCGCACCACCGCCGCCGGATCCCTGGTGCGACTGTCGGGTATGACCCCGATCGTCAATTCGTGGGACGGTCTCAAGGATCCGCGTCCAGATGTCCGCAAACTCACTGCCGCCCTCCTCGGTCAGGCATCCGACAAGTCGGCCGAACCGGCCTTGCTCGACGATATTCACGACCCCGATGTTCCGGTTCGCACTGAAGTGGTCGGCTCGCTCGGCTCCTGTGGAACCACTGCGTCCGTTCCGTCGCTCGTCGAGTCCTTGCGCGATGATAGCGCGCTGGTTCGAACCGCCGCGGCCAGTTCGCTGGCGCACTTCGACGATCCGTCTTCGATTCCTTCGCTCGTGGCCGCATTGAACGACTCCGACTGGCACGTCCGCGCCTCGGCCATCATGTCGTTGTCGGCGTTGGCGAGCAATGACAAGGACCGCGTCGCCAAAATCATCGACCCGATCGCGGCCCGGCTTCAAGACGACCAGTACGCGCTCGTCCGCGACCGCGCCGCCGATGCGCTGGCCCGCCCCAATGACGAAAAGGCCGTCGCGGCCCTTGTCCAGGCGATTGTTTCTGAAAATCGCGAAGCCAGATTTCACGCCCATGAAGCCATCATCAGTTGCAAGGCCGTTGCCGCCCTGCCGCAGTTGGCGAAGTACATTCACCATACGAACCGGGACGTGCGCGAAAAGATCGTGAAAATCTTTGGCGAGATCGGCGGCCGGGACCAGGTTCCCTACGTTACCGCGGCGCTGACCGATCCGGATCCGGTCGTTCGCCTCGCCGCCGTCCAGGCGCTCCGCAAACTTCAGGGCGAAGGAATGCTCGAAGCGCTCCAGACCAAATGTAACGATGTCGATCCCAACGTGCGGGCCGAGTCCGCGCGGGCGCTCGGTGCCATCGGCGATCGAAAAGCCGTGCCGAAATTGGTCGAATTGCTCCACGACGACAACGGGTTTGTCCGCAGCGCCGCCGCCGAGTCCCTCGGCCAGCTCGGGGATCGCACCGCCACCATTGCCTTGATTCAGGTGCTCACGGGCGAGAAGCCTCACCCGGCCCAGGGCGCGGAGCAGGAGGGTCTGGTCATCTCGACGCGACCGGGCGCATTGCCGGACATTGTCAAACTGAAACTCGTCGAAGAGAAGATCAACGCCACCAAGGCCCTCGGTGACATTCGCGATCCCCTGGCCGTGGACGCCCTGATCGAAAACGGGCTGAAGGCCGAGGACCCGGGCCTGCGCGCCGAGTCGGCAGTCTCGCTCGGCAAGATCGGCGAACCGCGTGCGGTCAATCCGCTGGAAGCGACCGTCCGCCCCTATTACGATTCCGTCCCGCAAGACAGTCAGGGACTGACGATTTCCACCGGGCCAATGGACGAGACCATGCGCCTCCGCAAGGAAAAGGAATCCCGCGTCCGCGCCTCGGTCGCCTGGGCGCTCGGTCAGATCGCCGATCCGTCCGCACAAGAGATTCTCCGACGCGCCATGAACGACGACAACAGCCTCGTCCGCGATGCCGCCGCGGAAGCCCTCGCCAAGATCGCCGAGAAACAGGAACGCGTGGCCGAACACCAGGCCAACCCCCAACCGGCGCACTAAACCCGCCCAATTGGCTCCCGGAAGCCCCAAACGAAGCCATTCCGGAGAAACGAAGCCAAGTGACAAACTGACTCACTTGGAGTTCTAACACATTGGCCCTCAAGCCAATCCACAACGTACAACACTCCGAAACATTGGCTTTGTTTGGCAGATTTACATATATGGGGGGGTAGCCTCTTGTAGCCACGGCGCTCCGTCGCCGTGAAGCCTCCTCCGGCCACGGACGTGCCGTCTTGCCGTTTGTAGCGTCGCCTGCCTGCCCTGAGTCCATCGAACGGGTCCCAGGCGAACCGCCGTCTTGCCGTTTGTAGGCCGTATCCCCGGCCCCTTCCCGTCTCCTCGCCCCTTGAGGGGAGCCGAGTCTTCGAGACGCGACTTCGCCCTGCCTTGGTCGCAAAGGATTAAGGTGAGGGGTCCTCCTGCCCGTCCCCGAATTGTAGTCGCGCACGGTGAGCGCGGACTGGCCGTCTCCTCGCCACATCCCTCTGCTACGCCATTTCAAAGAACGACAATCAACAACAATGCAACGTACCATATCGCAGCCCGATAATTGCGTCAAGGCCAAACTCCGCCCCTCGACACATTCCCGCCGCCCTCTGACCGAGCACCGCGTCCATCCGGGGAGCACACGCGCCCCCGCGTGTCGTGGAGGACGCCCCGTCCGCCACCTCCTGTTTTCAGTGGTGGCGCAAACGCGTCAAAGGTGTGCTGCTGACGCAACCATCTCCGTCGTTCCCGAACGGTCGCCCCTTGTCTCCCCGCACACCATTCGACTCGCGTCGCCCGGAGTTTACCCCGACTCCGAGGTCGGGGCGCGGTAACCCATGATAAGCCGAGCCGCGACAGCGGGGAGACGCAGTTGTGTGGTTTCAACTGCAATCCTATCGACATATCATGAAAACAACCCCCCCATATTCGCGCCCATCCGCGTCCATTCGCGGTGGACACTTCGCTTGCCCTGCCTGCGGTGAGCGAAGTCGAACCGAGCGAGGGCCGAAACAAAGTGGAGACGCGACCACGCAGTATCCCAAGTCGCAATTTACCCCGATTTTGAGATCGAAGTCGAAGGTGGTGAACATCCTGGCGAAGCCCGCGTTCGCTCCCACGAGCGTCACGCGGCCATCCGTGTGAATCTGTGGCTCGCCACCCGCGCTCATGCCTAGGTTGACTTTGCGGGTCGATGGTCTATGTTGAACGTGGCGTTCGGTTGTTGGGGGACTTGCCGAAAACAGGCTGGTTTTGGGTCGTTTCAGATCGCGACTTCTGCAGTATCCCCTTGCTGGTAGGCTGGCATTGAACTTGCATGTTTTGAGAGGCGTTATGAAGATAACACATACCTTTTTATACCACGGAAGGCTTTGCAGATACGCTACTTCCGTCGCTCTTTCTCTGTTGACCGCAATTTCCCTTTCAACACCTTGCGGTGCTGCTGTCCTCACACCCGACTCCGCCACCCCGGCACCGGGCGTCGTTGTCGCGGCAGTTCCCGTCGCGTCCATTTCCAGCGCTCTGTCCGTCAGGCCTGCGCCCACATTGGCCCCGGCAAATTACACCGACTGCCTCACACTGTTGCGGGGCACGGACCGCGTCAGCCCCGCGCTGGTTGATGCCGTGACCCAACTCCTCAACCATCCCGAGAACGCTTCGCAAGCCGTCCCCCAGCAGCCGCCATCGCTGATGGCCGTGACCTGGCGCGAGAACGCAGGACAGGTGCGCGATATCGTTGTCCAAGCCTACTACGATCCTCTCGGCGGCGCTGTCAGCACCCTGAACGCCGAAGGTTATGTGCGCGCCCGGTTGGGCGGCGAATTGTCCGGCTCTGCGGACCACTTTCTTGGTCTGATGTACCAGCAGGTCGTGTACTTCGGAGCGAAGGATCAGGTCGCGCACCAACAGCGCGCCTTCCAGGCCGCGTTGAACGGCGACATGACGTTGCTCCGCGAGCAAACGGTCGATCCGTTGCGGCTCCTTGTCGTGATGCCGGATGGCGGCACGTTTCTCCCCACCAGCCTCCGGTCACGCGTCCGCGGTCTGGTTCTGGACGCCACTCTGGAATTCGGTACCTGGCGCGGTCAGGTGGGAATGGTGACCAGTGACGGCGAGGCGGCTGAGCAGGTCGCCACCATCGTGTCCGCCTGGCGCGATATGGCCATCTCATTGGCCGACACATTTGCCAGCCACAGTTCCGGCAAGGGACTTCGTCAGGCCCTCCAATCCAGCACTATCCAGGTCGCGGCCAATCGCGTGCTGGCTTCTGCCGCGGTTGACTCGACCACCGTCGTTCGCGCCACGAAGGAAATCACCGGCCACGGCGGCGGTTGTCCGCCAGGCGGCGCTTGCTCCAGCGACACGGTGGCCGTATGTCACAAACAGAGCGGCCAACCCGACCAAACCCTGTGCGTGCCGCCGTCCGCAGTCGCAGGCCATCTGGCGACCGGCGATACCTGCGGACCATGCGCCCAATGACCGCCACGGCGACCAACATTGAGGTGTCGGCAAGAATCGATGTCAGCCTTGTCGTGCCTAGTGCTCCGACACGCTTGATTTGATGGGGAATATCGGTCGGCAGGAAGAACCCTCACCTTGACCCTCTCCCTTACATGACAAGGAAGAGGGGAGTCTCCTCTCCCCTCCGGGGGAGAGGATAAAGGTGAGGGGGCAGTCCTCAAATGAACCATGTCGTGCTTGGGTCGCAAAGGATCAAGGTGAGGGGGCGAAGTTACGCCTTTTCACTCCCGCGCCCCCGGACAAATCCCGTTCGGCGAATTCCGCACGAATTCGATGAACTCTCGCGCCTCGGGTGTGGTGAATGCCCCGTCCTGCGACGCTTCCTTCAACGCCTGCGTGCCGTTCATCCCCGAGAGGTAAAACATCTGGTAGAGCTTCTTCAGTTCGCCCAGCGCCTCCCGGGAAATCTTCGCCCGCCGCAGGCCGACCAGGTTCAACGCGTGGATCTCGTTGCGCTCCGCCGCCAGTGTGAACGGCGGCACGTCCATCGACACCCGCGCGTTGCCCGAAAACATCGCCAGCCGTCCCACGTGCGTGAATTGATGGATCACCACGCCGCCGGAAATGAATGCGCGGTCGCCCACGTGCACGTGGCCCGCCACCAGCGCGCAATTGCAGATGATCACGTTGTTGCCGATGACGCAATTGTGCCCGACGTGCGCCGTCGCCATAAGGTAACATTCATTGCCGATGATGGTTGCCGATTCCGGTTCCGTCCCGCGATGCACCGTGCAGTACTCGCGAAAAACATTGTGGTTGCCGATCCGCAAATAGGAGCGACAGCTGCGGTCAAACTTCAAATCCTGCGGTTCATGCCCGATCACCGCCCCCATGTGGATTTCGTTGTCGCGGCCGATCTCCGTGTGCCCCGTCAGATACGCGTTCGCCCAAATCCGTGTCCCCGCGCCAATCTTCACGTGCTCCTCGATGATCACATTCGGCCCCACCTCGACGGACGAATCGAGTTGCGCTTTCGGACTGATAATGGCTGTCGGATGTATCGGCATGGCGCGCACTATACCAAACCCCGTGGCCGTGGTTCGAGTTCAGAGTTTCTTGACCGATGACAAGACCTTGTAGCCGTGCGCTTCGCATTCCACGCGGAAACTCCCAAAGCAATCTCGAATCGTGTTCTCATACGGCAATCGCACGTTCGCGACAAGGTAGAGCCGCCCGCCGGGATTCAATACCTCCCACGCATCCCAGATGAACTGATTGGCAACGTCGAACTCCGCGCGCCGTCCCACATGAAACGGCGGGTTGGTGACGACGACATCGAACGAAGATTTCTCAACCACGCTTCCGGCATCGCTGGCCAGCACCGTGCAATTGGTCAGCGCGTTGGCCTCAACAGATCGCGTTGCCGAGCGGATGGCTTCCGCATCCGTGTCGACCAACACCACCTTTCCCTGCGTGGCAATTCTTGCGGCCAGTAATCCGACGATTCCAGTGCCACAGCCCAGGTCCAACACGGAGTCGTCGGGATCGATACGCATGTGTTCGACCAACAACCGCGTGCCCTCGTCGAGCCGATCCCAGGCGAACACTCCCGGACGCGAACAGACGATGACGGAATGCCCCGCAATCTCCACCGGGATTTGTAAAAACTCCTGGTGGTCGAGCAATCGTGCGTCAACGGCCTGCGAATCAACGGGCGATGAAGCCCGTTTTTCCGAGCGGGCAATTCGATGTCCGCCTCTGTACCCCATGATCGTCGCATTGCCGAAAAGCTGTCCCATCAGGTCAATCGCCGGCTTGATCCCTTCCCGATTCGCCCCCGCCACATAACAAGCCCCGCCAATCTTGAGCGCATTGAATCCGTCCCAAAGAAACTGCAACACGGGCACCCGTCCCTTGGGCAACCGGATCACGACGCAATCGACCGGCTCACGCAAGGGCAGATCGCACAGGCCATTGGTGAAATACACGTCCGCATTCTTCAATTGATTGGCCTCAACCGTCCGGCGGGCAGCCTCGACATTGACCAGGTTCCGGTCGGTCATGATGACCGACGCATCGGTTGCGCTCATGGCCAGCGCCGCGCCCGCCAATCCGGCCCCGGCGTTCAGATTCAAAACCGTCGAATGCGGGCCGACCTCAACATGGTCCGCTAGCAACATCAAGGCCGGATCAGGAGCCTCCGAAGAGAAGACCCCCGGCTTCGAGACAACCTTCACCGCACGCTGGCGCACGATTACCTCGGTCTCTCTCCACGAATAATAGGGTGACTCCTTCTTCAATCGCTCGCTCGGCTGCCATTATCGCAACCGACCAGAGCCGTTGAGAAGTCAGAATTGGCGGAGATCCGCGGACTCGCCGCCGCCAACTGCACAGAATCAGGGCAATGATGCCGCTCCTACAACCCTGAACTCTCAACCCCGAACCGTGAACCGGAAACCTCAATACTGTGGCACGTTGGGATCGATGCGCTCGGCCCAGGCGTTGATGCCCCCGGCAACGTTCTTGAGTTTGCCGTAGCCCTGCGAGCGCAGGAATTTCAGCGCGCGACCGCTGCGCCCGCCGGACTTGCAGTGCAGGACGATGAGTTTGTCCTTGGGCAGTTCCTGGAATCGCTGGGGCAACTCGGGTAGCGGAAGCTTCACCGAGCCGTCGATGGCGCAAATGGCGAACTCGTCGGGATTGCGCACGTCGACAAGCACGAAATCCTCCTTGCGGTCGCGCATTTTCTTGAGCGTCTCGACGCTGATATCGTCGGGGCCAAGTTCTTCGTCTTTCGTTTCCACAATGGAATCTCCTGATGAACCGCCTTCCTCGCCGCGACCAATGCCGCAGAATTCGAGGTAATCAATGAGTTTGGTGATCGTCGGATTCTTGCCGCACACAGGGCAATTCGGGTCACGCGGTATCTTGTACTCGCGAAAACTCATGTCCATCGCGTCGAACCGCAGCAATCGCCCCATGAGCGGTTTGCCCTTGCCGATGATGAGCTTGACCGCTTCGTTGGCCTGAATGTTGCCGATGATGCCGCAAATCACGCCGAGCACGCCGCCTTCCGCGCAACTGGGAACCATCCCCGGCGGCGGCGGTTCGGGATACCAGCAACGATAACACGGCCCGCCTAGGTGCGGCGCGAATACGCTGGCCATGCCTTCCCAGCGGAAAATCGAACCGTACACGTTCGGTTTCTTCAACATCACGCAGGCGTCATTGACCAGATAGCGCGTCGGGAAATTGTCCGTGCCGTCCAGGACCAGATCGTAGTCTTTGATGATGTCGAGCGCGTTGTCACTCGTGATCTTGACGGGGTGGGGGATGAAATTCAGGTTCGGATTGATCGCCTTGAGCTTTTCCTCGGCGCTCTTGAGCTTGTGTTTGCCCACGTCGCCAGTGAAATGAATGATCTGGCGCTGCAGATTGCTGAAATCGACCGTGTCGAACTCGACCATGCCGATGGTGCCGACGCCGGCCGCGGTGAGGTACAACGCAATCGGCGAACCGAGTCCGCCCGAACCGATGAGCAACACTTTCGCCGCCTTGAGTCGCTCCTGACCCTCGATACCGACTTCCGGCAAAATCAAATGGCGCGAGTAGCGTTTGATCTCCTCATTGGTCAGCTTCGCGCGATCTTTGATGATCGGATCCAGTTTGGCGAGATTGCCGCCCGCAATCGACGGGACGATGGAAATTTCATCGCCTTCGTTCACGGGCGTGTTGTCGCCCCTGGCGCGAATGTCCTCGTCGTTGACGTACACGCGCACGAAATTGCGGAGTTTGCCGTCTTCACTGTACAGGTGCGGACGCAATTGCGCGTGCTCGGTCGTCAGATTGCCCAACACTTCACTGATGGTGTTGCCAGGCACCTCGACCGTCGCCTGCCCATTGGCAAAGCGCCGCAACGCTGTTGGTATTGTGACTTTAATGCCCATCTTGTTCTCCTCAATCCAGTCTGCGGCTCGCGAACCCCAGTCTACCGCATCGCTAGGAAATTTCAACTGCCTCCCGGTCGAACGCCGACCGGTCATCCCGCAGCCGCCAGGAATTGGACTCGACGGCCTTGCCTTTCACCACCGAGACGATCAGGTACGAGAAATTCGGCCACGCGTGATCGAGGTCGAACTGCGAGGGACGCGCGGCGACATCCGGATGGGAATGATAAATCCCCAGCACTTCCAGCCCGCGTTGGTCAGCGCCGCGCTCAATCTTCATGTAAGCCAGCGGGTCGATCAGGTAACGGTTTCGCGCGCTATCGGTGCGCTCGTTGTCGGCGGACACGATCTCCGTGACGACGCCATTCTTGCCCAGCATCACGCCGCAGGCTTCGTTCGGATAACCCGATTCGAGTTGGCGATGGATTTGATGCAAAAGTTGTTGGGAGAGTTTCATGTGGAGTGTTCGCCTCCTGCCCCCTCACCTTGATCCTCTCCCCCGGAGGGGAGAGGAAGCTTCCGTATGCTCGCCGGTCCCCTCTCCCCTTGAGGGAGAGGGTTAGGGTGAGGGGACTGACTGTGTGTGTTCATGTTGCCTCCCAGAACTTCTCGCTTTGGTAGCGGGCGCCGGCATCGGGGCAGATGGCCACGATCACGCCTTCCTGGATTGTGGCTGCGACCTTCAGGGCGGCGCAAATCGCCGCTCCCGCGCTCACGCCGACGTACAGACCCTCTTCCCGGGTCATCCGTCGCGCCATTTGCTGCGCGGCCTCGGTCGAGATTCCGACGGTTTGGTCGGGAACGCTCGCGTCGTACAACGCGGGCACGTGCGAGGCCGTTTCCATGTGCTTGAGGCCCTCCAGCCCGTGGAACGGGCCTTCGGGCTGGACCGCAATCAACTTGATCTCGCGATTGAATTCGCGGAGTCGTTTGCCCACGCCCATCAGGGTGCCGCTGGTGCCGAGCCCGGCGAGAAAATGCGTGATCCGCCCCTCGGTCTGCTGGATGATTTCCGGCCCGGTCGTCTCGTAATGCGCGCGGGGGTTCTGGGGATTGCCGTATTGATCGGCGTAAAAATACAAATCGGGCCGCTCCTGCTGCATTTGCTGCGCCGCGTAGAACGCGCCATCGCTGCCTTCTGCGGGATCGGTGAGCACGACCTCGGCGCCGTAAGCCTTCAGCAGCTTCTTGCGCTCGGGGCTGGCATTCGCCGGCATCAACAGCTTGCAACGAAACCCCCGTCGCGCCGCGATCATGGTATAGGCAATGCCCGTGTTGCCGCTGGTGGCGTCGAGGATGATCTTGTTGGGCGTGAGTTGGCCGGCCACTTCGGCAGCGCGAATCATGCGATACGCGGGCCGGTCCTTCACGGAACCACCCGGGTTGTACCATTCGGCCTTGGCGAGAATGCGAACGTGCGGGAATTCGCTCCCGATGCGCAGCAGGGGAATCAGCGGCGTGTTGCCAATCGTCCGCAGCAGCGCATCGGAATCCGTCGACGGCAGGAGCGAAGCTTCATCCATCGTCAGGCTGGCTTGTCGCCCTTGGCAATCGGCGCGTTGACCAGGTTGCCCCATTCGGTCCACGAACCGTCGTAATTCTTCACGCTCGGATAGCCGAGCAGATACTTCAGCACGAACCACGTGTGCGCCGAACGCTCGCCGATGCGGCAGTAGGCGATCGTGTCGTCGTACGGGGTGACGCCGCGGCGGCGGTACAATTCCAACAGCGCATCATGGTCCTTGAACGTGCCGTCTTCGTTGACCGCTTGCGCCCACGGGACGTTCACCGCGGTGGGAATGTGGCCGCCGCGTTGGGCGGTTTCCGTCATCCCCGGCGGGGCAATGACCTTGCCGGTGTACTCGTCCGGCGAGCGCACGTCCACCAGGTTGAACTTGCTCTCTTTGATCGCCTGGGTCACATCGTCGCGGAACGCGCGTAGGGATGAGTCCGCCGGGCGCGCGCGGTAGTCGGTTGCCGGGTACCTGGGCGCGTCCTGGGTGAGCGCGCGGTTCTCCGCGAGCCATTTCTTGCGTCCGCCGTTCATGACGCGGGCATCACGATGTCCGTACAGTTTCAGTTGCCAAAAAGCATAGCAGGCGAACCAGTTGTTGTTGTCACCGTAGAGAACGACTGTGGTATCAACGTCGATACCGGACTCGCTCATCAACTTCTCGAACGCTTCCTGGGTGAGCACGTCGCGGCGGATATTGTCGCAGAGTTGGCTCTGCCAGTTCCAGGCGATGGCCCCCGAAATATGGCCCTGCTCGTAGGCCGAAGTATCGACGTCCACCTCGACGAGGCGCACGTTCGCGTCGGTCTTGTGTTGTTCAACCCAATCGGGCGAAACGAGCACGTCCGGATGAGAATATGGTTTCGTCATGAATCATACCTCGCAGTTTTCGCGTCTGTTAACCAATCGTGAAATGTGCGGCCCAACAATGCGTCCCAAAGTATACCATTACCATGGGTTGGGGCAATCACGGGTTTCGGCAGCGTAAGGATGGAAGCTGGTGGAGATGAGGGGATTTGAACCCCTGACCTCCTCGTTGCGAACGAGGCGCTCTCCCAACTGAGCTACATCCCCAGCCGCCATGCACGGGCAACATTCCAGAAAAAGCTGCACCAGTCAAGCCCAGCCGCCCTTGTCTGCCGACTGGCACGTGCCCTGCTTAACATACCGCGCATGAAACGCAATGTGGAGAAGGGCAGCAGCAAAAACCCCCCAACGCTGGCTGATTTGATTGCCACCGTAAACCAACTCACGCGTGACGAACAGCTTGGCGCTTACATCGTTGCCGATCTCATCAATTCGCGCAAAGTCCGTCTGGAAGGCCAGTTCCGCGGCCAGCGCGTGGTCGTTTCCGACTAGTTGTAACGGCTTGGTTGGGTGCCGGTCCGGTCTCAACCCTGCAAGAAAGTCCTGCCCTTTCGCGCTCATTTTTGCCATACTAGCGCAAAAATGAGCGTCCTATTTCGTCCTCGGCACAAAATCATCATGGGCGTTGTCCATCTGAAGCCTCTTCCCGGCTCCCCCAAATGGGGCCGTAACCTCGACTCGGTCATCAACCACGCCCTTGCCGACGCCAGGGCCTATGAACGTGGCGGGGCTGACGCCGTCATCGTCGAAAACTTCGGCGACGCGCCGTTCACCAAGTCCCGCGTTGGCCCGGAAACCGTCGCCGCGATGTCGGTCGCAGGTTCCGCCGTGCGCGCCGCAATCAAACTGCCGCTGGGCTTCAACGTTCTGCGCAACGACCCGCAAACCGCGCTGGCGCTGTGCGCCTCCTGCGGCGGGAGTTTCATGCGGGTCAACGTGCATACCGGCGCGATGCTGACCGACCAGGGCATTATCGAAGGCGACGCCTACGAAACCGTTCGTTATCGCGAACGAATTTGCCCGGCCGCTTCCATTTTTGCCGATGTCCACGTCAAACACGCTGTCCCGCTTGGCGACTTCGAGATCGAGGACTCGGCGCGCGACACGTTGGAGCGTGGGCTGGCCGACGCGCTCATCATTTCGGGAACGGGCACGGGCAGGGTCGCCGACATCGCGGATGTTCAACGCGTGCGCAAGGCCTGCCCATCAGCGAAAATCCTCATCGGCAGCGGCATCAGCGTCAACAACGTCCGCGAGTTCCTTCGCTATGCCGACGGCGTGATTGTGGGCACGTCTCTGAAAGTCGGCGGCAAACTGTTCAACCCGGTCGATCCCAAGCGCGTCACGGCGCTCGTCAGAGCCGCTCGTGGTGAATCGCACTCGCGATGAACCGCTCGCGTGTGAACGCGATTCGATTGAGCCGCGACTGGCCCGCGGTCGAAACACCTTCCGATTTCAAGACGCAGATCTTTGTTCGACCTCGTAGTTCTTACAGCGTCGGCTTTTCGGTTTCAACGCTTTGGCGTTGCTCGAAGAGGTAACGGTTGAGCGCGTTCAAGTAGGCGAGGGCGCTGGCCTCGATGATGTCGGTCGAAGAGCCTTTGCCAGTGACGATCCTGCTCCCGGTTTCCGCAGGCGAGACGCCCGCGCTACTATCGAAGGCAACTCGGACCGTGACTTCGCCGATGGCGTCCTTGCCGCGCGTGACGCTCTTGACGCTGTAATCGGCGAGGCTGCCCTTGAGTCCCGTAATGCGGTCGATGGTCTTGAGCATCGCGTCGATGGGGCCATCGCCGGTGCCGGCGTCTTGCACCGGTTCCTTCTTGTCGGCGCGGATGAGGCGCACGGAGGCGGTCGGGATTTCGCCGGTGGTCACACTGAGGTAACCGAGTTTCCATACCTGCGGCACCTCGGTGAACTGGCCTTCGACGATGGCCATCACATCCTCGTCGTACACCTGCTTCTTCTTGTCGGCGAGGGCTTTGATCTGGTCGGTAATGCGGCGGACTTCGTCCTCGCTGAGTTTGTAACCCATCTCGTCGAGCTTCCGGCCAACCGCATGATGGCCCATGTGCTTGCCCCAGGTAAGTTCGCTGGAACGGCCCACGTCCTCGGCGTGCATGATCTCGTAGGTCGAGCGATGGGCCATCATGCCGTGCTGGTGGATGCCGGCTTCATGGGCGAACGCGTTATCGCCGACGATGGCCTTGTTGCGCTGCACCACCATGCCCGTCATGTGCGATACGAGCCGGCTGCTGCGGTAGATCTGCGCGCTGTCGATGTTCGTGAAATAACCGCCAAACGCGTCCTTGCGGACCTTGAGCGCCATGACGATTTCTTCGAGCGAGGCGTTGCCGGCGCGTTCGCCGATGCCGTTAATCGTGCATTCGGCCTGGCGCGCGCCGTTCTGGATGGCGGCCAACGAATTGGCCACGGCGAGCCCGAGATCGTTGTGGCAGTGGACGCTGATGACGGCGTTCTGGATGTTCGGGACGTGGTCGAAGAGATGTTTGATGAGAGCGCCGAACTGGTGCGGCGCGGCGTAGCCAACCGTGTCGGGAATGTTGACCGTTGTCGCGCCGGCCTTGATGACCGCGTGCGTCACTTCGGCCAAAAACTCGGGTTCGGTGCGCGAAGCGTCTTCAGGCGAGAACTCGACGTCTTGACAGTAGCCGAGCGCGCGCCGGACGCCTTCCACTGCGCGTTTGAGAATCTCGCTTTGTGCCATCTTGAGTTTGAACTCGCGGTGGATGGCGCTGGTGGCGAGGAACACGTGAATGCGCCCGCGGTCGCCCGCGGGTTTCACCGCTTCGGCGGCGCGGTCGATGTCTTTATCGACGCAGCGGGCCAACCCGGCTATGCGGGGTCCCTGGATCTCGCTGGCAATGGCTCTTACGGCCTCGAAATCGCCATCGCTGGCGATGGGGAAGCCCGCCTCGATGATGTCCACGCGCAACCGCGCGAGCTGGCGCGCGACCTCGAGTTTCTCGCGGATGTTCATCGATGCGCCGGGGCATTGCTCTCCGTCGCGCAACGTCGTGTCGAATATCAATATTTGCTCACTCATGACCTGATCCTTTCGATTCTAGCCGTGGACAGGGGGCAGACAACAAAAAACCCACTGTCGCGCGGCGACAGTGGGTTTCGATTTCCTGTGTACAGACCTCAACCCGCCGTCTGCCGCGTGAGCAGCAGCGCCAGCAACAGGTTGAGATTACGATTCATTACAGGGCTTATATAGCAAGTCCGATGCCGCAAGTCAAGCGGGGACTTCCTGTCAGCTCAACCTTGATTTTGGCTCCGAGCTCCAGGGAAGTGCGACCTCATGAAATCGACGTAGTCCTGCTCGGACATCTGTTGGCGGGCTTTGATGAAGCCCCGGCTGTCATCGCCGACCAAATAGCGCAACCGGCTCGTGCCATCGGTCGCGGCTTCATAGATGACCCGGGCAACATTATCCGCGCTTGTCGTCCGGGCCGCGGTCATCCTGGCAAACGCCGCTTTGGTTCGGGCGACAAAGTCATCGTAATCGGTAAGAGACGCGTCCCTGGCAAGATCCCGGTCCGACCTTTCGGAAAAGTTCGTGCTGGTCACGCCGCCATGGGGTTCGATGATCTTGACGGCAATGTTTTGCGACGCCAGCTCGTAGGAGAGCGCCTCGGAGAAACCTTCCAGCGCAAATTTGCTGGCGCAATACAACGAGATCATCGGCAGGGTGAAGATGCCGGCGCCCGAGCTGATATTGATGATCACGCCTCCCCGGTTCTCCCGAAAATGCGGCAGAATTGCCCGCGTGACGTCCATGACGCCGAAGACATTGACGTCGAACTGCTCTTGGATCTTCTCTCTCGAAATCGCTTCGAATAAACCGTATTGGCCGAAGCCGGCATTGTTGATCAGCACGTCGATCCTTCCGAACCGCGCGATGCCGGCTTCGATTGCCTGGCGGATGCTCGCGAGATCTTGAACGTCCAGGCGGGTGACCAATACGTTGTCCAAGCCGGTCCAGTCCGCTTCCGCTGTCGGCCGGCGCATCGTCGCGACGACGTTCCAGCCCTTGCCGGCAAAGAAGTTGGTGGCGGCCCTGCCGATCCCAGATGAAGTCCCGGTGATTAAGGCGGTCTTCTTCAAATGTTCGGCTCCTCGATAGGCATACTATTTGAGGTGGATGGGGCAGCGGCAGCGAGATGAGCGCGGCCTTCCAGCCCAACGGGCATTCGAAAGAGAACTCGGGCTGATCGCCGCCTGCCTATTTTCGCACCGCCAGCACCACGCCACCGGCGATGAACGCGACGGGCAGGACGATGGCGAAGAGCACTTCATCCTTCATCCAATCGCCAAAGAACGATTTGTCCATGAACGGATTGGAGATTGTGGCGCTCTCGTGTTTGCCGAACGGATTGCTCACGGTCGCGCTGTTCTTGTTGGCATAATCGTACCGCGCGTAGGCGAAACTGATGATCGCCAGCGCGATACCCACCGCGAGGAAGTTGAATCGTTTGCGCATAAGTTTAGCCTCCGAATAAACGCCAGCGAAGTGTATCACAGGTCACGCGAGCACGCCTCCCGAACTGGCGTTGGTGACCTGCTTCTGGTAGCGGGCCAGCCAGCCGGTCAAGGCGCGTTTGACGGGTTGGAACGTCTTTCGGCGCTCGGCCAGTTCTGATTCGGGCACGAGGATATCGATCTTGCGATTCGGGAAATCGATCCGGAGCCGGTCGCCGCCGCGCAGCAGTCCAATGGGACCTCCTTCGGCAGCTTCGGGGCTGACGTGGCCGATGCAGGCGCCGGCCGTGCCGCCGCTGAATCGACCGTCAGTGATCAACGCGACCTTGTCGCCGAGACCCATGCCGGCGATGTAGCTGGTCGGGCTGAGCATTTCCTGCATGCCGGGGCCGCCCTTCGGGCCCTCATTGCGGATGATCACGATGTCACCGGCTTTGACCTTGCCGCCGAGGATGCCGGCACAGGCGTCTTCCTGACTTTCGAAAATGACGCACGGCCCTTCAAACGCGAATTTCTCACCGCAATACTTCTTGAATTCATCGCTGATGCCGGCGGTTTTGACGACACTGCCTTGCGGGGCGAGTTGGCCGTAGAGAATCGAGAGGCCGCCGTCTTTCGAGTACGCCGTGTCCCTGGTGCGGATACAGTCGCTGGCACTGAACAGGAACGCGGGATCAAACGGCATCAAGCCGGCCGACTCGGCTTTGGCCAGCCTGGTCGGGTTGGTCAGGATGGAGGCCCGTTGGATCTCCCAATTCTTCATCCGTTTGATCAGGCAGACGGCGACAGGCTGTCGGCCCCCGGACTTCTCGTATCTCCACACGATCAGGACCGGGTCCTTGCGGAGCTGACCCAGTTCTTCGCGGAGGAGGCCCTTGCTTTCCTGAAGTGTCTTATCCAGGAAGGCGGCGATGGCTTCCTTGCCGATCAAGGGTTCCTGGCCCTCGATGTCGAGCCGGGCCTTGGCGGCAAACAACACCACTTGTTCCGCCAACTGGGCGGAATTGAACGCGGCGGCTTTGCGCCAAAGTGTGATCGCGCGTTCATCACCGGGGAAAAACAGCATCGGTTTCGGGATGAGATTTCCGCTGGCGGTACGGGCGGCAGGACCCAGTTTGTCATGGGGATCGAGCACCAGCGCGGATGCGCCGGAGATGCGAACCGCCCTGGCCCAGGCAGTGCAGGACTCCGAGCGGACATCCCACTCGTCAATATTCTGGCCAATCGTCTTGCCGGTGACCGTCTGGCAGGTGAGCGTAAGCGCTCCCATGCGTTTGAGCTCGCCGAGGATGGTGTGAATGCCGCCCGCCCGGTGAACATCCTGGACGTGGTAGTTGGACGATGGCGAGACCTTGCACAGGCAGGGCACGCGACGCGAAACGGCGTCGATGCGGGCAATGTCGTACGACAGACCGGCTTCGCGGGCGATCGCCAGGGTGTGCAGAACCGTGTTGGTCGAGCCGCCCATCGCGACATCGAGCGCCAGCGCGTTGTCGAATGCTTGCAGCGTGGCGATGTCGCGCGGCTTCAGGTCGTGCTCGATGAGTTTGAGAATGGCGCGCGCGGCCCGCAGGTAAAGGGTCTCGCGTTCCTTGGAGACGGCCAGCACCGTGCCGTTGCCGGGCAACGCCATGCCCAGCGCCTCGCACAGGCAGTTCATGGAATTCGCGGTGAACATGCCGGAGCACGAACCGCACGTTGGACACGCGCTCTGTTCGAGTTTCCGTAGTTCCGCCTCGGTGATTTTACCGGCTTGGAGTTCGCCCACGCCCTGGAACACGGAGATCAGATCGGTGTTCTTGGTGGCGGCGCCGAGATGGGCGGGCAGGTCGCCGGTTTGCTGTTCGGCGATGCCGGCCGCCATCGGGCCGCCGCTGACGAAGATGGTGGGAATGTTGACGCGCATGGCCGCCATCAACATGCCGGGCACGATTTTGTCGCAGTTCGGAATGCAGATCATGCCATCGAAACAGTGCGCCTTAAGCATTGTTTCCACGCAGTCCGCAATGAGATCCCGCGATGGCAGCGAGTACAGCATGCCCTGATGGCCCATGGCAATGCCGTCGTCCACGCCAATGGTATTGAACAGAAACGGCACGCCGCCGGCCTCGCGCACAAACCGCTTGATCAGCGCGCCAATCTCGTTGAGGTGAGCGTGACCGGGAATGCAATCGGTGTAGCTGTTGGCGATGGCGACGAACGGCTTGTTGAAATCGTCCTCGGACTCAATGGAACCGGTGGCCCGCAACAGGCTGCGGTGTGGCGCCCGTTCGGCGCCTCGCTTGATCGTGTCGGAACGCATGGTCGTAATTCCTTTCGCGGTTGACCCGGCCCGCACTATACCTTCATCCGACCCCGGCGACAACTGCCGGTTTCGGGCTGGAGACGAACGAGCCGGCAGACGCGGCGATCGCGTCCGCCGGCTCCCGGCGATATCGCTCGTTCAGATGATCAGCCGCCACGACCCGTGAGGCCCTTGGTTCCACGGGAGATGGCCCGGGCTTTCTCCTTCGGACGCAGGGCGCGGACGGCGGCGCCGGCCTGCCACATCTCGGAGTTGCGCATGGCGGCGAGTTCGCGGGCGACGCGTTGCGGATAGTTCCTGGCGCCACAGACTTTGATCACACGCTCGGCTTCCTTGCCGGACGCGACGCATCCATAGAGTTTCTTGAAGACCGGCAGGACGGCCGATTTAAACTTCGGCTTCCAATCAAGCGCGCCGCGTTGGGCGGTGGCGGAGCAATTGGAATACATCCAGTCCATGCCCTTCTCGTCCACGAGCCGGATGAGGCTCTGGGTGAGCTCTTCAATGGTTTCGTTGAAGGCTTCGCTCGGGGTGTGGTGGTGGGCGCGCAAGACGTCGTACTGCGCTTCCATGATGGCCGCCAGGCACCCCATCAATACGCCGCGCTCGCCCGTCAGATCGCTGTTGGTTTCGTGCGGGAACGTGGTCGGGAACAGGTAGCCCGACCCAATGGCGATGCCGATGGCCAGGCAGCGGTCCTTGGCGTGACCGGTGGCGTCCTGATGGATGGCGAAGCTGGAGTTGATACCGGCGCCGGACAGAAAATTGCGGCGCACGTTGAGGCCGGACCCTTTCGGAGCGACCATGATCACGTCGACATTCTTCGGCGGAACGACGCCGCTTTTGTTGCGGTAGGTGATCGAAAACCCGTGCGAGAAGTACAAGGCATCGCCCGGTTTGAGGCGCTTTTTGACTGTCGGCCAAATCATGCGTTGGGCGGCGTCGGAAACGAGCATTTGAATGATGGTGCCCTTTTTGACGGCGGTTTCGATGTCGAACAGGTTCTTGCCGGGCACCCAGCCGTCGGCGACCGCTCGATCCCAGTCGCGCTTGAACTCGCGGGCCTGGCCGACAATGACATTGAACCCGTTGTCTTTCATGTTCAACGCCTGGGCCGGACCCTGGACGCCATAGCCGATGACAGCGATGACCTCGTGTTTGAGGACGCTGCGGGCTTTGGCCAGGGTGAACTCCTGGCGCGTGATCACTCGTTCCTTGACGCCACCAAAATCAATAATTGCCATGATCTGTGTTCTCCATTGCTGATTGTTCTATGCTGAGATTGTTCGCTCGACTCATTCGGGGGTTCTGGATGGCCGCGCCGGGTTATTTGCGCGGCATCGCCACTTTCCCCGTGCGCGTGATGTCGCGGAGGCCGAACGGTTCCATCAAATCCAGGAACGCGCCGACTTTCGATTCGTCGCCCGTGATCTCAATGGTCAACGCCTTGTGCGCGACATCCACGATCTTCGCGCGGAAGATGTCGCAAATCTGCATGATCTCAGGGCGCGTCTTATTGTCGGCGCCGACCTTGATGAGCACCAATTCGCGATCCACGTATTCTCCGTCGGGGAAATCCTGCACTTTGATGACATCGACGAGTTTGTTGAGCTGCTTGGTGACCTGTTCCAGAACGGTGTCGTCGCCTTTGACCACGATGGTCATGCGGGACTGGGTCGGGTCCTGCGTCGGGGCGACGTTGAGCGAGTCGATGTTGAACCCGCGGCCGCTGAACAGCCCCGAAATGCGGGCCAACACGCCGAATCTATTCTCGACCAAAACGGAAAGTGTATGCCTCATAAAGTGCCCAGCTTATACGGCAAATCCCGCCGCCAATCAACCCTCATTTCCGGTGCTCGCGGTGCCAGGTGGCGCACGACGTGCTTTGTCAAGAGGCAGTCGTGATTTCGCAAGTTGTGTGCGGACAGGCCGCAAAACGCCACGCGGGACAACCCCCGTTGGGCCGTACCTCGCGAAGCAGCGATGGAACGGCTTCATGAATGAGATAGCAGCTTCAGTTTCGAGAGAATTCACCACCCGGCGGCTACGGCTTCCCCTCGTCAGCGGCGGTCGTCGGTTCGTTCTCTATTGCGCCCTGGGCAGCGTGGCGTTGCTGCTGGCGGTGACAACGAGACGCGACGCCGATCAGGTTCCCGCGCACACTCCGGCCCCTGTCAATCGTGTGCTCGTCGCGTCACCCGGGGACCGACCGCAATCCGCTCCGTCGGCGACGATACAGGTTCGCAACCGGTTCGAGCCGGAATCCTGGGGCGACGACCGAAAACCGGTCGCCGTGGTTTCCGGCCCGAGGCGTCCGGCCTTTGCCGGTCCGATGTGGCGGTTTCTCCTGAACGAGCCTGTGCGGCCCGACATCGATTTCACGCACAATCAGACGTACTATGGTGTCATGGTGACGCTCCCGTTTGGGGGTTGAGGGCGGCAAAATCGCGGCTTGTTAAAGCCGCGAGCCGCACCTACCATGTCGCCATGCCTTTCAAACAACTGGGACTCTCTGAAGAAGCACTGCGCGGCGTGCAGGCGGCGGGATATACCGAGCCGACGCCGATTCAACTGCGCGCCATCCCGCTCATTTTGGCCGGCAAAGACGTCATCGGCTCGGCGCAGACCGGCACCGGCAAGACCGCGGCGTTTGCGCTGCCGATTCTCACCCTGCTGAAAGCACACGGCAAATGCCGTTGTCTGGTGTTGGGACCGACCCGCGAACTGGCGGCGCAGGTGGAGACCGCTTTCCGTGATTATGGGCGATTTACCAATTTGAAGACGGCGGCCGTGTTCGGCGGGGTCGGATACGGCGAGCAGAAACAGTCACTGACTCAGGGCGTGGACACCATCGTCGCCACGCCGGGGCGGTTGCTGGATTTGATGGGGCAGGGGTTTGTGAAGCTGCAGGACGTGAATCTGCTCGTGCTCGATGAGGTGGACCGCATGCTGGACATGGGTTTCCTGCCCGATGTGCGCCGGATCGTCGAACGCTGCCCGAAGAACCGGCAGACGCTGCTGTTTTCGGCGACGATTCCGCCTGAGATCGAGCGGCTGGCGGCGTGGGTATTGCGGCAACCGGAAAAGATCGAGATCGGCATCAGCCGTTCGCCTGCCGACACGGTGACGCACGCCTGTTACCCGGTGGCGACCAGGCAGAAGTTCCAGTTGCTCGCGGCGTTGCTGCAACGCACGAATTTCGACAGCGTCCTCATTTTTTCGCGCACCAAACACGGCGCCGACAAAATTGCGACCCGGCTGCGGGCCGAGCAACACTCGGTGGCGGCGTTGCACTCGAACCGCACGCAACACGAGCGCGTCGAGGCCCTGGAGGGATTCAAGTCCGGCAAGTACGAAGTGATGGTGGCGACCGACATCGCGGCGCGCGGGCTGGATGTGGAAGGCATCACGCATGTGATCAATTACGATGTGCCGCAGCATCCCGAAGATTACGTGCATCGGATTGGCCGCACGGGCCGCGCCCAGAAGGTGGGCGACGCGTTCACGCTGGTGACCATCGAGGAACTGGACTATTTGCGCGCCATCGAACGGTTCATCGGCCAGAAGATCCCGCAACTCAAGCTGGAGAATTTCAACTACGTCCTGACACCGATGTTTGAAGAGAAACGAATCTCCGGCGATCGCCGCAGCGTCCGCGCCGTCCGCACGATGAAAGGTTACTCCTTCAGCCCGAGCCGAAGAAGGCGGTAGGACGAGACCTCGCGGAATGGGCAAGCAGGCAAACGAGCCGCAGCGGGATCATCTTCAGCGATATAAGTGAGAAGATCGCGCAGATCAAGTCGCGCGGTGGGCGACCAACTCAGTCGGTAAGCCATTCGGCGAATTCCTCCTCGCAAGACTCAGCCGTTATCGTGCGGTAAATGTCCACACTTGGCGCCACAATAGGCTCTTGCACCTTCCCTCATAGACCCAACTCCCGTCTGACCTGTCAGCATAATGCTGCACCACCCCGGACGATCTGAGTATTGCTGGATCGAGCGAGAAAACTGCATATGGGTTATGGAATACTTGGAGCCCATCCTCCAGTGTTTCCCTGTACCCCGATTTTGGGCTTCGAGAGGGGATCGGCTCACCGTTTGGGCCATCCGAGCGGAGGACGTCAAAATATATCGCAGCGGCGTTCTGAGCGGCACAAAGAGCGCGCACTTTGCCCCATGTGGCGGTACAACTGAAAATGACCGCACTGATCTCTTTCATCGCATCCCCGTTGAAAAGTCCAAGCGGGATTGGTGCGCCGTTGTCTTTGAAGACGTGTCCTAATCTACGCACCGGCGGGCCTTGTGGATACATCGTTGGATTTGCCAGATAGGTCTTTTCATCGACATAGTAGTCGTATAGCAGGGCGCGAATGGGCCGATCGTACTGCATATTGAAGAAGGGTTGTTCAAATGGAGCTATCGCAGTCACGAATGGTTGACCCTGCACTTGTGGCATTTTCGAGTACGTGGATAAGTATGCTCGATGCTTGGCATGTAGCGCATTTGAGAGCCTGATTATTGCTTCGTGGTTTAGTGCATCTAGGTCCATCGCAGCCACAGTCTCGGGGGTCAAAACTCTATCCCACTCATTGGGTTTCTTTTCTGCCGCATTTGCTGTTGTAGCCTCGATGCAAAAATTCGCGTTTGGAGTTCGTATGACAAAGTCGGGAGAAGAAAGGTTCCAGTCAACTGCGAGGTTGTACCTTTTCAGAATCGCAAAGAGATAGAGTTCCCAGAAGCACGAGTTGAACGTGGTTTGAAACTCCTCGACAAATTTGCCATCACGATCCTGAAACCCTTCTGCCCAATCACGAACGACCGCGCGATCCGCCTCATATAGCGGAAGCAAACAGCTTCGGAAATTTGGATGAAGGCGGTCGTCCGTCACAATCGGCGTAAACAAATCAATCATAGTCAGACCGTTGAGTGAACATCCTTGGCTACTATCGCAGACTCCCGCTGGCACGGCAATGCGGCAGGAACGCGGCCTCAGTACGGTCAATGGGAGTGACACTTGGAGCGTTCAGGTCGCCAGACGGGGCGTGACACCGAGGGTCAGGAGTGCTCGGACAAGCAGGTCCAGCGACACGGACGGATCGCCCCCATGTGTGATACCGTTCTGATGTCGAATTTCGACTTGACTGTGTATCGGCTTACGATATACTCCTTGGTGATGTCCGCAAAGGGTTATCAGAGGGACGGCTTTTTTACGGTGCTCTTTGACAAATGAAGGAGAAGGGCGGTTGGATGGAGACCCCTCACCTTAATTCTTTGCGACCGAGGCACGACGTGGTCGCGTCTCGAAGACTCGGCTCCCCCCAAGGGGCGAGGAGACAGGGGTGGGAACGGATTAACGCTCAACGCTGAAGGACCGGGGAGACGGGACGGGCGATCAGGGGATGAGGAGAGGTCCAAATATACGTTTCTGCCAAACGAAGCCAAAATCGGGGATAAATGGTGATGGATGACGGTGAAAGCGTGCTGGGCAGATGGGGTTGGCGCGAGAAACAGCCGCAAGCAGAGACGTTGCCGCAACGGAATGGAGCGGCGTCTCGTCGGACTCGGCTTGCGGCCTACAACGGCGAGCCGCGCGTGCGGGTCACCACAACTCGTTCGGGCCGGAGGGGACTTTGACGGTGGTGGTGGGTTCGACGGCCATGCCCAGCGAGTGGGGTTTGAAATGCGGGAGTAGATCGCCGTCGGCGTCGAGGAATTGGGCGCGCCAGATGCGGTAGGCGGCGAGGATGTCATCGAACTCGGGGCGGGTGGTGAGGCGGACGACGCGCTTGTGGAATTCCTTGGTTGGGCCGAATCGGCGGGCGTATTGCAGGGCGATCTTGCGGAACATGCGGCAGCCCTGGACTTCGCCGAAGATTTCGACCATCAAATCGAGGTGCCGTTTCATCACCGTGACGATTTGCTCGAACGCGGGTTCGGGCGGCAGTTCGCCGGTGGCGAGGTACTGCGCGGTGTGGCGGAAGATCCACGGATTGTAGAACGCACCCCGCCCGATGCTGATGGCGGCGCAGCCGGTTTGATCGAACATCATCTTCGCGGCCTGCGGCGTGGTGATGTCGCCGTTGCCGATGACCGGCACGCGGCGCACGGCCTGCACGACGGCGCGTATGCCGGCAAGATTCACGGAACCGCTGAACCCCTGTTGTCGGGTGCGACCGTGGACGGCGATGGCGGCGACGCCGGCGTCTTCGAGTGCGCGGGCGAGATCGGGCGCGGTGAGGTTCTCGTCGTCCCAACCCAGCCGCATTTTGGCTGTGACGGGGATCTTCACGGCGCCAACCATCATGCTGACCAGGCGCGCGGCGTTTTCGTGATCGCCCATCAACTTTGAGCCACCGCCACTGCGGCAAATCTTGCGGACGGGACAGCCCATGTTGATGTCCACGGAACTCACGCCGAGCGATTCGAGCCGCGCGGCGGCATCGCGCATCTCTTCCGGCACGCGGCCATACAGTTGGACCGCCAACGGACGATCCTCGGGGCAGGAGCGGATGAGCTCGAGCGCCTTGCGGTTGTTTTCGAGCAGCGAGCGGGCGTTGACGAGATCGGTGGTGCAGAGGCCGACTGCGCCGATTTCGCGAAGAATGAGACGGAAGGGCAGGTTGGTGTACCCGGCGAGCGGGGACAGGAACAGATTCGAATCCAGCGTTAGTTGCCCGAGCGTAAACGACATGGCCCAATGAATAGGGCATTTTGCGGTGGTTTGCAACCCGGCGGCAGGCGGGCGAAAAAGATTGTCGCTATTTCTATCGGGATGGGCGATAGTTGGTGGTGGTAGATGACGAGGAGGCATGTGTTGACCGAATGTCGCGCGACAACCGTATGGCTCGCATTATGCTTTTTCGTGGGAGGCCGCAGTTTGCCCCGGTATTTGAACAGGATGGCTGATTAATTATGCCTTTGGAAGCCGTAACATCGTTCGTGGCGTTTGGAAGCGAGTTGCTAAATAACCCGCGACCGATCGGGTCGGCCGTGCCGAGTTCTCCCTTTTTGGCCCGTCGCATGGCCAGTTACCTGCCGCGGGCGCCACGAGGATACGTGATCGAGTTGGGCGCCGGGACGGGGGCCATTACCGCTGCCCTTCTCAAGCGCGGCATTCCAGCGGGGCAGATCGTTTGCGTCGAACGCTCTGAAACCATGGTGCGGTTGCTGAAGCGACGTTTTCCGTCCCTGAAAATTGCGCTCGGCGACGCTGGCGATCTTCGCGCCCTGCTCCGGGCTTTCCTGGCCAGGGAAGACATCGAAGTCAGCCATGTCGTGTCCAGCCTGCCGTTGCGTTCGTTGCCCGAAACCGTGGTGACGAGCATCATCCGCGAGGTACACGCCATTCTACCGAAGGAAGGCAAGCTGGTGCAGTACACGTACAATCTGGGCAGGGCCCCGCATCCCTGCCTGTCTGGTTTCAAACGTATCCGCACCACCGTTGTCTGGGCCAACGTACCGCCCGCGCGACTGGATGTATTCCAGAAGAACGGGACGCCTCCGTTCTAGCCGCGGGTCAAGCTCGCGGGCGGCCCGATCCTTCCGGCACGTTGCCATCGAAAACTGACGCGACGCCCTGCATGGTCTCCGTAGCAGGTTCTCCAACAAAAACAGTGGCAGCGCAGGCCGAATCACGGTAAAGGTAGGTGTAAAGGCCACAACGGTACATGCAGGAGGCACTATGAGCGAACAGGCGAAATTGGAAGTCGACGGCAAGGTATACCAACTCCCCGTAGTCATCGGCGCGGAGGGCGAGCGGGCAGTCGACATCTCGAAGCTGCGGGATGAGTCCGGCCTGATCACGCTCGACGACGGATATTCCAACACCGGCTCGTGCACCAGTGCCATCACGTTCATCGACGGCGAAAAGGGAATCCTGCGGTACCGCGGCATTCCGATTGAAGAACTCGCCGAGAAATCCACGTTCGTCGAGACCGCATATTTGTTGATCTACGGCCATTTGCCGACCAGCCAGGAATTGCGCCGGTTCTCGGAGTTGCTCACGCAAAATGAGATGTTGCACGAGGACATGAAATTTCACTTCGAGGGTTTCCCTCCCAACGCGCATCCCATGGCCATCCTGTCGTCGATGATCAACGCGGCGAGCTGCTTCCACCCGCGCCTGATGGAAGGGTATCGCCCCGACATGTTC
>JBEKUF010000021.1:0-29062 GCA_049515295.1 Verrucomicrobiia bacterium | reverse complement strand
AAAAAAACGGGTGGAATTAAAACGGACACCCAAGAATGCTGTCGCCAAAAACGCGCCGCTTCCAGGGCATAAGCTGGTGGCGGAAGGTCAGGTGCCCACGCGCGAATCCTTCGGAGCTTCAAAACCGCTGGTAGTACCACTCAATAATGTCGCCGGATTGGTCGCTGTCCACGGTGGCGATATAGAGCAAGTCACCATATGGCTGTCGATTTGAGCATGGGGGCGTTGAATTATCAGCCACTTGCGCAAGCACTCGGACGAACCAACTTGTGAGTCCCAAACAGTTCACAGCCACGCAAAACTGCAGCATCAAGGCTAGTTTCCAACTTTATTGTTTTACGCCTGCAAGGTAGTCCGCCTGAGTTTCCAACTTTCCGCCGCTTACTGCTCAGTCCACTCATGAATATTCTCACGAAAAACGGCGGGCGCGAGTTTCCAACTTTATTGTCCGGTTACAGAATGTTGCCAACGGTTTGGTCGCTGATGCAGTGCCCCCGATTGTCGATTGCGCCAGCAATTCGGTTGTAACCCCACGCCGGATTCTCCCGCGCCAACTGGATGACGAGTTGTTTGATTTCGGCCACGATCGGGGGTCGCCCGTACTGTGGCTTCTACGGCACCAGCCGCACGCGGTAGTAGCGGTCGGGCTCGTCGATGGCGGAAAGTGCGCGGAATGTCATAGCGGCAGGACAGCCCAGGGCTAATACCAAAAGGAAAGGGAGCCGATGAGGCTAAGGCCCAGTCGGTAGGAATATATGAAAGCGCGCCTCCGGGCGGAACGATGTCCGCCTCGCGCCTATAATCACACTGGTTCGAGAACCAAAACGGAGGCACGCATGCGAGAGTATATCAGTTTCGATAGTCAGAAGTAGTACACGTTAATGGAACGCGAGGACATCCAAATCCATGTGGCCCGCCAGTGCCGGATCGAGCACGCGCCCGACGCGATCTGCGCCGCTCTGCGCGGTTGTCGAGCCGGGACTGCGATGGCCGTCGAAGCCACAGGCAACTGGTATTGGATCGTCACGGAGATCGAGCAGGAGGGGCTGCGCCCGCTGCTAGTACATCCGCGCAAGGCCAAGCTGATGAGGGGCTTATCAACAAGACCGACAAGCTGGACGTGCACGGGCTCAATCGCCTCCGACGCAAGGAATGTGATTCCCTTTCCCGACCCACGGTGTGAGGCACGGGAAGGGACCATCGTGAAGGCGGAGCGGTTGGGTGGGTTGCTGAACTTCTACCACCAACGAGTCGCCTGACGAAGTTCAAGGCGCGGCTGGGCAATCCGCCAATTGCATCGCGATCACGGCGGATCGTGTCTCGTCACACCGGCCTGGAGGTCCCTGACGACCTTGCCGAAGCAAAGCGGCCTTCTCTGAGAGTCATCAATCGTACCAGTCGCTCTGGTATGGCTGATCAAATCTCGAGCACCGACGTTAGATGAGCGTTTTGACCTCACGGCGCGACGCACCGGGCGGCGGCCCGGGCCTTATCGTGACGCCTGAAACCGAGACAACCCAAGACTCGCCGTTACCCCCCTCTTCTATTGAAGTTAGAGCCAGCGGCCGGCCCGCACTGGCGGGCCGCATCCGGCCTCGCGCCTTTCCCTTCGCGTGTTAAGCCGCGCTCGCCCGGGCCGGTTACATTGAAGCCGATGGAATGAACATTATGTTTGCTGCGCATAATGTTTGACAGGCATCATGTTCTTTGGACTCGCTCCCTATCTTGACCACGAGCCAGCCCGCATTCTCAAGGACAAAGGAATTTCCGGCACGAATGCGCTCTCGGTCCTCGAAGCCATTGGACGGGGTGCGGAGAAACCTTCGGAAATGGCCGCCCGGCTCAGTACGGTGCAAACCAATCTCTCGCGGCTGCTCCAACAGTTGCTGGATGCTTCAGTGCTCACACGGGAGATTCCCTTTGGAGAAAGCACGCGTTCGACCAAGAAGACCCGCTATCACATTCACGACCCGGCGTTGCGGTTCTGGTTTCGGGTTTATTCGCCGCATCGGACACGCTGGCACCGCTATAGTCACTCCGAGAAAACCAAGCGGCTGCATGACCACCCCTCGACCGTGTTTGAGGATTTCTGTCGCCAGCAGTACGCGGCGGCCTCGCGGTATTGGGAGGGGGGGTGGGAATTCGACTTTGTCCGGACTGAGGGCTGCGGCCATGCACGGGAACGAGCCGTGGTTTCCGAGGTAAAGTGGAAACAACTTACGACGAGTGAGAAGGCGCAGATTGAAAAGCGACTCGCAGCGGCTTGGCAGCGCTGCGCCTTGCGTGGCCGGTATCAGGATGTTGCCTTTGAAGTGATTGAGCAGATATATTGACACAAGTTCATCGTGAAGAGTAAACCCCTCTCGGGACGGATCGAATTTCTAGCCGACACGAAGTATTGAACGTGTCACAGCTTGCTTTCCATCGGGGAATGCAAGTCAAAGACATGGAACTTTGCCGCTTCGGTCGTCCGTACCCCCTGACGCCTTCACTGGCAAAGTCCCATGACTCTTCTTGGCGAGGGCTACCCGAAACGGGCACGACGACGACGGGTGAACATCTCAGCGCGGCCCCATCGCTCCGCCGCGCAGTCGCACCATAACACGGGGATTGTGTTTTGGACTCTCCGCTTGGCAATAACGAGCTACCGGCTCTCCGATACCGATGGCGCGTCAGGCACGGGGATGGGAGCGGCACGACTGTGCCACAGCGGTTTGTCAGTGTCAAAAACCAAATCGACTCGTCCAACCCGAACAGCAATCCGCTTGTGGTGGAGCACTACTGTGTTATAAACACGCCGTGAATTTTGCTTCGACGACGAACTTACCTTTGTCCGAGGACGAGAACAAATGATGCCGACCCGCCAGGGTTCGATTCGCCTCTTCCAAGTGGCGGGGATCAACGTGTTCCTGCACTGGTCGTGGTTCGTGGTGGCCGCGTACGAGATCAGTGGCCGCGGGCAAAGTTACTCCTCCCTGCTGTGGAATGCGCTCGAGTACCTGTCGCTGTTCCTGATCGTAACGATGCATGAGTTCGGTCACGCGCTGGCATGCCGTAGTGTTGGCGGGCGCGCCAATCAAATTGTGCTCTGGCCGCTCGGGGGCGTGGCCTATGTGGATCCACCGCCCCGGCCCGGTGCCGTGCTGTGGAGCATCGCCGCGGGGCCGCTGGTCAATGTCGCGCTCGTCCCCTTGCTCACGATCGGGCGTTTAGTGGCGATTTCCTGGGGCTGGCCGAGTTCCGCGCCCGACGTGTATCGATTACTCAGCGCCGTTTGGATTATTAATCTCGCACTCCTGATCTTCAATGTGTTGCCGGTGTATCCGCTTGATGGCGGACAAATCCTGCGCGCGTTGCTGTGGTTTGTACTGGGGCGTGCGCGGAGTCTGATGGTGGCGGTGGTCATCGGCTTCGTTGGCGTGGCAGGAGTGCTGGCGTTGGCGCTGCGGTGGCAATCGATCTGGATTGGAATTATGGGGGCGTTCATCCTGATGAATTGTTGGCGTGGCTTGCAACAGGCCCGCGCGCTGACCAGACTGGCCGCAATGCCCCGCCACGAAGGTTTTGCCTGTCCCGCCTGCCACGCAGCTCCGCCGCAGGGCGCGCTGTGGAAGTGCAGCCAATGCGGGACCGCATTCGACACATTTCTGACGCAAGCCGTGTGTCCGAAATGTGGGGCACAGTTCGAAATCACCCGATGCGTCGACTGCGGGCAACTGAATCCCATCCGCGCGTGGTCGGTCAGCGGGCCAGTGCCGCCGGCGATTCCCCGGGTCTAGGCCCGTTCAGGGTGCGGTCACGAGTACGCGGTAGAAACGAGCGGGGACGTTTGTCGCCCCACCAGAATCGATGAATGTGAGTGTGTTACCTGACTGCGCTGGCGTGGCCCCGCTCGTGACCCAGTCCGTGGGCGTAAGGGAGCTGCTGAATTGCAGTTGATAGGTGTGACCGGGCACCCAGGGGATTTGCGCGTTCACATTGCTGCCCGCGACGAAGATGCTCGAAATGGCCACGCTGCCAGCGGTCAGTACTGTGCCGTTATTGACGAACCCGCCGTGAAAGTTCGTGACGCCGCCGTTGATGATGTCGATGGTCCCATTGTTGACGACGGTGCCGTAAGCCTCCAACACGTTGCCATTAGCCGCCCGCATCGTCCCATTGTTGGTGACGACACCGGAGAACGTCAGCGTGGTCCCACAATTAGCCAGAATGAGCCCGTTGTTGAGCACCGTTGTCCAATTGCTGAACGTACCACAGCCTTCAATGACACCGGAGACGTCGTTTACGAAGACGCGGTTCGTCGACGCCGTGGTGGCATCATCAGCGCGTAAAATGCCACCTTGCATGAAGATCGTGCCGAAATTGGTCGGGTAACTGGCAGCCGGATTGTCCCACGCGTTCTCAGTGCGGCGAATCGACAGGGTGCTGCCACTGGCCACGACAATAGCGGACGCGTTCTGGACGCCGCCGAAATCGAACGCGTCGCGTGGATCCAGCACGAGTGTGCCGCCGCTTACCGAAGCGATCATGCCCTGATTGAGGATGGCATAGTTGTTCGGTCCGAAGCTGCCGGTCAAACCACCGGAACCAGTGATAACGTAGTTGTTTGTCAAGTCGGCGCCGATCTGGCCGTAATTGATGACGTTGCCGCCCACCACCGCCAGTGTGCCCTCATTGTCGCAAAAGGCCGGATTACTCAGAAAGACGGATTGGATCGCGCCGCTGTTGCTGGAGATGATCGAGCCGCTACTGGTCCCGCCGCCGTACGCGATGGCGGAGACAAGCGTCCACGAATCGGTTCCTGACAACAACAGTGTGCCCCCGTTGGTGATGGCAATGGAACCCGATAGCGTATTGTTCGTCCCGATGTTGAGCCCGAAGAACTCCAACATTCCCCCGCTTGCCTGGATGACGCCGGCATTGCTGACGGAGCCCGCGATCAAGCTCGACCCGCTCACCGTCAATACACCACCACTACCGACGGTCAAACCGTTCAGGACCTGTAGCGGGATCGCCGCACCAGCATTGCTGAGGAACAGGGTGTTCGTCGAACCCAGCGGAGCTGAGACGACCAGGTTGCTGATTGTCATGACGCCCGTAGTGTTGGTGGTAACGGAATCGATGGTCACCGCCTTGATGCTGGCATTGGTGATCGTGTCGGCCGAATCCGTAAGTGATGGCGCCGTGCCGTTCGACCAGTTGGTACTCGTCTCCCACTTGCCACCGATCGCGCTGATCCAGGTGTTCGTACTCGTGTTCTGCGGAATGGGGATAAGGGCAATCGCTTTGAATACGGTGCCGTTGTCATTAATCCCCCCGAAGGTGGTCGTCCCGTAGAAATTGCCGTCGCTGCCCTGCACCAGCCCGACTAGTGGTTTGCTTCCATCGTTGGGGGAACTGTTAAAGGAGTAGAGATTCGTGTAGCTGCCGCTGGGACTGATCCGAAACATGGTGCCGCACCCGACATTGCAATTGGTGCTCGTCCCGCCGAAATAGGTCGTACCGTAGAAATTGCCGTCGCTGCCTTGCACCAACCCGGCAGATGAAAAGCTTCCATCGTTGGAAACGGTACCAAATGAGTAAAGATTCGTGTAGCTGCCACTGGGACTGATCCGAAACACGGTGCCGTAGCCGTACGCCCCTCCTTGGATGGTCGTCCCGTAGAAATTGCCGTCGCTGCCCTGCACCAACCCAGCAAGTGGATAGAACCCATCGTCGGAAACGGTACCAAATGAGTAAAGATTCGTGTAACTACCGCTCGGACTGATCCGAAACATCGTGCCCTCAAAGTACGTCCCACCGTTGAATGTCGTTCCGTAGAAATTGCTGTCGCTGCCTTGCACCAACCCGGCAGATGGAAACTTCCCATCGTTGGGCGATCCCAAAAAGGAGTAAAGGTTCGTGTAGCTGCCACTGGGACTGATCCGAAACACGGTGCCATCGTCGTTCGTCCCGCCGTACTCGGTCGTCCCGTAGAAATTGCTGTCGCTGCCTTGCACCAACCCGGCAGATGGAAAGTTCCCATCGTTGGAAACGGTACCAAATGAGTAAAGATTCGTGTAGCTGCCACTGGGACTGATCCGAAACACGGTGCCGCACCCGACATTGCAATTGGTGCTCGTCCCGCCGAAATAGGTCGTACCGTAGAAATTGCCGTCGCTGCCCTGCACTAGAGGGGCTTCTGGATTGGCCCCATCGGGGGAGCCGCCGAAGGAGTAAAGATTCGACTCCGTCTGTGCGTTGGCATTGAACCCTCGACCAGCCAAAACCACCAGGACAATGACCAATGGAATGCGAAGAATCTTCATGATTTGTCCCGCTCGGTCTTTATCGACGCCAAGTTCCCTTGAACTGATGATCCCTGCTAGAACCGACGGCCCCGCCACAATCCAACCTGTATGTGGCAAGCCAAGGTATGGGAGTAGTCGCCCTGGCTTCCTCGGGACACAGCCTTGAATGGCGGTCTGTACCGCTTTGACACGAGTAAGGTTTCTCGCGCTTCGTCACCCCTTTTTCACCCAAACTGCAAGCGAAACGGAATTTTCTGATAACAAACGCGCTATTCGCTGCCATTTGATTTTGATTTGTCCCGTTTGTCGGTTTGTCGGTTTGTCGCGATACAATGTCAACATATTTCTTATAGCTAAGGCATGCCAGGTTTGCCTCCAAAATCTCCTCGGAGGGCCGTAGTCCATGTGAAAGCCAGATTTGTGCCATTACGCTTCGTGACGTGCGTTTTATAGCCACCGGGACCGCGGGGTGTCCGAGTCGTCCGCACCAGAGAGAATCAGCCCACTCAGTTAAGAGAAATGGGTGTCTCCCCCATGGAAAATCGCCCTACTTGGCAAACCATCGGGCCAGATTTTCCATATAAAACTGCAGGAAAGACGACCGGGCCGCAACTGGTACGTTAGCTGCTAAAACCGCCCTCGATGTTGAATTATGTTGTTCTTTCGGTTGCTCATAAGGCTCTGTCCCACAACTCTCACAACCCATTCCAATTGTGGTGTCTGAAGCCGAACATGCCAGCAGGTTGGCACCAGATGCAGCTGAGACGCTTGCCCATGATGAGGTTGAAGCTCGCCAGTCGATGATTCAGCCGGGCGAAAGTGACGTAGTGAAAGGAGTTGCGTGGTGAATATAAAGAAGTGGATTGTTCTGGGAGTGGGATCCATGATTGTGGCTGTGGCCTCTGTTTGGGGCGGATCATCGGGCTTACTTTCGTTTGGCTCGGCTGCTTACACGATAGCGGTTTCGCAGACAAGCGCCGGTGGTGTTCCCCAGTATTCTTATGAGTCTTGGTGGGGATCGGACATCGTCGCACAGGCGTTGGGCACACAGCCGACGACCAACCAGGTATTAGCCTTCGCCATAAACTGCGACAGCTCGGCTGCGCTCCTGGTTGTCTACGACACAATCACTTCGACCATGACGACGATTGCACAGACCACCAGCTTCGACAAAGTGCAGGATGCAAACCCCACGACTGGAATTACGAATCTGGAGCGGTTTGTGGCCATCTTTGATGTTCAACCTGTCGGGAACCTGGCGGGAGGTTATTTGACGGTTGCCGGCAGGCTGCATCTGGATACCAATGGCTGCGCCACGGCCGTGTTGCAGGCGCAAGATCCCGATCACCTCGATAAAGCGATGGGAGACGAGGACATCGTGAAGTATACTCCGGGGAACCACAAAGGCATTACCCGGCGCGCCGGACAAGCGCATTTCATGGGTGTGCTGGACGTGATTTCAAACGGCCAAACGAACACAGTGCTGGTTCCTACGGGCCATCTGACCCTTACCGGCCAACTCGATTAATCTTCGGCAAGACAAAGAGAGAAACTTCCGGGCGCGGTCAGCTCCCACAGCGGCTCCCTTATACTTCAAAGCGGTTCCGACCGGACGATATCCGATCAGAACCGCCCTGCGCACATAGCGGCATGTTAAATCTGCTTTTACTTCGAGCGGAGCTTCCGGCTCGCAAAGCCCAGCGTTGTGAGAGCCGCGCCGAGTAACGTCAACGTCGACGTTGCTTCCGGCACTTGAGAGATCGGGTACAGCAATCCTTGCGATCCGCAAATCGATCCGTCCAAGCCGACCGGAGCCAACCATGTGCCATCCGGTGCCGGGAGATCACCGCTAAGGCCGTTCAGGAAGTTCGCAGCGTCAGTCGCCGCCGTCGCAATGTCCCCTGCATCAGAAGACAAGATATAAAAGCCGCCGTTTGACGAACTGAAGAAACTGCTAGCCGTAATGCCGGACGGGTTGTTGTACAACGCTTCCCAGATTGCCAGTTGGAGCCCCGCTTGCTGATCGACGGTCACCACTGACCCCTTATTGGCGTACCAGATCGCGGCGGCGTTCTGAATGCCGCCCAAAATCCACTTCGGATTCACTCCTCCCGAAGCCGCCTGTGCGGCCGCAAACGTGTACGGAGTGTAATTGTACGGCGATTGAAGATCGATGCCGACATCGGTGCAATATGTAGACAGGGGAGATAGCCAAGTCGGTGTCGAAGGGGTGGTAAAGTTCATTTGACCCACGTAATCATACTGACCTCCGCCGGATGTCTCAATCGCCATCAACAGCCCGCCGCCCGTTTCGCCCGTATACGTGTATTGAACAGCGCTTGCTGACGTGGTGATAATGGCCAGCCCGATGGCTGCCAAATACAGACCGACTCGTGGTAGGTACAACATTGCCCTTTTCATCCCTATACCCTCTCTTCCTATTCTGCATGCCGTCGAACCAGACGACGACATCAATCCATTTCCCATGGTGTTATTTAGCACAACGCGTACCACAGCGACGAAAACCAGGCCCGGTTATCGCGTTAAGAGCCTAGTAATAAGACACTTATAAAATCTATCTCATTCGTGAGATTCCAAGAGATTACCGAAAAGTGTAATGTATCCCGACGCCGATTTACACAGTCCGACAGAGGCATTGTGCGTGGCTTTGGTTACCGAGTGACCTTTCACCATGCCGCGATGCGCAGTGGGTAGCTCAGCTTTGGTGTTGTCGCTGTGACCGCGCACGAATAGAATGACCTTTGTAAAAGAGACACGGGAATTGCCAGTTCGTTCCCGTACGAGCCGCGTACAATACTCGAAGGAGGCTGACGAATGACTAAGGGGTCAACAATTCGAAACGATCTCGACTGCTCGCCGAACGCCATAGGTGGGTTCGTTGGCGGCCGTTCGCGTGCGATGCTGGCGACCGTGGCGGTCGCAATCCTGACCGCGGTTGCCGGCTGTCAGACGGCCCAAACAAAGGCACCCGTCGAACCCGCCGACCAAGCGAACGCAATCATTCTACGAGAAGGCGACGTGCTGAAGATCACCTTTCCCGGCGCACCGAACCTCAATGACTCGCAACAGATCCGAAGAGATGGCAAGATTGCCTTGTCCATGGTCGGCGAAGTCGTTGCCGCCGGGTTGACGCCGGCCGATTTGGAGAAAGAGATTCTTAAGCTGTACTCGTCCCAGTTGGTCACAAAGGAGGTCACGGTGACCGTGACTTCTTCCTCGTTTCCGATTTTTGTGACCGGGGCTGTGATCCGGCCGGGCAAGATCCTATCCGACCACCCAATCACCGCGCTGGAAGCCATCATGGAAGCTGGCGGTTTCGATTATTCGAAGGCCGACCTCGGTCATGTGCGGGTGGTCCGGAACAGGAAAGACGGGACGAAGAACTATACGCTGAATCTCAAGGAGGCCTTGGAGGCCAAACAGAGCACGCCATTCTACTTGAAGCCTTCCGACATCGTGTATGTGCCGGAGAAGTTCTCCTGGTTTTAGCGGCAAGCTGAGGTGGATGCTTCTTGTGCCTCACCGCGGCGGTTGCCGGCCGTGACGATGGCTGGGACAGCGAACTGCATGACTACGGCTCTTGCGCGGGCCGTTGTAGGTTCAGCTTTTCCATCAGCTCGTACAACGTGGGGCGGCTCACACCGAGTTCGGCCGCGGCCGCAGCGATTTTCCAAGAATGTTTCCGTAACCCTTGAAGAATCATCTCTCGCTCCAAGTTCTCCCTGGCTTCCTTCAATGTGGTGGCGCGTGGGGACTCTTTGGATTCGGCCAATTCGAGGTCTTGTACTGTCAGCCACTTGCCGTCAGCCATGATTACGGCCCGTTTGACGCGGTTTTCCAGTTCCCGCACGTTTCCCGGCCACGCATGCCTGCGGATCGCCGCCACCGCCTCCCGATCGAAGGCCAAGCCCTGTTTGTTGATCTCCCGCGAAAATCGCTGCAGGAACGTTTGCGCCAACATAGGAACGTCCCCTTCCCGGTCACGCAACGGCGGTAAGTTCATCCGGACCACGGCCAATCGATAGAAAAGGTCCTCTCGAAAGCTCCCGTCGGCCATCCTCTTCTTGAGATCGGAGTTGGTCGCGGCAATAACGCGCGTATCGATATGGATCTCTTGACGGCCACCGACCCGTTCGATGCGTTGCTCCTGCAAAAATCGAAGCAGTTTCACCTGTAACGGCAATGGAATCTCTCCGACCTCATCCAGAAACAGCGTGCCGCCGCTGGCGCTTTCGATGCGCCCTTTCCGCTGCAAGTGGGCGCCGGTGAACGCCCCCTTTTCATGCCCGAACAGTTCGCTCTCCAGAAGTGTTTCCGGGATCGCGCTGCAGTTGATCGCAATAAACGGGCCGTCCTTTCGAGCGCTCCTGCGGTGGATCGCCATGGCGGCCATTTCTTTTCCGGTTCCGCTTTCCCCAAGAATCAGGACGGGGACGTCAGTCATGGCCACCTTGCGAATCGAAGCGAACACAACCTGCATCAGGGGACTCGTGCCCAGCATGCCCTCGAAAGCATCGCCCTGAAATTGTTGCTGCATCTCGCGGTACTCCCGTTCCAACCGCGCGAGATGGAAACCACGTTTCAGGAGAAGTTTCAGTTCCTCCGTGTCCACCGGCTTGCAGAGAAAATCGTAGGCCCCGGCCCCGACCGCATTCAGCGCGACTTCCCTCTCTTCTTGTCCTGTGATGATCACGACCTTGACCAGCCGATCCAGCGCGATCAACTCAGACATCGCCGCCAACCCCTCCTCGGGATTGTTCGGTTGAGGCGGCAGGCCCAGATCCAGCAACACCACCGGTGGTCGATCGAACCGGAAACATTCGACCGCGCTGGCCCGGTTCTCAGCCAGCAACACCTCGTAATCCTGCGCCAGCGCCCACTTCATCTGGGTGCGGATTTCTTCGTCGTCATCAACTATGAGCAATTTGGGGTTCATTCACCTAACTTTTGGACGGGCAACAATACGCGAAATGTCGTGCCCTTGCCCAGCTCACTTTCGACCTCGATCCTCCCCCCGTGCGCCTCGACGATGATCTTGCTCTGGAATACGCCGATTCCCAGCCCCGTTTTCTTGGTGGTTTGGAACGGGCGAAACAGAGATCGATTTCGAAACTCAGCGCTCATGCCACAGCCGTTGTCCGTCACGGCGAGCACCACCCAGCCGTTCCGGTGGGTCGTCTCGATGCACACCCGACCCTTACCGGAAACAGCTTGCGTCGCGTTGAGTACCAAATTCGTTACCACTTTCAGTACTTGCTCCCGATCCAGATACAATCTTGGTAGTGGGTGCAGGTCCTGGACCAGATCAACATCGCTGGTTTTGGCCCAACCGGTTACGGCCTGGGAAACCAACTCGTTCAGGTCCGATTCCGTCGGCTGCACTTCCAAGTCGTGGCGCAACAAGCTCAACCGTTCAATCAGTTGATTGATGTGATCCACGGTCTTGGAAATCCCGCGCAACGCATCCTCTCGAAAGGCGGGCTTGTCAAAATGGATGGGCAGGTTGCGCAACATCAGGTTAAGCGTCGAAGCGGTGTTCTTCAGGTCGTGGATGAAGAACACCGACATCATCTGAAACGCTTCGAGTTCCCTCGCTTGGAGAAGTTTTTGGGACATCTGGACATTGCGCACGCTGGCGGCTGCCTGGTTGCCCAGGCACTTGAGCAAATCAAAATCCTGTTGCGAGAAGGGTACTCCGCCAACGCGATCGCCCAGCGTGATCAGCCCGAGCAGTTCTCCGTTGCTGATCATCGGCACGGCAATGCGGTTCCCTCCGGTGCGGAATTCGTCCGGATGCCACTGCCTCACCAGCGTGGCCCACCTTTCCTTCGATGTGTCGATGTCCACGGGCGCCGTCTGTTCGAGCAAGCCGCGAACGACCTCCGCCACCTCCGTCTCTCGCGAGCTGAGATTCGTGCGCGTGGTATCGGACAACGACGTGGATGCCCCAAACGTCAGGCGTTCTCTTGTATCGTCCATGAGCCAGATGGTCACGGAGAGCGCCTGGAAAATTTCCGCGATCAGTTTGACCGTTGCACGGCACAGTTCCGTCTGGTCGACGCGGGAGGCTGTACCCTCAGTGAACTTTCGCCAGACCAGACGATAGTCATGCAACGGCCGTTGAAGGTGACGGCTGACGAAGCGCTTGGTAAGCAGCCGCACCCGCTCGGACAGCAACAGGACCGCCAGCAATACCAAGGCGACCAGAATGACGAACGCCTTGAGCGTGAAGGTCGCGTCTCCCCCGAGAAATGTGACCACCTTCGCGAATGCTCCGACAATGAAAAGATAGATGCCCGCCAGCAGGACGGTGAGCGAATTATGGAGAACCGAAAGCGATGGATAGACGGTGACGTCGAACTGCCCGGCCCGCAACAGCGAGCGCACAATCAGCAGGCAGGCCACAAGGAGCGCGCCCGAATTCAGGCCCTCCAGGGACAGATCCGTTGCGCGAAACAGAAGCGCCTGGCTGCTAGTGTACACTTGGACGGCGAATAGCACACCCAGACCCAAAATCATGAATTTGATTCGCCAGCGCATCGTTCCGACGGACGCCCGAAACGTGCGCTCCAAGTTCATCAGTACGAATACCGCAGCGATCAAGACGAGAAGGTTCAAAGCGATTCCGGACAGACCCAAGCGAAGCATCCGGTGATCCTCGACTGCGCCAGGGGCACTCAAAGCAATCAAGTTTTCGCCGAACAACACGGCAAGCCCCGCGGGCAGAAGGAAGGCAGCGGCCACAACAAACCACCATTTAGCCAGAAATTCCCGCGCATTCCCACGCGAGTAACTCAGGCTGAAGAGGATCCAGACTCCGGGGAGCAAGGAGAGGGCGATCATCCTCAACCTTTCCCAGTGAACGACCTCTCCCGGCAGAACGGCGTTCACGCTCATCCCCAAGAAAACTCTCTCCGCTGACAAGGCGAGCATGCCCAGCACGAAAGTCCAACGAACAAGAGAACGCTGCGCGCGAATGGCGACGCCCAAGGCCAGCGTGGCGGCCAGAATGGCAGCACTGATTGCCAGTGCAAACGTAACGTTCATGACTTCTCGTTCAAAAGACGGGGACCGGCTTTGATCCAAACGATTGGGGTTATTATAGCCAGAAACCGCAAGGCTTCACAAGAAAATCACTGGAGCAGTTGGAAGTATTTGGTGCATTGTTGTGCAAGAGCTGATCGTTCCTCGATGGTATCACCCAGAGGGATGACCCCATCACGGTTTCGTCAATTACACGAAAAAAACAAAATGGGGCTATGCACTTTGCTCCGCCTAATCACTACCTAACCCTCCGACTACTACCCATTGGACTTAGGGGAATCAAGTGCATAGCCCCAAAACAAAATTATGCTAAATCAAGTTGGCCGGGGCAGTTGCCATATTCAACATCCACAATCAAATTCAGTTCGAAGAGCGCCAAACGTCAGTTCAAACAAACGGCGGGGAATGCAACCTCGACCTGTAAAGATCGGAAGGGCAGGGATGATCACCCTGCCCTTCTCAAAACAACGACAAGCTAAACTTAGTCGAATTACGCCAAACGGCGCTTCAGCAATCCGAGTCCTGTGAGCGCCGCGCCCAGCAGGAGAACGGTCATCCCGCCATCAGGAACCGAAACGGAAACGCGGTCATCAGCACTGACGGTTCCCACGGTGAAACAATCCACAATGGTGAGGGAGTAAGGCGACACCCCAACCGATGTAGCAGGGGACCCGCCGAATTGAGTATCAGTCGGATCCACCAACACGCTCGCCGTCTCCACACTTGTTCCATTATTGCCGCCGTTGGTGGTATTGATTATCGCGCCGTTTCCCGTAAAGCCAGTATCTGTGAACTCAACGGTCAAGGCACCGGCACCGGGCGTAGCAGAGGTGACAGAGAGATCCATTTGCGGGGAAGCTGCGCTTCCCAAGATCGGCTTTGAATCTCCCGTCGTGACCACAATGGTCCAACCATTAATGCTTCCATTCCACTGGATGTCGCCTATGGCCGAACTCGTATCGCCGACGCCATTATCCTGGACGACAATGGTGCTGGCCCCGCTCAAGAGCTCAATCGCAGCAGTTTGTGCCCGTACCGTCACGCTCGAACCCACAAAGGCGATAACAGCTCCGACGATCAAAAGTTTGATGAGTCTGCTCTTCATGATATCCCGTCTCCTATTTGTTGACCCTATACTTTGCTTTCCCTGTTTCCGCAACCATCCGACGGGCAAACCAAGCAGACGACATGCCAACAGGTTTCCTGCTTCATTTTCAGATTCATAAGTAGCTAATCCACAACATGATGTGTATCAGTCGAAATATTTTGTTGCGATCAGAGGTCCGGGATGGGGGATGGAAACCGTAAAGAAATCCGACGTCCTTTAGGGATAGTTTACACTTCGCCAAGTCGATCAGTACCCCTATCGAAAAGGTTGTTTCCCACGTCAATCTCCGATTCCAAGCCTGTCTGACGGCAATGATGCTCCGCAAGATGGCCGCGCTCATTGCACGAACAGATCACTGCGTGAGGCACGCGGCCTGCGCCAGCGTCACACACTTCTCGGTGGAAGCTGAATACTCTGGGCGGTGAGAGAACTCACTTTAGTTCAGCCAACGCGCGCCGTGCTTCGTTGGCGAGCTCACCGGGTAAACTCAAGTCCAAGGCGCGCTGGAGCGATCGTTTACTTTCTGCCTGTTGTTTGAGTCGATATTGATCCATGCCCAGGTAGTAGAATACCTTGGCATCTCCATTCAGCTTGCTGGCGCTCTCCTGCAGCAGCCGGAACGACCTCGCGTAGTCACCCTGCCGATAGGCGAGGATGCCCAGCGCCTTCGCAACGTCCGGATCTTCGGGAAACGCTTCTCGAGCCTGCATCGCGAGCTGTAACGCCTTTTGGTTGTCGGCGGGTTGATCCGCCGCATACAGAATTGCCAGCTGCCTCTTCGCCGGTCCAAAGTCAGGATACAGCGACAGCACTTTTTCATAGACCTGCTCCGCCGTGCGGAGATCCGGTTTTTGGCCCTCAATCGCCCCCATCACCATGAGCGCGGGCACGTAGTCGGGTTGCGATTTCAATATGTCCTGAACGCGGGATGATGACGCAGCGGCCTGCGCCGGGTCGCCAGCCAGCGCGATCATGTCCAGAAAACGTGTCGCGGCATCCGCACGCGAGAAACCAGTCCCCGCCTGCAGGGCACTCTTCGCATTCGCCGCGGCACCGGGCACCTGGCCAACGCTGTAGGAGGCCAGCGCGAAATCAAAGAGCACTTCGGGATTCTGGGGTTGTTGACCCGACGCTTGTTGGAGCAAGCTCGCTGCCCATTTGTAGTCGCCCGTCTGAAACGCCAGCCGACCAAGAATCGAGGAGACGGCAGGATCATTCGGCGCGATTTTGTACGCGTTCTTGGCAAATTCGATGGCTTTGTGCGCGTCGTTCCCACGGGCCGAGTAGAGTCGTGCGAGGTTGACCAACGCCCCGACATTGTAGGGATTGGCGGTCAGAATCGACTGATACCCCTCTGTCGCCTTATCAAAATTCCCCTGGCGCTCGTCAATGGCAGCCAGCCGCGCCCTGGCCACAGGGTCATCCGGCGTCGCCGCCAGTCGCTTGTCCAACATGGCCCGCGCCTCGGGCCCGGCAGACGCGGGATCAATGGCCAGGATTGCCAGGCATTGGCCCGCTTCCTCGCGGTACGAAACGCCCTTGTTCAAGTCGCGGTACGTAACGTCCTTTTTCAATTCCTGGGCGCGCTGCAGCGCCGCCCGAGCCGGTTCTTCCTCGCCCAACATGTAATACGTCAGCCCCAAATGAAGCTGGACGACAGCTTGCTCTCCGATCTTGCCGGTGCTTTCCTGTAGCATACTCAAGGCCTTCGGGTACTGTTTCATCCGATAGAGGATCCAACCCAGCGTATCGGCGGTAAACGGGTCGTATGGCCGCAATTCCCGGGCTTTCCTAGCGATCTCATACGCCTTGCTGATCTGTCCAAAGCTCTCCGAATATAACCACGCCAGTTCGTTCATCGCCGGCGCGTACTGCGGGTTGGCCGCCAGCAGTTTCTCGTAGGTGTCGCGGGCTGCATTGTAATCCTTCTGTTGATCCTGGATCACACCGATAGACATCCACGCCCCGGCATCCTTTGGATTTTTCTCCACGACCGCGCGGAGATCGTCCAATGCCTTCGGTACCTGGTGGGTGTCGACATACAACCGCGCGAGCATGAGATGGGCGGTCCGAGATTCCGGCTTCAACTCGATGGCCTTCAACAGCGCGGTTTCCGCCCCTTTCGCATCTTGTTGCGCTAGAAAAATCTTGGCCTGAATCAAACGCGCCTCCGCCGACTTGGGGTTTCGATCAAGGAGCGGCTGCACCCGCTGCAGGGCCGTTTCATACTGCTTGTCCGTGGTATCCATGTCCACCAGCTGCTCCACCCCGGCCAGGTAATCGGGAGATAATTCCACGGCCCTGCCGAATGCCGCGCGGGCTTCGTCCCGCTTCTTCTCCTGGAGAAACGTCATCCCCATTAGGAACGGAGCATCTGGATTCTTCGGAGCCAACTTCTCTATGGCGCGGTAGATCTCGATCGCGGATTCGAAATTGCCCTGGGCGCGATACCCATCGGCCAGAAGGACTTGGGCCTGGACAAATTGCGGTCGTTTTTCCACTAACGCCTTCAGCGAAGCGATGGCCGCACCCACTTCGCCGGTTCTCATTTCGATTCCCGCCAACAATAACGTGGCTTCCGCAAAATTCGGCGCCAGGCTCAACGCCTGGTTCAGGCTGATCACCGCCTGCCCCACCTCGTTCTTGGCCAGGTAGGCCACCGCCAGTTGGTAATGAGCGTTGGCCGCCTGTGGATACGCAGCCACTGTCTTCTTGAATTCCACGACCGCCCTGTCCGGTTCACCCTTGGCCAGCATCAGTTGGCCATTCAACAAAAGAGCGTCGTAATTCACCGAGTCGCGCGTCAGCATTCTGCCGATCATGTTCGCGCATTCGTCGGTTTTCTTTTCGGCCAGGGCGATCTCCGCCAGCCATCTCCATGCGGGCAAATAGTCCGGGGTCTTCTGGGTGATTTCTTGCAAGAGCTGTTTGCCGGCCGTTAAATCCCCTGCTCGGATCTTGTACTGGGCGTATCCCAACCGCCTCGGAGATCGAGGAGGAGATAGTTCGGCCGCCGTCTTGAACGCCTCCTCGGCCTGCTTCTGGTCGTTTTGCGCAAAGTACAAGTTCCCGTAGGCCCAAAACACCGAACTCGATTTTGGGTCGAGAGCTTTGGCCCGTTGCAGATCGGCCGCTGCTCCCTGAAAATCTCCCCGAATCTGTTCCAGATGTGCCAGGCCCACATCCAAGGCAGCGGTCTCACCCACCTTCTCCACCACCGCCTTCAATCGTTGCTGAACTTCTTCGATCGCGTTTGTCGTAACGGCCGATTGCGCCAACAGCAGTGGCGCCTCGGCATCCTGCGGCCTCCGGTCGAGAACGAAGTTGGCCTCATCGCGGACCTCTTTCCCCTTCCCCGCAGTCAGATAGATGGCGGCCAGTTTCAAACGCAGATCCAAATCGTCCGGCTTCAGTTCGCGGCCCTTTATCAGGAATGGCATTGCGCGCCCGTAGCACCCCTGCTCATAGTAAATAATCCCGAGGCGGCCGATGGCGGGAGCGTTCACCCGATCGGTCCTGAGAACGATCAAGTACTCGATCTCCGCCTTGTCCAGTTCGCCTGAATTGAAGTACTGATTGGCACGCGCCAGGTGGCGGGCCCGTCTGGCCGCCTGCGTGCAACCGCTTCCGGCCATGACGGCCAGAAACAATGCCGCCAACGCGAGAATCCTAAACACAAACTGTCGCATGAAATGCCCCCATCTGTTCGCGGTACCGGGTTCTCTCGACTCAATTGGATGCACGCACGTACTCGATGAGCGGGCAATCACATCGTGCATAGTGCCATGGCCGTGTCAGACACGTCAACCTATCTATCGCCGTCCACGCCGTCCATCTGGATCGCAGCGCAATCGCGGATGCGTCTAGGCGATGCTGTCATTAACAAGCCATCCTTTACCTTCTCTGCCGCAGTTAGCATTTGGTCGCTTTTCGACAGATAATTGTCCCTCATATCGGACAACATCCTTCTTGCAAGAACACACGAGTGAAAGTTCCAGGAGCGCCGGTAGTGATAGGTCCGCTTTTCTGCGGTATGGTATAATACTTTCAACTTCATGCTCGTCACCCGCACCAAGGCGAACGTCACATTTCAAGAAACCAGACTGCCATTCAAGTGGCACAATCTCGTCCCACCGCGCACCGCTTCAACCAGTCAGGGCGCCTCGGGCTTCGTCAGCGAGTAGAGACACGGCTCACCGCAAGAAATCGGAACAAAGCGTGTTCGGGTGTGTCATGGTCATTGGCAGGTGCAGGTCAAGAACTCCGTTGCTGGTCCGTGGATCCCGCCGGCACCTGTTCGGACCGCCGAAGGAAAATCAAGAGAAGGAAGAATGGCACCATGGCCAACGCAAAAAAGACCGGGCCGCCCTCATGGTGAATCGCGGAATGAATCATCTGGGGACCAATATGAATGCACAGCTCACCGATTACAAAAATACGGAATCCGTTTCGCAACAGCCCGAGTGGAAGCACGGCCAGCGCCAGGATTCCCCGCTTCCACGGCGACCGCAAGAAGAGGTGACCCGCGACCAGACTGGTCAGGAACAATACCAGGCTGGAATGGATGCCGCTGCATACTGGCGCCACCTGCAACGCAAAGCCCGGCAATTGAAAATTCAGGTCATTGTAAAAGACCGGTGCCCCGGATAACTGAAACAACCCGTAGGCCGTCAGCGCCGACCCTCGCTGGAGAAAGCTTTCCAACCAATTCTGTACCAGCGTCGGAAACGGCACCATGAACACCAGGAAACACAGGGGAAACCGCATGGCTCGAAGCGCTTCTCTGTCCGCGAACAAGCTGCACACGCCGAAAAAGAAGCAGACGAAAGCAGCGGTCGTCCATGCCAGACCATCCTGATGCGTCATGGGCCAACCGGACCAAACCCCCAGCCAGTATCCAGCCAGCACAACCGATCCGGCGCACCACGCAAGTACCGCGAATCGCCGGTTTGGCTCTGAAAAGCCCCGCGCATTGCGCCGATTCAACCAGGCCAGATACGCGCTCACGAACGGCACCAACAAGACGTGCGAATACAGCAGGCTGGTTGCCGCGAACCATACCAGATGGAACAACGGCACACTGAAACAGGCCACAAGTATGATCACCGACCATACGAAATCCTTTGGCAATTTCGGGCGATCAAGCGACACGGCCTCCGGCCCCGTCGTAGCAGGGTGCGCCGCAACTGCTTGAGGTTCGTCAGCCGTATTCATTGTTCGTCTAAAGGCGCGCCGCTTGAGTCATCACCGGACAAGAGCGCGCTAGAATTGGTACCCAAGCTGAAATCCGTATTGATTGCTGCTGTACCCGTAACCGGGTAGTGTGGATGTGTTTTCGCTGTACTGGTATGTCGCGGCGATCGTGCCGCGCTTGAAGAATACGCAGGTAAGGCTGGCGTTGATCGTATAATTCTTGTCACGTCGATTGATGCTCGCAAAGGGGGCGGATGTAGATACGTACGTATCCCAATGGTACCCGCCGCCGGCGCTCAAAAAGAGCTTCTTCAGCAACCGCTGGTTCAGGGTTGCCGTCACGTCGGTGGCCTCGATGATTTGATCCTGATACGGCGACATGGACTCGGTGCGGTCGGCATCCACCGCGATCGCCGTGACCTCGGACGCCTTCCACTTGGCCTCCGCACCGAAGATCGGATTGATCAGATCACTATTGCCGGAGCCGAGGAATTGCCGGTCTTCCAAACCACCGTGGACCTGGAAGCTGGTTAGGTCCGTGGCCCGCCAGTTCACCCGTGCTTGGTACTGTTCGAAAACCGAATCGACGCCCGCACTCACGTTGTCATAGCCGCCACCAATCCCCAGGCTCCCGTCCAGCCGCGGCCAGAATTGGTAATTCAGCCAGTCCATCGTCGACCACTCGCGCGTGTTGGTTAGTTTGTCGTAGTACGTGAAATTTTGGTTGGCGCTCAGGTCCACCGACATGACCGTATTGAACCGATACGATCCCGTCAAGGTGGTGACAAACGTCTCTTGCACGGTCTGTCCGGCAGTCGCGATCAGTGGCGTATCTGAGTAATTGTACGTCTGGCCAAATCCCAAAACCCAGTCCCCATAGGCAAGCCCACCGTTCAAGGCGGCTGCGTGATTGAGGGCGTTGTGAAGAGCAGCATTTGTCGGGGAATGAATCTCCGTATAGATTGTGTACGTCGGCGTGTAGTCCAGTGTCCAATTCCTGCCGATATTCACCAATAATCCGGGAGAAATGTTCTGGGTGATTGTGTCCTGCGCCAATCCGGGTGCGGATTGGACGCCGGTCGCGTACAAGAGCTGGTAAAACAAATTCGGGTGTATATCCAAAGGCCCCACCTGGAATGGATGCTCATTGATGCCCGTATTGGGAACCGCATTCCCAAAGTCGATATACCCCGCGCTATTGGTCTGTATGTCCTCGATCGCCGGCGGCGTCGTTGGTATCGCCGGACGCGGGGTCAACACCTCTTGCGCCAGCGTGCCGCTAACGAGAGCCAGATGGCAATACAGCGCCCATCCCAGCCATACTCTGGTAATCCATGTGTCGGCTAACGGGATAACTCGTTCTGATCGTATTCGTATCATCGATTTCACCACTTTATACTGACGGCGAACCTGTTAATGGTGAACAGGTTGTGGATCTGGTCGCGCCGGCCACACCACTGCGCCAGCTACCCGCCACCTTCGCAGCGATTCTTCCAAGGCTTCCTGCACCGGCCGCAGACGCACCCCGGTGGCCCGGACTTTCGAAACATCCAAGATGCAATTGGAACGCGGCGCCGTCGCGCCATCGCGGTAGAACTCCTCGTCATCCTTCCAAAACTCGAAAGTTCGGACAGGTTTCAAGACCTGCTCAATCAAGGCGACCACTTGCCGGGTCGTGACGGCACCGGGGTTGGTCACGTTGTAGATACCAAACGGCGCTCCCCTTTCCCAAAGATTCAAACACGTTTGCACGAAGTCGTCCAGATGCGAAAGCGAGTTCACGCTGTCGTATACCTTGGGATAGTATTGGATCTTCGACAGGAGGTTTCGCGGCTGATCGTATTCGTTGAACGGGATCCGACAACGCCAGACATAGCATTCTCTCACTGTCCGCAATGCTTCTTCGGCCAGCGCAACCGTCCCGCTGTAGAAGCTGCAGGGTGGTCTCAGGAACGAACAGTTCGGTTCATCCAATTCCGTAAACCCGAAGAATCTCTCCGGGTGCTGTTCGAACAGCCAGCGGATCTCCGGGCGACTGAGATCGCTTTCGATTCGAGCGCCCCCGTTATCGAGCACCTTGGCTCCATTGTAAATCGATCCCGACGACACGTGTCCCCACGGTGTGTTCGTCACCAGACACACACGCGCAACGGTCTGGGGAAGCAGGGCGTTGGCCGCCAGCGTCTCCGCGCGGGCTGATTCGCACCCGTCGACGTTCGGCCGGCCGGTGTAACCAGCCGCGTTGATGATAAAGCTGGGCCTCATCTTGCGCACGTAATCGAACAGGATGTCGAACTGCGTGTAATCGATCGCCATCCGCGTGAGTGGGGCGAACGGATAGCGCCGCCTTCGCAATTCTGCCACAAACGCCTGCCCGATATAACCTCTCGCTCCCAGCAGCAGGATCATGGCCAATTGCCTCGCTTTTCCAAACGCGCTCTCACAGAATGGAATTCGACTGCTCCCATGTGGCTCGAAAACTTACCAACCTTGATTTCTTCTACCCTCTTGACACGCACAGCGGGCGACTAGCCCCGTGCACCCGCACCCAGAGTTTCTTTATCGCCCTGGCCGCGATCCTTGAGCTGGAATTGAGCACGCAATTGGCGATCTCATGTGGCAATTGCATTCACCCGACGCTTGGCCAATGGCGATCTCACTTTTATGCGCTGGGCCATGGTGGTACTGTTGGATTCGTGCTTTGTCATTTTGCAATTGTGTTCGCTCAGCACTCGGACAACGATGAGCTCACTCCTGTGGGATGGGCCGTGGCGGTCGTGTATGTGCTGGGTGCTCTGTGTTGTGCGCGGGCTGGCATTGTGGCGCGCCATGACGGACACCGCTCCGCTGGCAAACAACAGCCTTGGTGGCTACTGGCCGCCATTCTGTTGTTTCTAGGCATCAACAAGCTGCTCAATCTACAGACCACGCTGATCAATCTGGGCCGCGCAGCCGCTCGGACGGAGGGCTGGTACCAATACCGGCGGGTAGCGCAAACGGTTTTCGCCGTGCTATTCACGATGGCTCTCTTGTCAGTGTTCGCGGCTCTTCTTAAGAAATGGAGGTGGTTTGTCAAAGAGCGGCCTTTAGTACAAACCGGAGTCCTGCTGCTCTTGCTGTTCGTTGTCATTCGTGCTTTCGCTCTTAACCATGTCGAAGAGTTGCTCCACCTGAACCTCCATGACAACAATTGGGGTTGGGCCCTTGAATTGCTGGCAACCGCATGTTTTGCGTGGTCTGCCACACAGGTCAAAGTCCGGTAATAGCCCAGCTTGTCTGGCCGAAATGCGACAGCACGCTCCTAACCAACCCTTTCATAAGTGAATGATGCCTATTCCGGCAACGCCTTACGGCCTCTCTGCCACTCTCGCAGCGCAGAAAACAGCGTCAGCGCCACAGTACGTGACGGAGCATAGATGCATGTAAAGACAGACCCCGCCAACAGACCAGTCGGGGCACAAATCGCCAACTGCATCAGCGGAGAGGAATTCACAACCAACCTGCTCGCCAGGTAGGTCGCGCCGCAGACGACTGCCCAGACAGGCACGTGACGCAAAAATCCGGTCCACTGATCAGCCATGGTCACGGGGCCATGCCGCCCCGACATATAGAAAAGGATTGGCATCTGAACCACAAGACCTGCCATGGAAAATGAGATCGCCACACCGACGGGGCCGAAGGGCAAGCCGATCAGGTAGGAGACGATTGTAAAACCCGAAGTCATCAGCAACGCACCCATTGATTCCCTACCGCGGCCCTGGCTGGCAAACAGCCACGTGGAAACGGTGGTCAGCACATAGCACAGCGATGCAATGGTGAACGCTGCAAAGATGACAGCCGCTTTCTCCCATTTGGGCCCTAGCACCACGAGCGTCAGCGGATGGGCTAGCACGAGAAACAGGCTCGTAAGAACTGCGCCTACTAGCGCGATCGCCTCGTACACCTGTAGAAACGTGCGGCGATAGCGCTCTGGTTGAGATTGCAGACGCGAAAGCATCGGCATGACAACGCTCTCAATCGGGAACATCAATAGCAGGATGGGTCTCGCGAGCAAAGCCCCCGCCCTGGAATAGAGACCCACTGAATCGGCGCCCCAAAATCTCCCGATTAGAAGGCCATCCGTCCCGCGCGCGATAGACCATACAAACTCACCAGCGGCAAGGTTGACTCCAAAACTCAGCAAGGGCCGTGTCCCGCTGCGACGCTTCGGGAATTGAGGACGCCAGCGAGAAGCCCACCATGTCATCAGAAAGGTCACAATCACGGTCGATACCTGCATTCCCACCAGGGACCAATAGCCACACTCGAGCCAGGCCATGCCGATGCCGACCGCAACGCCAGCTACCATGGACCCAACTTGGATCAGTGCGATCACCTTGAAGCGCATCTGCCGGGCCAGCAGCGCCATGTGCTGGACGGTCGCGCCGTTTAACAAGAAAGTGATGGAGAATGCGATGGTAACTGCAACAAGCCGGGGTTCCCGGTAGAACCAGGCGATGGCAGGCGCGGAGACCGCCACGATCATGCTGACCAGACCGCTCACGCCGACGTTGATCCAAAAAAGGTTGGAAACCTGAGTGTGAGTGATTCCCTCGCGCTGTACAGTGGCTGTGGAAAGGCCCATCTCTTTGAAGATTCGGAAAAAACTCATCACGGTTGTTACCATAAAGACTAGCCCAAAGTCCCGCGGGGTGAGCAGGCGCGCCAAGACCATCGTGGAGCCCAGGTTCAGCGCAAACTGAATCCCCGCCGACACCATCGTGACAAACCCGCTGGAGATCGTGCGCCCCTTAAGGTCTTTAAGCAGGTGATCGGTTTTGAGATGCGCCTCCATGAGGTTGCTGCCTTGCAGAGCAGCCCCAGCTACGTCCGTATTCTCCACCGAACTCGCCGGAGCAACTTGGGGTGCAACCAAGCTCCCATCCTTTTGGGAATTATCGAAGACCATAAGAATCTACCGCGAAGCGGGTCCAAATCTATTCAATTCGCAAAGCATGGTACTCGGGGAAGTGCTCAGCGATGAAGGCCGCAACCTGATCGTCGTCGAAGAAACAATACTCGAAATCGGGGTTCAGCAGGCGAACATTCGCAACGGCCGCCCGGCATAAAGGGGGCAGGTCAGGCGTCTTTCCTGTCTGAATGATTCGTTTTGGAATCATTATACTCGTAGAGCGCCTCGGAGGGGCCGACCGCCGGGCGGCCCGTGCAGCCGAACGACGCGGCGCGCCCGGCGGTCGCGCCCTACCCTCGAAATCAACTTTGAAAGAGCACTAGGTCAGTTCATCTTGCTCAATTGTCTTTGAGTGCTTTCAGAGAGCGGGCATTGCGCGGCGATTCTGTACAGGTAGTATTGGGACGGAAGTGTTGGCCAGGGTGCCTGTCCGTATGCGAAATCATGGATTTCGATGAATCGCAAGGCGGCCCGCCTCGCTTGTGCCTAGTTGTATCATTCTCGTGGACGAAAGGTCAAACGTGCGTGGCTCAGAACCCTGTCGTCCGATGATGGTCCGCCCCGCAAAAATTAGTGCGCGTTAGCAGAATTTTGCATGTTCGGTTGGCAAACCGCCGATTCAAGGGCACAATTTCCCGCTGCCATCGCGGCGGGCCCCATCCAAGCCGTCCTTGAGTCACGACCTGTCTTCAGCCGGGGTTGGACGCCACCCTGGTGTAGCGCGCTCGGAGACTGACGAACTGCCGTCCGGGGATGCAGTTCCAGCGAAACAATTTGTATTTCGTGACCAGCCAGAGAATCCTCAGGCCATAAATGACGCTCTGCCCGAAGCTGGCCGAGGACGCTTCAGCAAAGTAACGCGTCGGCACGGCGATCTCGGCGATCCGCGCTCCGGCCGACACGCACTGCGCGATGATTTCCTGGTCGAAGATGAATCCATCGGAATCGATGGTGTAATTGACCGACTCCAAGATCTCTTTGCGAAAGGCCCGATAGCCGGTGTGGTACTCGGAGAGATTCAACCCAAAGGTCGTGTTCTCCACCCAGGTGAGAAACCGGTTGGAGTAGTACTTCCACCACGGCATCCCCTGCTGCAGCGCCGTGCCGCCCTTGAGACGGGAACCGAGCACGACATCCGCCTCCCCGCGGCTGATCGGCGCCACGATCTGCGGCACCAGTCGCGGGTCATATTGATAATCGGGATGTACCATCACGACGATATCAGCGCCGGCTTTCAAGGCCTCCGCGTAACAGGTCTTTTGGTTGGCGCCGTATCCATAATTGCGATCGTGCATGAACACTTCCAGGTTCAACTCCCGGGCGATCTTCAGCGTCTCATCGGTCGAGCCGTCGTCGACCAGAATCACCGTGCTCACGGTGTCCTTGGGCAACTCCTCGTAAGTCATCCGAAGCGTGCGTCCGGCATTATAAGCGGGCATAACGACGACGACCTTGGGCTTCATGAGTTCTTCCTCAAACGGGCCACGGCAACGAACTGATAGCCAAACATGCGTTTCCAACTTCTCGCCAGTCCGGCATTCAACACCTGCACGACGCGCAGCCACTTCCCGTGGTGGCGCTTGGGCACCAGCAGCAGCAGCGGCACCGGCGTGGCGACAATTTCGTCCCATTCCAGTCCGGCGTCGGAAAGGAACCTCTTGAAGATGGACAGTGTGAAGAACCGAAGATGGGTCCGATCGAGGATCCCGCGGTCGGCATATCCGAAACGGCCCAACAGCAGGTTCAGCCGCACCCACAGGTGGGCGACATTGGGCACGGAAACGATCACCTGGCCCCCTGATCGCAGCGAGCGATTGAATCCCATGAAAACCTCCATCGGATTCCTCAGATGCTCCAAAATGTCACCGTAGACAATCACGTCAAATTGTCCGTTGAGCTGCGGCAATGGCTTGTCCAAATCCGCGACAATCATCTCGTGGCACTTGTCTCGACCCAACGCCGCCAGCTTCTGGCTGCCTTCAATGCACGTCACCTCGAACCCGCGTTCGGTGAACTTCTGTGCCAGCACACCCTGTGCCGAGCCCACATCCAGCAGTCTCTTTCCTCTCCCGTTACCCAGTCGCGCCAGAATTACCGAATGGCTCGAATAAGGGTCGTCGATCTTGGACTGGTATCTGACGTCGGCCGTCGGGTAAAACGCGTCGGCACTGGCTTGAATCTCGGTTGTCTGACCGTTTTCCCCCACGGACATACGCCGCTAGGGAGCCGCAACGCCAATCCAAAGTCAAGCTTCATGATTCCTGGCGCGGGGGTGCGATTAAAGGTGATGGCGGGGAAACGGCAGAACCCTCACCCTGACCCGACTCGGCCAAACGGCTGGCTACGGCGGGGCACGCCCTCTCCCTTATACGGCAAGGGAGAGGGAAGATCTCCTCTCCCCCGTCGTTTGGGGGAGAGGATTAAGGTGAGGGGGGACATGGATCATTGGAAAATCATTTCTGTTACATGACATCAGGTCAGTTCATCTTGCTCAATTCTCTCGGAGTGCTTTCAGAGGGCGGGCTTTGCGCAGCAATTCTGTAAAGGTAGTATTTGGACGGAAGTGTTGGCCTGGTCTTGGCTGTCCACTGGGCAATATTGTGCCGGTACCAACCCAGAAGCTGTTCGATCCACTCAATTCTGGCTGCCTCCGATGATGCAAGCGGAACCCCTAATTCGGGCAGAGGTTCAGAGTCGATGAAATATACGTCTTTGGATTCTACGACTTCGGTCATTTGACGTACGGGCGCCTGTGCCACCACAGTCTTCCTGTCCAACAGCCCCATCGTATACTTAGGACGAGGGTCAGCGGCGAGGTAGGGACTGAGATTGGGGCCAATGACCACCAGTGCACTGCGAGGGGTATTCTCAGAAACAACAGCTACCAACGCGTGTTTCTCCGCATCATTAACCTTGAAAACGGTAAGGACACCCAAGCAATAAAGAAAACTGCCCAGCGAGAAAACTAATAGCGCCGGATTTCTCAAGTGAACCGGTGCTGGCAACTTCGGCTCTTGATTCACAGCAGCGTGGTCGTTTGCTCCCAGGAAAAGATGCATGCTGAGTAGAATCCCCATGCCGAAGATGGGCATTTGGACCCATTTGTGAGGGGCGAAGTAGTTCCGCATGACCAAGACCGAAAACCCAGATGCCAGCAGGGGTGTCAGATTCAAAAGTGTCCCCCGGCCATTCCCTCTCGGTGATCGGGCGATGACCCAGGCAAACGTCAACCAAAGCGGCAAGAGACCGATTAGGTCGACTGAAACCAGTCGCCTCAACGCCAGACCCCATGACATTGGGGTTTTTCCATCATAGCCAATCGGTCCCAATGTCTGGGTGCCGAGATAGCGAAGCGAATCCCGGAACAGACTGCCGCTGCTCTCGCCCTGACTTGCAACCTTGGCGAGCACCTTGGCAGTCAAGCACAAGAGCAGGACGATCGCCAAAAACACGGTAAATGAAATCACACGCCGATGGTTTGTCCGCCACCAAATGGCAACAACAGTGGACCATAGAATGAATATGGCAAACATCGTTGACCATTCGATCTGTACATAACAGGCGATCAGTAACAGCCACAAACCGATCACCGCGTTGCTTTGCCTGTTCGACTCCAGAGCCTTGAGGAAACAGATCAGAAGCGGAATGCCCAACAGAACTGCGCCTGGGATCTCGCCCCAGTCCACCGCATTTTGGATATAGCCGGGCGAGAAACAGAATGCAGCGGCCGCGGCAAGCGCCAATGGTGTCTTTCCCAGAAACACCCAAACGGATAGAGCCAGTACCACGGTAAGCAAAATGAGGAAGACGCGTAGGGCCACCAACAAGTCGCCCGTCATCAGGTGCAGCCAATGGAGAGGAAGCAAATCAAGACCAGTGGACGCTTCATGACGGACCGGGGTCTCCCCTTGATTTATTCCCCCGGCATTCATGACGAAATGGCCCTTCAATTCCAAGTACCCATAGTCATACCAATTGTTTAGAACGCATCTTACCAAGTCGCCTTCTGTCCAAACACGTGGGGGCAACAAATAATTAATCAATAGGGCACTGAACGCCCCAACAAGGACAACCGTACCCAACCTCAATGCTGCTAACCCTTTCATCATCGCTCCTTATGCCGTTGGTAGGTAGTGCGAGCGTCCCTGCTTGCGTTTGGTGGCGCGAGCGTCCCGCCCGTGTCTGCCGTTGCCGTCGCCTGAGCCACGATTTTGCCTTCCGGCGGGCGAGACGCCCGCCCCACTACGCTCGGGACTTGGATCGTCATAGTCGTTGGTAGGGCGCGGTGGCCTCACAGCGCCGCTCGTGGTGAATCGCCCTCGCGATGAACCGCGTCGTTCGGCTGCAAGAGCCGCAATCCGTCAGCGGCATTGGCCCCAGCCGCGCTCCCAGGCCAGCCGTTCCCGTCTGATTCGCAGCGGCTTTGATTTACCTGTTGAAAAATGTCGTCACAAA
>JBEKUF010000020.1:0-29375 GCA_049515295.1 Verrucomicrobiia bacterium | reverse complement strand
CTGCACATGCCGGTCATGGACGGATTGCAAGCGACGGCGATTCTGCGCTGCCGCCTGCCCTACGCGGATTATCATCATGACGGCGGAGGACTCGGCCACAGCTGAGGCGGAGGCTCGGGCGCATGGCGCACACGGCTTCATTTGGAAACTGCGGATCAAAGACGGTCTGATAACCGAGGTTCGCCAGGTATGGCAATAGAAGGAATTCCTCACAACGACTCTGACCTGACTCAGTCCAATCATTCCACCACCGGCGGGTCTGCCAGTGTCGGCCAAGATGTCATCCTCGTCATCGACGATGACGCGGAAGTCTTGAACAGCGTCCGCAGATTGTTGAGACGCGAAGGCTGGGTGGTCCTGACCGTCTCCGACCCCCTGGAAGGCCTCGATGTCTATGAGGCTCTTTGGCCGGAAATCCAATTGGTGTTGTTGGACTACTTCATGCCCAACCTCCGCGGGGACGAAGTCTTTGAACGGCTGCAACGCATCAATCCTCACGTTCGCGTCCTGTTAACGACCGCGTGTGATAACTATGTCTCACCAAAGATGCTTCAGGGTGGACTTTGTGGTTTCGTCCAGAAACCACTCTCGCCGCGAACCCTCATTGGCGGGATTCGCAAATCCCTGAATCACCATGACCCGCCGGCGCTCCCGCCCCTGGCCGAAACTGCTCAAATCAATCAGGACAGTATTTGCAAAATCGGATTTCTCCCGTAGGGTGAAGGCACGTCAACGACAACAGGGGGCATCGGTATGAAACAAGGCAGGCTTATTTTTTTGTTTCTTTTGGCGCTATCGACGCAAGCGCTGGGTGGGACATATACCATCTACAGCACGCGCATCCCGGTCCCGGTGACCGCAGATGGGACGACCAACGGTGATACGTCCGCATCTTCGACCAACTCCATCCATCTCGACGCCAATGTCTATGTGCCCGATGGCGTCGTCGCGCCCGCTCCGGCGGTGGTGGTGGTCCACGGCTTCGGGGAAACCAAAAGCACCGCCACCATCGTAACGCTCGCTGAGGATTTTGCTGCAGCGGGCTACGTCGTAGTCACACCCACCGTGCGCGGCTTCGGTAATTCCGACGGCTTGGTTTCGTTGGTCGGACCCAACGAGGTCAACGACCTGAAAACCATCATCCTGGCGATGCAAACAGGCTCGATCGGGGATGCGCCGGCGATTGTGATCCCCGTCACCAGCGCGAGCAAGTTCGGTGTCATGGGGCCATCGTACGGCGGCGGACACACCTTCGAGATCATGCGGACGCACGTGGCCGGCTTGACCGCGGTAATCCCGATCATCGGTTGGACGGACCTGTACCAGGCGCTGGCGCCCAACGACGTTCCCAAATTGACGTATACACTTGGGCTCTTCGCCACTGGCTTTGATTTCGAGAATCCAAACTATGCACCCGTGATGTTCGACTGGCTCCGTGACATTCTCAACGGCACGCCCGAAGCGACGCGCCAGGGCGGTCCCGAGAGCAATATCGATTGGCGCTCGGTGATCTTCAATCCAGCGGAGTTGACCGTCCCTGCGTTTGTGATTCAGGGCTGGCAGGATGATTTGTTTCCCGCCGAACAGGCCCTTCAGCTCGTTCAAACCAACCAGTCCATCCCGTTCCTGAAACTGTACATTGGCGGGCTGGGGCATCCACCCGCTTCGCTCAGCATCACGGGTAATGAAGGAGTCTATTTGCGCGGCCAAGCCGTCCGTTGGTTCGACCAATGGCTCAAGGGCATCGACACCGGCATCACGAACGAGCCGCTCGTGACGTTGGCCCCGGAGAACACGACGAACTGGTCAGGCAATGCCTTGATACAGGTCAGCAGCCTGCCGCTGTCAGGTACGGTTACGAATACGTACTTCCTCAACGGGTCGACGCTCTCCACAGTCAGCCCGGCCCCGAATGGCAAAGTAAAGAAATTGCCGCCTTCGACCGGCTTCTTGTTTGTGCTGCGTCCGCTCCTGCGCGCAGTCGGCGCGGACGACAACACGCTGATGGAATCCATCCTTTCGGTGAACGCCATCCTCAATTCCGACGCGGGCAGCATCCTGAACTCAAAAATCTTCACGAAGCCCGACGGCGGCGCGAACCGGGCCCGGTTCACCAGCGCTACGTTGCCCGCGGACCTCAACGTCGTCGGATCACCATCATGCCACTTAATCGTCTCAGCCGGCAAATCGAACGCCTATTATTATGTACAAATTCTCGAGCACCCGGCCAAGGGCAAGACTCAACTCATCACGCGCGGCGCTTTCAAGGATCACACTGCCAACCCGGCCACACCGCACGCGATTGATTTCTCACCTTTCACGGTGAACCACACATTTCGAGCGGGCAGCCAGATTTTCTTCCAGATCACCAGCCGCGATTACCCGTTCTTCCTGCCCAACCTGAGCCAACCCACCGTGAAAATCTATCGCGACGCGGTGAACACCTCGACAGTCTCGTTGCCCGTGGCGCCGTAAGCGTACGAGCGCTTTGGAGTGCGGCAGCTTGAGTTTGTTGTGCCGTTACAGGGAAGAGCGCTGACAAATCAGCGCACTCCCTTCGTCATGCTGCAATCCGCCGCTGCTTATACCACTCGCTTAAAGTCGATATATCCGCGCTCCACGTCCGTGCGGACCAGTTGGACGCGGAGCCGGTCGCCGACGTCCACTCCTTCAAAGCCGCTCCCCAATCTTCCTTCAATGGGCGGATGCAGAAGACGGACCCACGTGCCCTTGTCCGATGCGCCGGTGACGATGGCATCGAACTGCTCCCCGATCCTTGATTCCAGCAGGATTGCCGCGGCGGATTTTGTGACCTGACGTTCAACTTTTTTTGCGGCGTCTTCCGCTTCGGTGCAGTGCTTGGCGAGCGCTTCCAATTCGTCGTTCTCGTAGGGCCGGGAACGTCCCGCCACGGCGGCTTTCAGTAACCGCTGTGTAATTAGATCGGGGTAGCGGCGGTTCGGAGCGGTGGAATGAGCATAGTCTTTAACCGCCAAACCAAAGTGCCCGGCAACACTGCCTCCCGGAAGTTCGACGACATATTCGCCCGCACCCAGGAGTTTGATGACGCTAAGAGAGAGATCGGGAAAGCGGAGTGGATCAGCGGCTTTCGCCGACACAAGGAATTGTTCCAGGGCCTTTGCGTCGGGTTCCTTGGGCAACGTTGAGCCCCGCCCGGCGGCAAGCTCGACGATCCGGTCCCAGCGTTTGGGTGTGCGGACCACGCGCCGCAGTGACGGAAACTTTTTCGACGCGAGGTATCGGGCGGCAACGCCGTTGGCGGCGATCATGAAGTCCTCAATAATGTCTTTGGCTCGGTTCCTTGTTTCGGCTGCCAGGTCCTTGAGCTCATCTCCGTCAAAGACCGGACGGGCCTCGATGGTTTCGAGATCAAGCGCACCGTGCAGATGCCGGAGCGCCTTTAGTTTCTGGGCCACGCGGTCCTGGAGTCGAAGGTTCCCGTCCAGACCGGTGACCGTGCCGATCCCGGGTGGCATCGGCGCGTTACCCTCCAGCCAGCCGGCCACGGTGTTGTAGGCCAGCTTGGCCCGATTATGCACTGTCGCGGGATAAAGGTCCGAACTCTGAAGCGATCCGTCCCCGCCGAGAACCATTTCAATGACGATGGCCAGGCGGTCGGATTCATAGTTGAGAGAGGTAAGATCCGTGGAGAGTTTCTCGGGTAACATCGGAAACGTCTCGGCAGCCGTGTAGACCGAGGTGGTGTTCTGCCGCGCATGATCGTCAAGTGCCGATTGCTTCTTGACGACCACGTCAACGTCGGCAATGGCGACCAGGACCTTGGTGACCCCGTCGGGCATGGCTTCGGCAACGGTAAGCTGGTCCAGATCGCGCGAATCATCGTTGTCGATGGAGCACCAGAGAAGGTTCCGGAGATCACGCGTCGATCCCTCCGTTTGCGTCGCTGGCCCGTGGATTCCGTCGAGCTCGGCGAGCGCCTGGAGTGGAAAATCCGGAACAAGTCCTTTTTCAAGCATCGCCCGATGGGCAATTCCTCGCAGAATCGAGCGGTGTGGTCGGCCGTCTGGATCCGTCATGATGTCACCTTCCTGGAATACCTTAGTTGTGATTTCATGCTCAATGAATGCACTATACTCGCCACCGTCATCATTCGCCAAACCTGCAAATGAACCAGGTTTTCACCACCTGGGTCGGCTGTGCGTAGCCCGGCAGCATGATGGCCTCCTCTTGCGTTGCGAACTCCAACGAACCAACGTCGAGCATCAGCAGGTGTTGAGCGCGATGCGGCTGGATGTGGCAGCCGAGTCGGAAAGACTCTTTGCGAAAGAAATGCGTCATTCGGGAATGAGGTGGGGTTATACCCCATGGCAAAAGGTCAGCCCATCGCGTAGTGTTTCTCCAGGGATAAGCTCAGGCACGCATCGACACCGGAGTTGGAGCAGGTCAGACATGGCCGATGCGAACTTTCTCCCCGCAGGGGTGGAAGAGCTTTACGGTGATTGAATTGGAACGAGAACAAACCCAAAGCCCCGAGCCCATTCCGGTCTGCCTGCGGCAGATCGGCCGGGTGCCCTTGTTGACCCTCCAACACGAGTCCAACTTGGCCAAGCGCGCAACCGTAAATCATGTCCGCTTCAGGGCGGTCGCACTGGTGTGGATCTTACTCATGGCGTCTCGAGGAGCGGCGCAAACTCAGTCGCCAGATGTTGCGGCCACGGAGTTGGTGCGGCAGACAGTGGCTCACGAACTGGCGGCGACTGACACGGGCGGCCAGTATATGTACCGGGTCCACAAAGAGACGCCGCAAAGTTCGGAGACCTGTGTGATGGTCGAGACCCGCGACTTGCTAATCAGCCGGTTGATTCTCCAGAACGGCCAGCCCCTTCCTCCAGCGCAGAGGCAACAGGAGGAGGAACGCTTGCGCAGCCTGCTGACGAATCGCGCCCGTTTGGTGAAACTCCAAACCGAGAAACACTCCGACGAAGCCAGCCTACACAGCGTGATCCAGGTGCTTCCGGATGCATTCCTCTACCGGCATGCGGGTGCGGAAAGGGATAGTGCCGGTCGCGAACTCGCTTTGGTGACATTTCGCCCCAACCCGGACTTTCGCCCGCGCTCCACAGAATTGCGATTGTTGCAAGGGATGGAAGGGGCGATGCTGATCGACTCTGTGGCGGAGCGCCTTGTGCGGGTGGAAGGCAAGCTGTGTCGGGATGTTGATTTCGGCTGGGGCATCTTTGGCCACATCTCTCGCGGAGGCAGTTTCTCGCTGGAACAACAGGTGGTGGGGCACGACCAGTGGGCGATCACAACATTGGCATTACACTACACTAACAGGCGACTGCTGCTGATCACCAGCCGCGTCGATTCGGTGACCAAGGCCAGCGATTTCCGCTGCGTGCCGGATGGTCTGACCCAGCAACAGGCGCTCAAGCTGCTGCTGGACCAAGACCCAATGACGGCCGCCGTGCCTGTACTGTGTAAAAAATCGTAGGCGCAAATTCGACGCGAGTATCGCGATCCTTTCCCATCATCGGGATAGAATTTCGTATACCCAACAGGCATGCCAAGCAACATCCGAACTCCCGACGCTTCTCATCCGTGTCAACCTGCGACAATCCGGGATAATCTGAGACATTTTCTTGTGAGCGCTAATTCCCGCTGTTGAAACTCGACCGGGCCTCAATGGCCGCGGCAGTCGGCAATTGGTTGACGTCGGTGTGGATCTTGGCAGTCAACGGCTATTCGAAGGGCCAGGAACCGAATATCAGGACAGGCGGAAGCGACGGTTCTTTAGGTAATCAGAAACGCGCTGGCGTTACTCCGTCGTGTTGTTGTTGGCTGTCCTCGGGCACGACCTCGACTTCATCGGCGAGTTCGTAGGAGAGCTTGCCCTCGCTGATTTCCTTCAGCGCGATATCGGAGAAATCCATCCGCGCATCCGTCTGCGTGATAGGGCGATGCCCCTGCACGAGTTGGCGGACACGCCTTCTCACCACGTTGATAAGCAACTCGGGGCCGGGAATGCGTAGCTGCGCGGGCTCCAGATAATTTATCTTTATCCGTAAAGGGACTTTGACTGAAGCGGAAACCGGTTCCATCACAAGCATTGTTCTACCTTCTTCCACGAGCGTTGGGGCAGCCTGATCGACCGCCCTCAACTCATGGCGTGTTTTAAACAGTTATGCGTCTTGGTCGGAGTGAGGCAGCTCGCTCAGACCAACAACAACCTAAGCCCCATTCCCTGATAAACCTAATGAATTCGCCAAGTATATTTCTCGCGGCAGAACTATCGGTTGCTATTCCTGCGATTGGGCTTACGTTGCAGTGGAGAGTCGCGGGCAAGTTGTAGGCTGCTAGGTTTAGAGCAGTGCAGTAGGGTGATTTCCCACCCCAAAATGGGGAACCCAGTAATTTCAGGCTCTCCATGAATGCCATTAGCGTCTGGTGGGATGAAAAACACCCAGACATCGCCTGGCATGCTCGACAGGTTTCTGCGCCCGTTCTGCCAACTTTGTCCAGACACTAATGCCAGACGAATAAGGACGGTACAATGATTGATGGATACGTTCATGTGATTGCCGGGTTGGCCGTTTGTTCACGCGCGGCGGATGTCTGGACAACATACCTCGTCACGCCAACACTGAAGCTCGAAGCGAATCCCGTCGCCCGGCGTTTCGGTTGGAAATTTGCTTTCCTGACAATTCTTGTCGGACTGGTAGCGTATGCGTCGCCGCCGATGGGTGTCGTCCTTCTGACCGCGTCGTTCCTGGTCGCAGCATCCAACGCATCTAAAATCGTCATGGCCAAAGCGATGGGAGAAGAACAACTCGCGGCATTTTCCCGCCGGGTAACTCTGGAAACCCCGCCGTGGCCCGGACTGCTCTTCTTGGTGATGCCCGCATTCTTTATTGCCACGCTTGGCGGGGCCATTCTCTTCTTCTATCCTCAAGCGTCAGAGTGGGGCTACGACATCGGGCTCGGGATGCTCGCGTACGCCTCCGCTATTTGCGTATGGTATCCGGTTCGCTACTTCCGCGTGCGAGCGGAGGCAAAGAAAGCGGCCTAACGCCACACTGCCGCCACCACTCCCGCCTCCGTAACCACATGTAGCAAGTCTGCCGCCGCGTTCTCGCCGTTGGCAGAAGCGGATGTTTCGTATCCGGCTGAACGAGGATGTCGGGGAACGCCTCTCCTAATCCACGGTAGGGTTCTACCCCATGGCTAAAGACCGGCCCATCGCCTACCGTCACTGTAGAAAGCGATGGCAAATGAGTTGCCATCAAAACTGAAAGGAAACCGATGGCCCTTCTATTATTGCCCACGTTGGCCAGCTTTTACATCTTTGGCGGTGGCGCGCTCGGCCTTGTTCTCGTCATCGTTGTTGTGGTGCTATTGCTCCGCTAGCCGAAGAGGCTTATGGAGATTTAAGACGCAGGGCGGCGCGATTTCGTCGGCCATGCTGCTACTGACGGCGAAGCGAACCGAGCCGTAAGACCCGGGAACAGTATTATTATGGGAATCTCACTAAAGCCGCAGCATCTGAAGCGCTACAAGGACATCGCTTTCTTGCTGATCAAGTATGGGCGCTCGGACATGCTGGCCAATACTGGCTTGCACGAAACTCTCGGAATCGAGCCGTTTGACAAAACATTGCCATCCGAGCCTCGTGCCGATGAATTGGCGCGGGATCTGGAAAAGATGGGGCCGACCTTCATCAAGCTCGGCCAGCTTCTGTCCACGCGGGCGGATTTTCTTCCCCCCGCTTACATTCAGGCGTTAACCCGCCTGCAGGACAACATCGACCCCTTCCCGTTCGAGGAAATAGACGCTATTGTCTCCCATGAGTTGGGTGTGCGAATCTCGAAGGCCTTCTCCAACTTTGATACCAAACCTCTCGCGGCGGCGTCGTTGGGACAGGTCCACCGCGCGTGGTTACGGGATGGCCGGGCCGTGGTGGTAAAGGTGCAGCGACCCGGCATTCGCGAGATCATCGCTGAGGATTTGGACGCCCTGGAAGACATCGCCGAGTTTCTCGACAAGCATACGGAGTGGGGAAAACGCTACCGGTTCGTTGAAACGCTGGAAGAGCTTCGCCGGAGTTTATGGCGGGAATTGGACTATCGTCAGGAAGCGCGCAACCTCCTCACGCTGAACGTCAATCTCAAGAGTTTCCACCGGATCGTCGTGCCCATGGCGATCGAGGACTTCACCACCTCGCGGGTGTTGACGATGGAGTATATCACCGGCCAAAAAATCACGGCACTGAGCCCACTGGCGCGCATGGAATTGATGGGCGCGGAACTGGCCGAGGAGCTGTTTCGGGCCTATCTGCAACAAATCCTCGTCGACGGTTTTTTTCACGCCGATCCGCACCCCGGCAACGTCTTCATCACCGACGATCACCGGGTGGCGCTGCTGGACCTGGGAATGACCGGGCGGATCGCCCCGCGCTTGCAGGAGAATCTATTACAATTGCTTCTGGCGGTGAGTGAAGGCCGCAGTGATGCCGCCGCCACCGTCGCCATCAAGATTGGCGAGGTCACCGAGCAGTTTCAGGAGACCGCCTTTCGCAACCGAATTGCCGCCCTGGTGGGCGCCCAGCAGGCCGCGACCCTGGAACAGATGCAGGTGGGCCGCGTCGTCCTGGAAATTACCCAGGCATCGGCGGAGAGTGGATTGCGATTGCCGGCCGAATTGACCATGTTGGGCAAAACGTTGCTGAATCTCGATCTGGTCGGTCGGACACTGGATCCGCAGTTTGATCCCAACGCTTCGATTCGACGCAACGGCGCAAAACTACTCCAGGAGCGGTTATGGAAGGCTCTCTCACCGGGCAACCTGTTTGGCGGCATACTCGAACTAAAAGACCTGCTCATGCGATTGCCCGGCCGCGTGAATCAAATCCTGGATGTCGTGGCGCGGAATGACCTGAAGGTCAAGGTGGATGCCATTGACGAGATGGTCCTGATCGAGGGAATGCAAAAGGTCGCCAACCGAATCACCGTTGGGCTGATCCTGGCGGCCTTGATTGTCGGCGCAGCCCTGATGATGCGGATAGATTCTTCGTTCCATTTGTTTGGGTATCCGGGCCTTGCTATTCTCTGTTTTATGGGCGCGGGCGGCGGCGGTTTAATCCTGGTCATCAGCATTCTGATGCACGATCGATCTTCGAAGAAGTAAGCGCACGAATATGACATCACGACTTTTCACCTCCGCCGCAGTGGTATGCCTCGTGGCATTGGCGGGATGCTCCACGGTGCCTCCGGTGATTCCATTTTTCGGCAGGCAGTCAAGGATTCGCGACGAGGGGTACAGCATTTTATATACTCTCGCCTCTGAACAGAGCAACGTGAACAAGATCCTGATCATCAAGAGCGCCAGTGCGAAGGTGTCGGCTGAGATCAAGCAGATTGCGGAGGTATTCAGCCAAGCAAAGAAGCAATTGGATGAATTCGCGAAGGAGGATGGCTCGTTGAATTTCAAGATGTCTCATCTGCCGTCCATGGAGGAAAAGACGCGTGCGGCCATCGCGTCGACGACTACCAAGGACCTGCTGTTTTCCAGCGGGAAAGCATTTGAATTGCGATTGTTACTGACGCAAGTACAAGCGTTGGATTATGCGTCTCATCTGGCCGATCAATTGGCGGACCAGGATGGAAACCCGAAGCGGAAAGAGTTCCTGACGCAATTCGCCAAGCAATGCGTGCAGCACCACAAAGACGTGGTCGACCTGCTGGCGTCGCTTTAGGATGTTCGGGACGCATACCCTTAACGAAAGGGTGCGCTGCAATCTCGGTGGCGAGTTGTTGCACCAAATCGGCCACATTCTCGTCGGAAGCTGCATCCCGATCTCATTCCAAGTTCAACACGCGGGTCTTTAACCGAGGGCTGTATTTCCCCCGTATTCATCGCGTACACTTCGTTTTCGGCTACGGCTTCAAGTTCGCTGGTGGGCGGGCTCGTCACACCTTCGGGCCGGCCTCCCCGACCTCTGCAGGCGCGTCGCTGGCCTCTTCTTTGAAGTTCTTTTCGAACATGGCTGCCAGTTCTCGCGCCTTCCGGTCGTATGCCGCGGTGTCTTTCCACGTCTTGCGCGGCTCCAGCACTTCCGACGGAACCTCTGGACAGGAGGTCGGCACACGTACACCGAAGATGGGATCCTGCTTCATCTCGGCCTTCTTTAGGACCCCGTCCAAGATCGCTTTCACAATCGCACGGGTAACGGGGAGTTTGATGCGTTGACCAACTCCGTACGGGCCTCCACTCCAACCTGTGTTGACAAGCCAGACATCGACCTTGTGCTTGCTGATCCTATCGCCGAGAAGTCGGGCATAGGTGCTCGGAGGCAGCGCCATGAACGGGGCGCCGAAGCACGGACTAAATGTAGCCTGTGGTTCGGTCACGCCCGCCTCGGTCCCGGCGACCTTGGCAGTATAGCCCGACAGAAAATGGTACATCGCTTGTTCGCGTGTCAACTTGGCCACAGGGGGCAACACACCAAAGGCGTCGCAGGTGAGCATGATGATATTCTTTGGATGACCGCCGCCGCCGGTACGGGTCATGTTGGGAATGTGACTAATGGGATAGGCACCACGGGTATTTTCCGTGATGGAAGCGTCATCAAGATTGATGTGGCGCGTGCGCATGTCGACCATCACATTTTCGAGAATCGTGCCGAAACGGCGGGTGGTCTCGAAAATCTCCGGCTCCTGCTCACGGGACAGGCGGATGACCTTCGCATAACAACCGCCCTCGAAGTTGAACACGCCAGTTTCGCTCCAGCCGTGTTCGTCGTCGCCGATCAGGGTGCGTTGCGGGTCGGCCGACAACGTGGTCTTGCCCGTGCCTGAAAGGCCAAAGAAAACTGCCACATCGGTTTCGCCCAGACCGTAATTGGCCGAGCAATGCATGGGGAGAACGTCCCGCTGCGGGAGCAAATAGTTCATAATGGTGAAGACCGACTTTTTCATTTCACCGAGGTAGGCTGTGCCGCCGATCAGCACCAGTTTTCGTCCGAAGTCCAGCACCACGAACGCGTCCGACCGTGTCCCGTCGACCTCCGGATCAGCATGGAACCCGGGCACGTGCAGGACAGTGAACTCGGGCACATGATGCTCCAGCTCATACGAAGAGAGTTCACGGATGAACATCGTTCGGGCAAACAACGCGCCGACTGACCGCTCGGAGATGATCCGAATCGGGATGCGATAAGAATTGTCAGCGCCGGCGTAACAACTCTCGATGAACACGTCTTTCCCCTGCAAGTAGCCACATACACGCAGCCAAAGCGCCTGAAACTTCGCAGGATCAAACGGTCGGTTGACCTTGCCCCACCAAATCTTGTTCTCGCTGGACGGCTCGCGCACGAGAAACTTGTCCTTTGGCAATCGGCCCGTATAGGGGGTTGTATTAACCACGAGCGGTCCAAGGTGACTGAGCAATCCCTCTCGACGGCGGATGGCCCACTCGTACAACTCCGGCGTTGGCAAATCCCAGTACGTCTGCCCGAGATTCTCCAGTTGAAGCTGTCGCAAACCCTCTTGTTTTTCGTCGGCTTTCGTTTTCACCTGCCTTCTCGTTTCTGGCACTTCTACTGATTTGATGCTTGGTAAGGGGCCACTACAATCCACAGCCATTTTTCTATTCCGCGCGAGATTTCGGTGAACAGATCCACCGTGTTGGCGGCGTCAAGCTGCTGCGCCATCCGAAACCAGATGGTGCGTGGGATTTCGCTCGATGGCTTGCCCGGTCAAATTTACGAACACCGTGGAATTGTCGTAACTGATCCGGTCAACTGCGCCCGTCGGTATCTGCACCTCTTTGCCGGAAAGCTGATGACCGGTTTTGATGACCAGTTGACGAATCTCCCAGCTCTGGTCGTCCATCATAAAATCACAGACGTGGCCGATCGTTCCATCGCTCGCCTTGATATGGTAACCGTTTACGTCTTGCGTGCTTCGCAGATGCGCATCGGCACGCTCGGCGGGGTGCCGGTCACTCGCAGTGGCTGGTTCGCTCGGGAGAGGTTTTGCTGGCAGTTCCAATATCGGAAAGCCGCTCATACCCCACAACGCGCTGCCCTGCCAATAGTAGGGCCAGCCGTAATAGCGGTAATACTCCTCTTCGTATTGCCGCGACACCGGCTTGTGCGACTCAATCGAAGGGCTGTCCTCAATCTGTTTCCGTGTCAGGTTCGCGCACAGGACTTTTCCGTCCTGATGGAGACTGCCGAAGGCATGGGGAGTGAGGAGCACCCGTCGCCCCGGCAGCCACGAGCCTGTGTCCGCGACCAGATAACGAATCACCCAGTTCTGATCGTCAAAATAGAAATCCTTCACGTGGCCGATGTCGCCATCCGACGCCCCGAGTTTGTTTCCGTATAATTGTTTGATGCTTTGTAACATGGACTTTGTCCTCCGTATAAATTGCAAGGGTGCTTCTACATGATTGAGAGCTTAGATCTCTTGTCTATCCTCTTTCGCGGCGGCTTTGGCGGCTTGGAGCATTTGATCATGCTCCGCCTCGTTGACGCCTTCTTCGACGAGCCGTTCATCCTCACTTCGCCCTTCGCTGTCCTCGTCCTCGTCGGAACTTTCCCGCGCCTTGTGTCCGGTGGAGCCAGGCACCGGGTCCCAGCGTTCTGATTCGGGCACCGACTCAAGGGCTGCCTCTTGGGGGTCTATATCTGATCCGCCCGTCAATTCCCGTTGGGCCTGTTCCAACTCGGACTCCAGTACATGATTCGGAGAATGACCATTGATCATGGCCAGTTCCTGAGCCCGCTTCAGCACCATCGCCCGGGTCACCGTGCCGATGCCGGTGAAATTTTCGGCAAGAATGCCTTTCGTGAGGGGATTTTGTTCCATAAGCTTACGCAATCTGTGTTGTCACAATTGTTTCATCCGTGTGTTGAATTGAGGCGGAATGATGAACGCAATCTTTACTTGTCAGCAGGTGGCGGTTGTGGCGGCGGCGCACCGCCGGGACCGTGTCCACCGCTCCATGCGCGGGCGCGTTCGAGAGCCTTATCGAGCGTGGTTTTTTGTTCATCGGCAAGGAAGGCGCGCACCTTGTCGACGTAACTCTTGCGCAGATCCATGAGACCTTTGCGTTGGTCGGTCAGCTTCTGGATGGTTGCCTCGTCGCCGGTGTCGCGTGCCTGGCCCATTTCCTCGCGCGCTTTTTCGGGGTCGTAATTGTTGTCAGCACGCCACTTCGCGGCGTCTTTCTTGAAGTCAGATGCGAGAGCGTCGTAATTCGTCTGCTGCTCGGGCGTCAACGCGAGTTCTTCGAGCACGCGCGGCGGCAACAGGTTGTCCATCATCGGCCCCATGGGCCGGTGGACCGGCGGGTTAAGGAGAGGAGGCGCGTTGGTTTCTGCTGCACGAGCCGCCGTGGCGGCGACGAGGCCGATCAGGCAAGTGATTACAATTCCGCGTTTCATAACATTTCTCCATCTTCGTTGGTTCTATGGAACTGGTCCTATTACGGATTCTTAAGGTCGCTGGGTGAGATCTGATGCGCGACGTTCACGCCGTCGTCCACCGTGTACTTCACTTGGACGCCATCGCCCACCATCAGATCGCGGAGTTGGCCCCTGGGTCCAGCGGGTTCACCCTTCACGATGATCTCTGCATCCGTCGGCACCACAAACTTCTGGGAAACTGCCGAACCATCCACGATAATCGTACGAGCCTGCAGATCAATCGAGCGTAGAGTGCCACTATAAACGTAGAGTGTGGACGGCGGCGACGGTTCCTGCCCGAAGAAGTTGAATGTTGCACCGGCGATGGAGATTCCCGCCACCAGTATGGCGAGTCTGAAGACCGTCTTCATACGAACTCCTTTCTTCCACCAAAATCAAAAGCGCGTTGTTGTTCTCGGAACACAACCACGTGGGCATCAATGGCGAGCCGAATGATTCCTCTAGCTCTGCGATTCCCGCAGACGCCGTAAACGGTCTCGATGAGATTACCCAACGTCAATGCCCTCTCCTCGTGATTGGCTTTCATGCCATGACGATAAGCAGGAAGCCCTGCAGGCGCTATGGGGTGTTAACCCCAGCGGGGATTTCAATGGATCCAAGCGGTCAAGGGCCATTCGAACTTCAAGTCCGGAACATCAGGACAGCCGGGAAGCGGGGGGCCGCCAAGTGCGGCGTGACTCAGGGCCCCAGTCGCATGCAGTCGAAGCAGGAAGGCAAGTTCGTAACAACAGCAATGTCTGTGATCCCAAGCCACCTGCGAGCTGTTTGCAGGTGCAAAACACCACCTGCGCAGCTATACTCGCCGCGTGCGAAGGGAGGTCTTCGTCTCGATCAAGGCAGACGCGATGAACACTTGGGCTCAACAGGCCGTTTGCATCCAGCCCGACGCCGAGCCGCTCGGCGTCGGGCGGTGGAATCGTGGTTACAACGACAGGGCGTCATCGTCCTCTCAGAACCCAAATATGTTACCCAGTTTCCATGAAAACTGGTCTCAACAAATAAGTTGGCACTACAGCGCAAAAGTGGCGAACGAAGAGATAGGTTCGGTGGCGGGCGGACCTGACTAAGGCCGCCCACCCCTTTGTCGCCGGAGCATAATTAGGAAGGCGAGATTCATGAGCGAGCAGGTTCAAACGAACATGACAGACTCGGCGCCTCAGTTGGCCGCGCGGTGGAAATCGCCGGACACGCTTCTGCTCACGCTGACCGGCAACTGGCGCACCGATGGCGCGTTGCCGGGGATCGAGACGGTCCGCGAGGAACTCACCAAGCCGGATAGCAAGGGCAAGAAGGTGGAGTTCGATACGGCCGGCATGACTGGCTGGGGTTCCCGGTTTGTGATGCTCGTTGCCAAGAGCCATGAGCTCTGCCAGAAGACCGGCATCACATTCGTCCCCGATTCGTTGCCGGAAGGCGTCCGGCGATTGATGAAATTGTCCGAGGTGGTGCCGGACAAAAGGGACGCACGGCGCGAGACGACAAAGCCCCCGTGGCTGCAAGGTCTCGGCGAAGGCGCAATCCGTGCCTGGTCGGGCGCGGTCGAGATGGTGAAATTCCTCGGCGAGGAGGTGATCGCGCTCGGGAATTTGTTTCGCGGTCGGGCACAGTTCCGCTGGAGTGACGCGTGGCTGGCGATGCAGGAGTGCGGGCCGCAGGCCTTGGGCATCGTGGCGCTGATCAATTTTCTCGTGGGCTTGATCATCACGTTTGTGGGCGCCGTGGAATTGGAGCATTTTGGCGCGACGATTTACGTCGCCGACATGGTCGCCATTGGCACGACCCGCGAGATGGGGTGCCTCATGACCGCCATCATCCTCTGTGGTCGCACCGGCGCGGCGTTCGCGGCGCAACTCGGGACGATGAAGGTCAACGGGGAGATCGACGCGTTCAAGACGTTCGGCATTTCGCCGATGGAGTTTCTGGTGTTGCCGCGGATGATCGCGCTGGTGGTGATGATGCCGCTGTTGTGCGTGTTTGCAGATTTGATCGGGATGTTCGGCGGGCTCGTGGTGTCGACGTTGACGTTGCACATCGAGCCGATCCAGTACATCCAACGGTCGATGGACGCGGTGCCCTTGAAGAGTTTCCTGCTCGGCATCGTCAAGGGAGCGTGTTTTGGCTTCCTCGTGGCGTTTACCGGTTGCCTGCGCGGGATGCAATGCGGCGATAACGCCGCCGCCGTCGGCGACGCGACGACAAAAGCCGTGGTGTCCGGTATCACGGCGATCATCGCGTTGGATGGCATCTTCGCGGTCATCTGCAACGCGCTGCACATATGAACGACCTCACGATCGAAATCAAAGACCTGACGATGGCCTACGGATCGTTTGTGGTACTGCACGACATCCACGCGCAGATCAAGCGCGGCTCGGTGTTCGTCATCATGGGCGGCAGCGGTTGCGGCAAGAGCACGCTGTTGCGGGGCATGGTTGGCCTGATGGCACCGGCCACAGGCGATGTGCTCTACGATGGCCATGGTTTCTGGACCGCGGACGAGGACGCCCGGCAGAAGATGCTGCGAAAGTTCGGTGTGTTGTTCCAAAGCGCCGCCTTGTGGAGTTCGATGACGCTGGCCGAGAATGTCGCGCTGCCGCTCAGCGAGTACACCGCGCTTCCGCCGAATGAGATCGACGCCATCGCGCGGCTGAAACTCGCCCTCGTAGGCCTGAAGGGATTCGAGGATTTCTCCCCGGCCGAGCTTTCCGGCGGGATGCGCACCCGGGCCGGGCTGGCACGCGCGATGGCGTTGGATCCCGAGATACTTCTCTTCGACGAACCGTCCGCTGGCCTCGACCCGATCAGCTCGCGCAATCTCGACCAGTTGATCCTGGAATTGCGCGACAGCCTCGGCGCCACGATCGTCATCGTCACCCACGAACTCCAAAGCATCTTCGCCATCGCGGACGATTCGATCTTCCTGGATTCCGAAACCCGCACGATGCGGGCCCATGGCAACCCGAAAGAACTGTTGGCGCATTCCACCGACCCCACCGTGCGGGCGTTCCTGACGCGCGGGGCGGAGGGCGCCCTGAAAGCGAGCGTATGAGCAAGAAAGCCAATCCCACTGTCATCGGAGTGTTTATCGTGGCCGCCCTGGTGCTCGGCGGAATCGGGTTGATCGTCTTCAGCTCCGGCAGTCTGTTCAGCAAGAAACAGAAGTTTATCTTGTACTTCGACGGCTCGATGAAAGGGATGAGCCCCGGCGCGCCCGTGCAGTACAATGGCGTGACGATTGGTTCGGTGCTCGACGTGTACATCACCCACAACCAGGCCCCCAACGACCAATCCATGCCGGTGGTCATCCAGATCGACCAGTCCTTGCTGAAGCTGAAGACGGACCGGACGATTGACCTCAGCAGTGAAGAAGCGCTGAAGGAGGCGGTCGCCAAGGGATTGCGCGGCCAGCTCGATACGGCCAGCTTCATCACCGGCGTGCTCATGGTGCAGTTGCAGTTGGTGACCAACGCGCCGCCGCCCGTGTATCACCAGGTCGGAAAGGAGTACCACGAAATCCCTACCGCATCCACCAACATCCAGATGTTGCTCGCCAATCTCGCCAAACTCGACATCCAGGGCATCGCCGACAAACTCGACTCGATCCTCGCCCGTCTCGACACCAAGCTCGGGGATATTGACGTCAAAGCCATCAATGCCGGCGTCACCAACCTCCTGGCCTCGCTCAACCGCGTCGTCGGCTCGCCGGAGTTGACCAACTCGCTGGCCTCATTGCACCGCACGCTCGACGACTTTGACTCGGTGGCGAAAAGAATCGACACCAACACGCTGGTGCAGGTGCAGGCGACCCTCGCCGATCTGCGCCTCGCCGTCCAAGGGGTATCCTCCATGGTCGCCCCGGACGCGCCGGTGCAGACCGAACTGGCCGGCGCACTCGACCAACTCGACCACGCCGCCCGTTCCGTTGCCGAGCTGGCCGATTTCCTGAAACGCAATCCCAACGCGCTCATTTTCGGACGGACCCCACCCAAGGAGAAACCATGAACACTCTTCGATCGCTTGCCGCCGCAGCGCTGTGCGCAACTGTCACCGGTTGCTTCAGCCCGCACACGGTCGCCACCCGGCATTTCATACTGACACCCGCGCCAGCAACGGCCGCTGCGACGAGCGGTATCCGGCTGGGTGTGGGCGTTGTGAAAATGCCGGACTATCTGCTGGGCAACTCGCTGGCCGTGCGCAAGAATGCCGGGGAGATCCGTTATCTGGAAGGCGCCTTGTGGGCCGAGCGGCTCGACAAGGGGTTTGCGCGTGTGCTGGCGGCCGATTTGTCCGCGATGATTCCTACTGACCAAGTGCGGCTTGGTGCGTGGCTGGCGGACGATGTGACGCTCGAAGTCCACGTCACCGTTGAGCAATTCGATGTAGACCAAGGCGGCACCGGCATACTCGCCGCGCAGTGGAGCATCACCACACCCGGAGGCTCGAAGATTCTCAAAAGTGGGGAAAGCCGCCTCACCAAGGTCGGTAAATCACCGGCCAGCGATTCGCAGAACATTGCAGCCACCTTGAGCGAGTTGACCGCCACATTCAGCCAGATGCTCGCCGAGACCGTGCGCGAGGTTGCACCGCGATAGGGGAAGGCCACTCGGCGCCTGGCATTCTTGATCGGCCGGTGTGATGATATTCCGCTCTGCAGTGTTGTTGTGGTGGTGGCCAGCGCACTGGTTCAAGAACGGCAGTCAGCTCGGCAACGGCGGTAGCGTCTCGGGGGCCATGTCGTCAACACTGACTCTCACCAACATCACAGCAAGCGATGACAACACAGTCTACTACGTGGTGGTTGCCAATGGCTGCGGCACGCAGACCTCTACAAATGCAACGCTAGCGTTTAGCACTCCCCGTGATGGGATAAAGGACAAATGCTTTCCATAGCGAACTGTCCCTCTCCGACCGTGATCGCCGCCAAGCGGGGCGAGGCTTGATTCGCGACGGTAGTTACATAGATGGGTGGCCGTCGCGCTCCAATTCGATCACAACGTCATCGAACACCCAGCCGTCCTGTCGCATCTGACAATTGATGGCCCGAAGCGAGCCAGCGTGCTGGGAATGAGGTAGGATTATACCCCATAGCAAAAGGTCGGCCCATCGCGTAGCGTTTCTCCAGGGATAAGGTCAGCCACGCATTGACAGCCGGGTTGGTGTGGGTCAGACATGCCCGAAACGAATTTTTTCTCCGCAAGGACGGAGGGGTTTTATGGTAATTGAACTGGAAAGAGAACACACCCAAAGCGCCGAGCCCATTCAGGTCTACCTGCGGGAGATCAGCCGTGTGCCGTTGTTGACTCTCCAACAAGAATCCGACTTGGCCAAGCGCATCAAACGCGGCGATCACAAAGCCCGGGAGCATATGATCAAGGCTAATTTGCGTCTCGTGGTCAAGATTGCCCATGATTACGATGGGCTCGGCCTGCCGCTGCTCGACCTCATCAGCGAGGGCAACATCGGTCTGATGAATGCCGCCGAACGATTCGACCCCAAGAAAGGTGCGAAAATGTCCACTTACGCCTCGTGGTGGATCAAGCAAGCCATGCGTCACGCCTTATCCAAGCAATCCAGGACGATCCGCCTGCCCGTCCACGTCGCGGACAAAATGAGCCGACTGAAACGGCTCAGCTACAGTTTGGCGGATCAACTCGGTCGCGAGCCGACGGATACCGAACTGGCCGACCGATGCAACGTGCCGACCCACAAGGTCGCCCAACTCCGCGTGCTGGGCTTGCGTCCCACCAGCCTCGATGCGCCGATTGGGGACGATGATGGCAATCGGTTCGGCGACATCATCGAAGACGATGCGGCACGGACCCCGCACGAACTGCTTCGCATAAAAACGATGCGACAGGAAATCCGACAGCACCTCAAGTACCTGACACCACGCGAAGCTGAAATCATTAGCTTGCGATTCGGGCTCGACGGTCAGGAACCATGGACGTTGGACGCACTGGGGAGGAAACTCAAGGTGACCCGTGAACGCATTCGACAGATTCAGGACATGGCCCTGACCAGGCTGCATCGCCGCTTGGAAAGGTTGGACCCCCGCGGCTGGGGAACGGATCATGGCAGTTAGAGCTATCGGCAGAGCGGAATTCATCCGCCGTCTCTCGTTGCAATGTGATCTGGAGCATTTGGTCGGCAAGTCGAGACCCCTTCCCTGTGCCGACATGGGGTGTTCACCCCATTGAGCGCGGATGACGTGACGCATAGTCTCTCGAATTATTGGGAACAGGAGCTGTTGTTCATTAGCGGGGTGTCTTCACCCCCACCTCCCTGACAGCAGCTCCTGTTCGCCGGCTCACAAGGCGAGATCATCGCCGTCCGAAGAGATGTCAATATCGGCGGCTTGATGGTGGTGATATGGGATCTGCACCGGTAGTCATTCAAGAGCCAAGACGAGGTTCTGTCCGGTGAGGGTACGATACGATGTTTTCTTGGGCGGAGCCTTGCGCGAGGTCGCGCTGTGCGTCGAAGAGGCCTTGGACACGCTGGTGACATCCAGAGTTTGACAGTCACGTCTGCTGTTGCGATCACGACGCCCATGGCGGCGAAGGATGGTCGTGGGGTTCCCTCAAATCGGGGAAGTCCTTCATCAAATTTTCCAGAATAGAGGGCAAGCCGTATACGACCGAAGACAACATCCGGATACGTCGGAAAGCTGATGGGGGCCAGGGCAGTCTGGCCGACTGCGAACGAACCGCATCTCGGCTAGTTGTTCGATGGTGGCGCTTCTGGGGTCTCATACAACGCGGACAACCTCATGCCCACAGGCGCCGCATCGCCTGTCGAGAATCAAATTTTCCCGCCGCTCTTTCCCGCTGTAATCGACGGTCCAAACGGGGCTGTGGCACTGGACGCAGAATACATTCTTCAGGATCTTGTCTTTGGCCTAAGCGGGAATGGTGCTCCACAGGATCTCGGCTTTGACGGATGGCGAAGTATTACTCATGGCCCTGTTGTTGCCGAGCGAAAAGTCGCCGAAGTCTACACCAGCCGAAGAAAACTGCGAGATTGTCGGCCACGGCTTCACCTCGTCTCCTTCAGCCGGCCGGGGCCACCGCCACAGAAGATTTGGTTTCTGGTCCTCGTACAGGCTTCGCGGACAACTTGGTCGAGCGTTTGTCGATGTGCGATTGCCCGGTCAATGAACTCTGCGTATACATCCTCTCCCACCAAAATCTTCTGCGTCGGGCCGGGCTTCTCCTCCCCCCACGATACATGTCCCGGCGCTTGCTGTTGCACCACGTGGAAAACCTCAGTGGAAATGTCTATGACATGTTCACGCATCTGGATCCCCTTCCGCCCACGCGTCTCATCTGGCATTACCCGTGTTCCTACCATGCACGAGTTCGCCTCGCTTCCGGCGTACGCCTGCGGAGCAGGCGCGGGAACCTGTCGAGTATGTCTGCCGATGTCTGGGTGTTTTTCATCACACCAGACACTAATGACATTCATGGAGAACCCGAAATTATTGGGTTCCCTATTTTTGAGTGGGAAATCACCCTAGAGAATTCAACTTGGAAGAGCTGTGGTTGCTTCAGGCGACCAGCGTGACGTCGTTTTTTTCGAGCCGCTTGAGGTGTTAGTCTGGGGCCACGAGAAAGGATCCCATGCATGAAAGGCGCGCGGTATACGACCGAAGACAACCCCTGCGGCGGGATGGTGGTGACGCGTGAAATCGTCTCGGGAACCTGCAGCGACAGCTAGGTGGTGGACTGCTGGCGCTGCGCGATGAGCAAATCTTTGATTCGGTTGGGTTGCGGAACGCCGCGGGCCTCTTCCGCAGCATCAATGGTCGCGGCAGTGGAAATGGTGACGTCGCCAATCCCGACCAGTCGGCCCCACACGCCCTGTCGCACGTCAATGGAGCGAATATCTTTGATGAAAAACTCGCTGGACTCTTTGGCGAAAAACCCTTCTTCGATGGAAACGCGGTCCGTATAAATTCGCATGACGAAGGAGTGTCGTCGGTACAGCGCGATGAGCAGCGGCACCAGCAGCCAAAAGAACAGCAGATGCCAGCCAAACGTCCACCACGAAGGACGCACCTCCAACAGTGCCGACTGCGCGCCAACAGCAGCGACAGCTCTGGCTTGAGTTGCTGGCTGCGGGGCGGCGGCGGGGTCGCCGCGTTCCCGTTGTGCTACCGGATAGCCGCAGGACGGACAAACGTTGGCTTCGGTGGAAACCTGGTTGCCGCACTCCGCACACGCGATCAATGCCATGCACCGCCTCGAGAAGTTTGTGTTGAGTTAAGGACTTGGTTGCGCATTGGTATCTGACTCCGTCATTTGATTCCCCAGACCCGACCCAAACGACACAGAATTCTTCCAAGTTTCGCCTAAAGCGACCTCTAACATATATGCTCACCCGCCTGCCGGCTTGGTTCGAGTCCGTAGCCGCCGTCGGGGAATGTGCGTTGACCCCAAAATCATTCAGGGCTGGCTGACTCTCAATTTCGGAAGAGTCTCTTCACGACATGACAATAAGCCGGGAGACCGGGCGGTCGCCATGGGGTGTTGACCCTATGGAAAACAGGCCGGCTCTTGGCGTAGCTTACCGTCGGTGATAAAGAAAGGAGCAACAGTATGGGATTAATCCTATTGATATTGGTCGTTCTCTTCCTCGTGGGCGCATTACCCACTTGGCCCCACAGCAGAAACTGGGGATACTATCCGAGCAGCGGGCTTGGATTGGTAGCCGTGATTCTGCTCGTATTGGTTTTGTTGGGGCGGTTTTGAACGACAATCACAGCGAAGAAAGCCAGCGGACACAAGACCCCAGGCCAGACTGAGGCATTCATGAAGCGGCGGGCTTGCGCTTGTGGAACGCTGGTCGTGTGTACGCTGGCGGTGACGGGTTGTTCGACAATCCAGAAAATTCTCCCGACAACCGCCTGGCACCAGGCTCGCGTGCGCAACGAAGGCTACAGCCTCCTGTACCAACTGCTGAGTCAGGAAAGTGACGCAGCCAAGATCCTCATCATCAAACACGCTGACTCCCCGATTGCCGACATGGTCAAAGAAATCGCAAGCACCTGCGACCAGGCTAAGAAGAAACTGGATCTGTTTCATAAAGAAGACCGGCACCTTAACCTGGAGATGACACATCTGCCCGAGATCGAACAGAAGTCGCGCGTCGCGATCCAGTCGACAGTGACCAAACAGCTACTATTCTCCAGCGGCAAGACGTTTGAAGTTCGCTTTCTCTTCACCCAAGCCGAAGCCATGAACTACGCCGCCCATCTGGCGCAGGTGTTGCACGATCAGGAAGACAACCCGGTTCGTAAGGAGTTCCTGGCCACAATTTCGGAGCGATGCACCACGCTCCATGACCGCGTGATGGCGCTGCTGAAGTACTGATTGCGGCTGTCATCACGCAGGACAACTCCGAAATGTAGGCCGAATCTAATTCAGGCCTCGGTCAGTTGGTTAAACCGGGCCTCAGCCATGCGCGCCAACCGCTGGGCGTTCGTCCTGGGCACCGGTTGGGGTGAACACCCCATAGCGACGGGAAAGCTCCCGGGGTATTTTCGGCGTATGAAAACCAAACACAAACGGAAGTGGACGTCGGTGGATTCTTTTGTGAAGGGATGGTCCGCATGAACAAGGCAAACGGTCCGGTTGACCGAATCAAGATGGGGCTGGGGATTGCGCTGTTGGCGACCCTCATGGGATGTGTGGGGTACGTGGACGGAGGTTACGGCGGCGCGGTAGTGGTGGCAGACCCTGATGTCTACGTTTTCGGCGGCGGCTATTATGGAGGGGGGCATGACATCCATGCCTATAGTCATCGCGGAGCTGTAAGTCGTGAAGTGGCGCACCCTGCCGGCGGCGGGCGTGACGGAGGGGGAAGGCGATGAACCGCACAATCCATCGGAGAAACACACCTGATAAACCTATGAAATTTTCCAATCAAACGACACGTTTTGCCAGGCTGTTGACAATCGCACTATTGGCGGGTGCCTGGGGTGTTTTGTCATCAGATGCGGCGGAGCCAAAACCAGCGGTCGCGCAACGGTCGTTCGCGACGCCGGAGGAAGCCATCAAAGCCTTGCAGGCGGCCACCGCAGCCAAGGACAAAGCCGCCCTGGACGAGATTTTCGGCCCGGAGATTCACGGGCTGTTAACCGGCGACGAAGTACAGGACGCGAACAACGCGCAGAGGTTCGCTGCCGCCATGGCGCAGAGCTGCAAGCCCGTGAACGACGCGGACGACAAAATCACCCTGGAGATTGGCACGAACGACTGGCCGATGCCGATTCCGCTGGTGAAAACGGACGGGCAATGGCATTTCGATACGGCGGCGGGCAAGGAGGAGATCATCAACCGGCACATCGGGAAGGATGAACTCCACGCCATCGGCGTTTGTCGGGCTTACGTGGCCGCGCAACAGCAATATGCCACTTTGAACACGGACGCGAACGGAAAGCCGAAATACGCGCTGAAGTTCAAGAGCACGCCCGGGAAGAAGGATGGCCTCTACTGCGCATCAGCGGAGGGCGAACCGGCCAGTCCATTCGGGCCGTTGGTGGCGGAAGCCCATGCCGAGGGTTATGTCGGGAATACGAGCAAGGGGCCGCACCCGTTTCACGGGTATTATTTCCGAATTCTGACCCGGCAAGGCGCGGCGGCGCCCGGCGCGAAAATGAATTACGTGGACCACGGGGTTTTAACGAAGGGCTTCGCGCTGGTGGCTTATCCCGAGCATTGGGACCAGTCCGGCATCATGACCTTTATCGTCAATCAGGACGGCAAAGTCTATCAGCGGAATCTGGGCGTAAAGACTTCCCGGATCGCGGCGGCGATGAAGGAATACAATCCCGACAGCGACTGGACGCTGGTGACGGATCAGGGAGTCGTGAGCGCGGTATCCGAGAAATGATGTTGGCTGACTGCGCCCACCGTCAAGCATTGGTCCGGAGCACCGGGTCGGGTGAACACCCCATAGCGAAGAATCGCCCCTTTCGGCATTGTCCACCGAACGAAGGAGAACGAATATGACAACTTTGCTACATGTGCACCGGTTGCCCGTCAGCACAACGGATGCTGAGTTGCAGAAACTGTTCGAGGGAGTGGGGCGAGTCGTCAACTGCGACGTGGTTACGGATGGAACCACACGCATGTCGAAGGCCATCGGATTCGTGGAGATGGCGACGGCGCAAGAGGCGCGAAACGCCATTGAGCAACTCAATGGCAGGGAGCTATCCGGACGCGTTATCGTTGTTTCCGAGGGCGCGTAACCGGATTTCGCTGCGACTGTGTGTGGCCGTTCCCGCCGTGTCCGATGTCGAAAGATCAACTCGCTATTCACAAATGGGGTGAACACCCCATACCGCGCCTTCAGCCGGACGGGTATCCTTTTATCACAACGTCTAAAACAATATTTACCCGGAGATTCATGAAAATGGACATTTGCGGACGTGCCGCAGGGTTCTCAAGGGCTCGAATGGGCGAGCGGAGTTTGGTTTGCCTTTTGTCATTGGCTCTGCTGTTTGCTGGTTGGTCTCGGAACCTGTGGGCCGACCAAGTCGCGCAAGCTCCGGCGCAGGCCCCGGCGCAGGCGCCACCACACGCGCAACAGACTCCCGAGCAGTTGCAGCGAGTGGTAGCCCCGATTGCGCTGTATCCGGATTCGCTGGTGGCGCAGATCCTGGCGGCGTCCACGTTCCCCGAGCAAGTCGTCGAGGCTGATCGATGGGTACAAGCAAATCCTGGTTTGAAGGGCGACGCGTTGGGCCAAGCTGTGGACAAACAACCTTGGGACCCAAGCGTCAAGGCACTCACGGCGTTCCCATCCATCCTTGGGAATATGGACAAGAACCTCTCCTGGGTGTCGTCTCTAGGCGACGCCTACTACAATCAACAACCGGATGTGATGGATGCCATTCAGGTCATGCGCCAAAAGGCGGAACAAGCCGGCAACCTGAAGAGCACGCCGCAGCAAACCGTAACCACGCAAGGCTCATCGATCAGCGTTGAGCCTGCCAGCCCCGATGTCGTTTACGTCCCCGCGTACGATCCCTGGGCGGTTTACGGGGACCCCATCGCGGAGTGGCCGGGATGGTACCCGTATCCCGGAATCTGGTTTGGCGGCCCGTACCTCTCGTTCGGAGACGGCTTCGGAATCGGTTGGGGAGAAGGTTTTGGGTGGGGCTGGGGGAATTGGGGATTCGATTGGCATAACCGTTACGCAACTTATGACCACAATCGGTACTACTCCCGAAGCAATACGTTTTACAACCGAGCCAATTACTATCGAGGAGGAGGTGAGCGTGGCGTTGCTTCCATCGTGCGTGGCGGAGGTCTTAGCGGTGGCGGTGTTGTTTACAATCGTGGAGGCGCAACCGTCCGGGCTTTTGCCGGAAATACCCAGGCTGCTCGAGGATATGCCGACCCCCGCGGTCAGAGCGGCGTCCGCTCGAGTGCCTTCAGCGGCTACGACCATGGCGGACAGGAAAGGAGTTTTTCGTCACGTGGAAGCGCCAGCTTGGGTGGAGGCGGCGGGTCCCATGGCGGCGGTGGCGGAGAGTTTCACGGCGGTGGCGGCGGAGGATCTCACGAGGGCGGTGGTGGCGGCGGGCATCGGTAATCGACAGTTTCGTTATGTTTCTGGTAGATCGTGAAATTTAGAAATGGAGAGAAGCCATATGCAGCGAACCAAGTTGAACTTTGACAGATTTCATTGCGCCAATCTTCCTATGGTAGCAGCGGTTGCCGTCTTTTTGACAGGGTGCGTTGCCACCCGTCCCGGTCCCATGGCGCAGCAAACGGGCCAAAAAACGTTTTCATCCGCGGAAGAGGCGGTCAACGCACTCGTCACAGCTGTACAGAGTAACGACGAAAAGGCGATGCTCGACATCCTCGGACCAGATGGAAGACAAATCGTCTCATCAGGAGACGAAACCGAGGACGCCCAGAGCCGCGCTAATTTCGTGCAGCGATATCAGGAAATGCACCGTTTGGTGGAAGAACCAGATGGTACCACTACTTTATATATCGGGGCGAAAAATTGGCCCACGCCCATACCACTCGTGAACAACGGTAACTCGTGGTATTTCGACACCGAGGCGGGCAAGAGGGAAATTCTGTACAGGCGAATTGGCCGGAATGAAATATCGACCATCCGCGTTTGCCAGGAACTCGTGGCGGCGGAAAAGGAATACTACCCCACACAGCACAACGAGTACGCCCAGACAATCTTCAGTGATGAAGGGCAGCACAACAGCCTGTATTGGAAAGCTGCCGATGGCGAACCGCAGAGCCCCATCGGGCCGCTGGTGGCATCGGCCTTTGAGGGCTATGCCAAAAGCGGGGACGGCGCTCCGACTCCTTACCGCGGTTACTATTACCAAATCCTGACGCGTCAGGGGGAAAATGGCCCAGGCGGCGCGAAAAGTTACATCGTAAACGGCAAAATGACCGAGGGGTTCGCGTTCGTGGCCCATCCGGCGGAATACAAGTCGTCCGGCGTGATGACCTTCATCGTTAACGAGGATGGAGTGGTGTACCAGAAGGATCTCGGCAAGAAGACCGATGTTCTCGCCAAAGCCATGAAGGAATACAACCCCGATTCCAGTTGGCAAAAGGCTGAAGAGCAGCCGGACGAGACTGCTGGCGAACAGAAAACCAAGTAAAAGGCATTAAGCAACTCGAGGCCGGCACGAAAACGACCTTGGTGGGAACCAAACCTTTGGCCCCCCTTCTTCGTGGGTTACTGGAAGAACCGCTTATGAGTTGAGCCGCTGTAACGTTTGGCCCAAAGGCGATATCCGCCTCGGAATGCGTTGGAATTGGCTCCCAGGCGCGCGCCGGGCGGAAGTTTCTTGAGCAGTCTGGCATTACCTCCCCCGAGCACAACATAGTCAGCCTGCAGTGCGCTCTTGAGTTGATGGACGACCTCGTTCACTTGATGGCGCCATTTCTTTCTCCCCTGCCGGTCCAACCCGGACTGCCCCAAATAATCTTCATAGGTCCGGCCCTTCTTATAAGGCAGGTGGCCCAGTTCCATCGGTTCCAGCACATTATCCACGATCAGCGCGGAGCCAAGACCCGTACCCAAGCCGAGAAAGAGCATCCGACCCCCTTGATAACTGCCCAAGGCCTGCATCGCCGCGTCGTTGACGATTTTCACCGGCCGACGTAGCGCCTTCTTAAAGTCAAATCCAACCCAGCCGGATCCCAAGTGGCGAGGTTCACTGATGGGGCAACCCTGAACGACAGGCCCGGGATAGCCGAATGAGACGGCATCATATTTCCAATCGGCTGTGGCCGCTCGCGTCGCGGCAACCATTTTCACGGGCGTCATTTTCGGACCGGAGGGAAATTCAACACGCTGTTTGTGGCCGGTGGCCAGCAGCTTCACATGCGTGCCGCCGATGTCGATCACCAGAACCTTCATGCGATTGGCCTCCATTCGTGTCCATCGCGGGCGAGCAACTCGTCAGCCGTCTTTGGCCCCCAACTGCCGGCTGGGTAATTGGGAAAATTGCGAGGACGAGTGTTTGCCCAGACTTCCAGCACCGGCATCAGAATCTGCCACGCCGCCTCAACCTGGTCGGCGCGCATGAACAAGGTGGGATCGTTGTTCATCACGTCCCAGAGCAGGGTCTCGTACGCGTCCGGTGAAGGGACCGCAAAGCTCTCCTGATAACCGAACCGCATCTCCACCGGCCGCAACACCATTTTAGGCCCGGGGTACTTGGCCTGAAAACCCAACACGATGCCTTCTTCGGGCTGGATAGACAGGACAAGATGAGACGGGTGCCAATCATGGCTCGACTCGCGCGGGAAAGATCGATGCGGCACGGCGCGAAATTGGATGGCCACTTCTGATAACTGCCGGGCCAAGCATTTGCCCGTGCGGAGATAGAACGGCACCCCCTGCCAGCGCCAGTTATCCACAAACAACTTCAAGGCCGCAAATGTCTCCGTTTGCGAATGACTGGAGACGTCACCTTCCTGGCGGTACCCGCGCACTTTCTTGCCATGAAGGGTGCCTCGGCCATACTGCCCGCGCGCGGCGCACTGCTGAATCGCGCCACGCAGAATCGGCCGCACGGCGTGGAGAACATCAACTTTCTTGTTGCGAATCTCATCGGCATCGAAAGAGACCATCGGTTCCATGGCCACGAGACACAGGAGTTGCATTAGGTGGTTTTGCACCATATCGCGCAGGGCGCCCGCCTGGTCGTAATAGCCGCCACGATGCCCGACACCCACTTCTTCGGCCACGGTGATGGTCACGTAGTCCACGTAACGCCGGTTCCAGATCGGCTCGAAAAGCGGATTGGCAAAGCGGAACGCCAAGATGTTTTGCACCGTTTCCTTGCCCAAGTAGTGGTCGATGCGGAAAATCTGCGATTCATGGAAACGTTTTGTGAGCACGCGATTCAGTTCCCGAGCAGAGTCCAGGTCATGGCCGATCGGCTTTTCCACCACGATGCGGTCACGGATTCGATTCCGATTTAGTCCTGCATCAGCCAACATTTTGGGAATCACCCCAATCATTATCGGCGGAGTGGCCATGTGAAAGATGTGTCCAGCTTTCACATTCCACTCCTGATCCAGTTGCGCGCACCTCTTCCGCAAATTCGAGTATGTTGCTGGGTCCTTGAAGTCTCCCTGGTGATAGGTGATGTGCCTGGCGAAATCGCTCCAGCCCGCGCTTTCGACCTTCCTATTCCGTGAGAACCTTTTCACGCCGTCGAGGAAGTGCTTGTGCAACTGCGCATCGCGGAAAGGAACGCGATCCACGGCAATAATCGCAAATTTGTGCGGCATCCGTCCGTCCCGATGCAGATCGAACAAGGACGGTATTAACTTACGCCAGGTCAAATCACCCGCGCCGCCAAAAATCAGGAGAATGGTCGGGAAGATGTTCATATCGGCTCACTCTT
>JBEKUF010000019.1:0-29518 GCA_049515295.1 Verrucomicrobiia bacterium | reverse complement strand
AGTCTGGAGTTTATCGCTACCGGTTCTCAAGCCGAGCCTGCGCTGAAGGCGCTGGCCGAGTTGCTCACGAAGGAGCCACCAGAAGCCAACGCGGCCAATCGGTAGCACGTGTTCCGAGGAGCAGACGTGGGTCACCCAAAGCGACCGGCCACTATCGACGCCAGGATCACCGAAGAATATGTTATCTGTGGCATCTGCCTGACGAAAAACCGCGTCGTGTTCCACAAGAAAGTGCTTCGGCCGGTGTGGCTATCCCCTGCCCGATCCCTTTGGGTCACAACCCAGGGTCCGCCTGTTCGTTGAATGGATCAGCCGGTATCGTCGGGCTCTCGCGACAATCTCCGCACTACTATTTGCCGGAGTTCTCGTGTGGCACGCGCGTGGAAAAGAAGATCATTCGCGCTCGTTGTCGGAGCTCCGAACAGAGCCGCGCGATGCCAACGCGATCGATGACCGCGGGACGCCAGCACACGCTGTCGCGCTCGTCGTCCGGCGGGAGACGCCAACAACCAGCGATGACGAACGCGGCGATCTTCCGTCAGGGTCGCTTCCTTCCGCGGCTGATTCACAGTCTAACGGCTTGTATGGGCTGGGAATCACACCGGCGGAAACCGAGTCGAAGCCAGAATCCGTGGTCATTGTGATTGATGTCCGTAAAGTCCGCGCCGCGGGATACTTCGCGTCTGGCGATGGTCACGACGGTGAGCTGCCAGGCGTACTTGTCTTGTCACATCTCAAGCCGATGACAGCCGACCACTTGAATCCATTGGTCGGCCCTCATGTGGTCGAACAAATCCACATCGATACCGGGCGGGACTTTGGTGGCTGACAGCAGCAGAAAGACGCGACCGCCCACGACAGCACCGGCAGCCGCCGATCGGCCTCTGGCACGAACCGAGCGCTGCGCTTTCCCGGGTCTGCGGATCCGTGCGATGCAACGGCGGCGGGGTTTGCGTTTGCATTACGGGGTGGGGTTCGTTACCGTTGCGTCCGGATGCTTGGCTCGACATTTGCAGATTTCACCGTGCTCGATAAGATCAACCACGGCGGAATGGCGACCATTTATTTGGTGGCGGATCGACAGGGCCAGCGGCTCATCCTGCGCATGTTGCTTCCCGAGCACCGGCTTCATTGGAGCCGCCTCCGGCAATTCAAGTGGGGCTGCAAGGTCATGGAACAACTCGACCACCCGAATATCGTGCGGTACTACGGGAGCGGGAAGTTCAACGGTCTCCGCTATGCGATCATCGAGTACGTCGAAGGGCCGAACCTGAAGGAAGCCATCCTGCGCAACGACCCCAATCTGCGCTCCCACCAACGCAAGATGCTGACCGGCATGGCCGCTGCCCTGGCCCACGTCCATGCGCGTGGTTTTCTCCATCTCGACTTCAAGCCGGAAAACGTGTTGGTGGCCAAGTCCTACGATTCGAAGCTGATCGATTTCGATCTCTCGATCCCGCGGCCAATACGACCACGGCGGGAACCGAAGCTCGCGGGCACACCGCTGTATCTTGCGCCGGAGCAGATTGCCCGCCAACCCGTCGACGAGCGCGCGGACATTTTCGCGTTCGGGATCACGGCGTACGAGATGATCACGGGCAAAAAACCGATTGCGGGGAATACTCGCGAAGAAATCCTGCAGAAATACAGCGAGTTCAACGAACACCTGCGGCCGCCCCGCGCACTGGTCCCGGACATTCCCCATTCCATCGAACGGGTTATCCTTAAATGTCTTGAAAAGAAACCGGCAGACCGTTACCCTGCCATGAGTTTGGTCGTTCGCGACTTGCAGACATGAAACTTTGGCTCAGTTTGGTCGTATTGACATTCTGGCTTGCGGGTTGTGAGCGACTCCCAAGTTGGTCGTCGTCCAGACCCGCAACTGCATCCCAAACTTCCACGGTCACGGCGGTCGCGCCCACAGACACGGTCGCCACAATCAGCCGCCCGCCCGCGCCGCCCGTGCCGGTTTCTGATTCGTACCAGCACGCGCTCGAGCTGGTGGGCGAAGGCAAACTGGCCGACGCCCGTGCGCTATTGCAGCCGTTGGCGGATGACGGCAGCGCCCCGGACAAAGCCCTCGATCTACTGAGCGAGATTGATACGAAGATCCTGTTCACTCCCGTGCCAGCGGACGAAAAGACCGATTACACCGTTGTGGCGGGAGATTCCCTTGGCAAGCTTGCCCAGAAGTTCGGTACGACCGTCGATCTGATCAAGAAATCCAACAACCTCAGCCGCGATTTGATCCGCGTGGGGGACCGGGTGCGGATCTACCAGAGCCATTTCGCCGTCAATGTCAACAAGACCACGAACGAACTTCGCTTGATCGACAATGGCAAGTTTTTCAAGCGGTACCGCGTCGGCACGGGCGAATATAGCAAGACGCCCGTCGGTGAATTCAAAATCACGACGCGGATTGCGAATCCGCCCTGGTGGCGGGCCGATGGCAAGACGATACCCTTCGGCGATCCCGAGAACATTTTGGGCACCCATTGGCTCGGCCTCAACGTGCCCGGCTACGGCATCCACGGCACTTGGGACACCAACTCCATCGGCAGGCAAGCCACCGCGGGTTGCATTCGCCTGCTGAACGACGATATTGCGGAGTTGTACACAATTCTGCCCGTCGGCACCACGGTGGTCATTCACGAGTAGGAAGGAGCCAGCTCACGGATGAAAATTTACACATTGGAATTCGAGAAGCCCATCACCGAGCTCGAGCAAACACTGGAAGCCCTGCAGAGGCAGGCGGTGGAACAAAAGATCGACCTCTCGGCGCAGATTCATGCGATTGAAGAAAAACTGGAAGCCACCAAGAAGGAGGTTTTCACCAACCTCACCCCGTGGCAGCGTGTCCAACTCGCCCGACATCCAAAGCGGCCCTATATGCTGGACTATTTGCAGCGCATAGCCACGAATTTCATCGAGCTGCACGGCGACCGCCGGTTTGCCGACGACCACGCGATCGTTGGCGGATTGGCGCAGATCGATGACCGACGCGTGATGGTCATTGGTCAGCAGAAGGGCCGCGACACCAAGGAGAATTTGATGCGCAATTTCGGCAGCCCCCATCCCGAAGGCTACCGCAAGGCATTACGTCTCATGCAACTGGCAGAGAAGTTCGATATTCCCGTTGTATGTTTCATCGATACGCCGGGCGCCTATCCGGGTGTCGGCGCGGAGGAACGCCACATCGCGGAAGCCATCGCCGTAAATCTCCGCGAAATGATCGTGCTCAAGACGCCGTTGCTCGCGGTGGTCATTGGCGAAGGCGGTTCGGGCGGAGCGCTCGGCATTGGTGTATGCGACCGCGTCCTCATTCTCGAAAACGCCTACTACTCGGTGATCTCACCGGAGGGATGTGCCGCGATCCTCTGGAAAGATCGCGCCAACGCCGCCCAAGCTGCGGCCGCCCTCAAACTCACCGCGAAGGACCTGCTGGAGTTGGACGTCGTCGATGAGGTCGTGCCCGAACCGCTCGGCGGTGCGCATAGGAATTACGACGAAATCGCCGGCACGCTCAAGAAAACGATTATCAAGAACCTCGACAAGCTTTGGGAAATGAAGACATCCGATTTGCTCGACGCCCGGTACAAGAAATACCGCCGGATGGGCGTCTTCACCCGAGCGGAACCGAAGAAGCGGGGACGCGCCAAAAAGGACACCTCCGCGGTAACCCCGGCTCCCAGCACCGCCTGAGACGGTAACCACCCCCCGCTCTGGCACAGCCATTTTCTGCTTCACAAACCGATTCTGGTTATGTTACAGACACGCAATACGGTGCGGGTAACGTTCGCGGGAAATACGATCCACCGGACCTTGGGGGAAAAGACATGAAACGATGCCTTTGTGTAATCGGACTGCTGTTGTCCCTCGGCTGTGCTTCCGCGGTCGTCCGTCCCTACATTGGCGATCAACAGGCTTGGCCCACGGCCAGCGGCAGCATCGTCAGCACCAACTACAGTCTGCCCGTGTTTACTTCCTTACCACCGGTTCCCTACGACGTCTTGGCGGAAGTGCGCATCAGCAGCCCGTTCTACGCTCAACCCGAAGAGCACCATCTGCCGTTGCTCGTACGAAAGGCGAAACAGCTCGGAGCGGATGCGCTGGTCTTCGTTCAAGGCAAGATCTTCTTCAGCACCAACTACGGCCCACGCAACGGTGCGGGGCAGGATGCCGGGGAGCAGAAGGCCCCGACCCTTACCACCGTCAACACTTTCAATCCGGATTCGTTCGCCACCGAAGTGAATATTCTCGCGATCCGTTGGACGGATGAGGCACCCGCTGGATTGCCACCGCACCACAAAACGGCTCCCGTGCTGGCAGCAGCACCAGTGGAAGCGCCTCCTGCGGCTGCGACGCCGGCTCCCACGCAATCAGCACCGTCCGCTGAACCTCCCAAAGCGGACTCTTCAGCGCCAGCAGCGGCGCCTTCGAGTTCGACGACGCCGGCGACTTCGCCAACTCAATAGTCACCGCACGTCGGACTGGTTGCCGGGTTTCGATCGCAAAGATCAACCGGCGTCTTCAATATCCAGCTTGATGTGCAGGTCGCGCAACTGCTTCGGCTCGACTTCACTCGGCGAGTTCGTCATCAGGTCCACCGCTTTCGCCGTCTTCGGGAACGCAATCACGTCGCGGATATTGGTCGACCCGCACAGGATCGCGCACAAGCGGTCAAAACCCAGGGCGATACCGCCATGCGGCGGCGCACCATACCGAAACGCTTGGAGCATGTAGCCGAACCGCGATTGCGCAATGTCGGGTGGAATCTTGAGCACATCCTCGAACACTTTCTTCTGGACGTCGGGTTTGTGAATACGGATCGAGCCGCCGCCGAGTTCCACGCCATTCAGCACGATGTCATAATGCTGTCCGCGAACCCTTGCCGGCTCGGAGTCCAATAGCGGCACATCCTCGACCACGGGCGCCGTGAACGGATGATGCGTGGACAGATAGCGATTCGACTCGCGATCGAACGTGATCAGCGGGAAGTCCACGACCCACAGGAAATTCCACTGGTCGTCACGTATCTTGAGTGTGCCTTGTTTCTTCAACAAATCCGCCACGACCAGTCGCAAGCGTCCCAACACTTCCCACACAATCTCGCGTTTGTCCGCGCCAAACAGAATCAGGTCGCCCTCTTCAATTTTCAACTTTTCGACAAGCGCCTTTTTCTCGGTATCGCTGAAAAATTTCACAATGGGCGATTTCCATTCCCCGCGCTCGACCTTGATGAAAGCCAGCCCCTTCGCGCCGAAGCTCTTGGCCGTTTCCGTCAATGAATCGATCTGGCCCTGAGTCGCGCCGGCCAATCCTTTCGCATTCATCGCCTTGACGACCCCGCCAGAGTCCACCGCGCCGCGAAACACCTTGAACTGGCTCTGTGCGAAATCCTTTGTGAGATCGACCAACTCGATTCCGAAACGCGTGTCGGGCTTGTCACTGCCGAACCGCTCCATCGCTTCGGTAAACGGCATTCGCGGGAACGGTGTGGTTATTGTTTCGCCGCGCGCCGCCAACCACACCGCCGCGAGCAGGCCTTCGATGATCGCGTACATGTCCTCGCGGGTGATGAAACTCATCTCGACGTCGATTTGGGTGAACTCCGGCTGCCGGTCCGCGCGCAGATCCTCATCGCGGAAGCATTTCGCGATCTGGAAATACCGGTCCACACCTCCCACCATTAGCATCTGCTTGAATTGCTGCGGCGATTGGGGCAGCGCATAGAACTTTCCGGGGTTCACGCGCGACGGCACCAGATACTCGCGCGCCCCCTCCGGCGTGCTCTTGAACAGAATCGGCGTCTCAACTTCGAGGAAGCCGTTGGAATCGAAATAATCGCGCACGGCCTTGGCCATGCGGTGACGCAAGATCAGATTGCGCGCCATCGCTGGCCGGCGCAAATCGAGGTAACGGTATTGCAGCCGCAAATCTTCGCCGGTCTGCGTGCCGCTCGATTCGTCGATCTGAAACGGGGGCGTCTCGCTCGGGTTGAGGATTTCCAGGTGGTGCGACAGCACTTCGATCTCGCCGGTGGGCAGCTTCGGGTTCACCGTGCCTTCGGGACGTTTTCGCACGCTTCCTTCGACAGTGACGACAAACTCGCTCCGCAACGATTGCGCCAGTTCCCACGACGGTTTGTTGTGCTGCGGGTCGAACACGATCTGTGTCGTGCCGCCACGATCGCGGAGTTCGATAAAGACAATCCCGCCCAGATCGCGCCGCACGTGCATCCAGCCAGCCAGCGTGACCTTCTGTCCAATCTGCGCCGCGCGCAATTCCCCGCAATGATGTGTTCGTTTCATAAAATGGTTCTTTCGAGGATGTATCTCTTTAACTCCATAGCACCAGCAGGTAGACGCCTTTCCTCCCCCGTCGAGAGATTCTTTAGCTTCGCCTCGCCAGACTTCCACTCGTCCGGTCCGATCACAAGCGCGTATCGGGCGCCGGAAGCAGACGCCGCTTGGAACTGCTTGCCAACCTTCGTCTCCGCGAGGGCGTAGTCTACTGCAATTCCCTCATCGCGCAATTGGTGAATCAGCTTGAGAGCCTCCGCCCGTAACGCCTCGTCGGCAATAACCACGTAACAGTCCAATCCCCGGTCAGCTTTCGGAAGCAGCCCGCGATCTTTCAAGAGCTCCCCCAGCACGACGTCCCCCATGCCGAACCCTAGCGCGGGCAAATCCACTCCACTCGCCTGCTTTAGCAAATTGTCGTAGCGGCCACCTCCCGCAACAGCACGCAATTCACCCTTGCGGTCGTGAATCTCCCACACAATGCCCGTGTAATAAGCCAGCCCACGCACGATTTTGAAATCCACCCGGCAATACTCGTCGAACAGCGAGCCAAGTTTTAGCCGCATCGTGTCCAACTCACTCGCCGCAGCGAATGTGCCGCCTCGTGCAATATCCAAAATCTCGTCAATCTGCGACGGCGACAAGCTAATCGTGGCAAGTTTCTCGCGAGTCTTGCCCTCTGGCTCGCGCTCCAGTTTATCGATTGCCTGAAACGCAGCATACTGTTGTTCGCCCGTGATGCCGGTCGAGGCCAAGTGACGCTGCCACGCACGGCGGTCGGATACACGTACCACGAAATCGTTCTTCGTCAGCCTGAAACTGCGGAGCGTATCGATGGCCAGCGCGATCAATTCCGCATCCGCGCTTATATCGGTCTCGCCGATGATGTCAGCATTGAACTGGAAATGCTCCCGCAGGCGCCCACGCTGCTGCTTCTCGTAGCGGAAGAGCTGCGGGATGGCGAACCACTTGATCGGCTTCTTGTAATCCCGGTGGTGCGCCCCGACCATGCGGGCCAGCGTCGGCGTCATTTCCGGCCGCAACGCCACGGCGCGGTCGCCTTTGTCCACGAAATCGAAAAGCTGTCCGACAATCTCGTCGCCCGATTTCTGCGTGAACAATTCCAGCGGCTCCAGCGGCGGGCCGTCGTATTCGCGAAAGCCGTAGCGCCTCGCCACGTCGCGCCACTTCTCGAAGATGTAGCGGCGCACGGCGAGCGCTTCGGGGTAAAAATCACGGAAGCCGGGTAACGGATTCATCGAATTCACTCAAAAGCCGCCAGATGCAAAGCCCGTCGGGGTTTTGCGCGTTGGCATCGTTGGCGGGCCAATCCTCCAGGCTGCCCGCCTTGGAAAACCTCACGCCTGCGGCGGTGTGCCCTGTGGGCCGTTGTACTTCTCGGTCAACCGCAATACCTGCTCGCGCATCTCTTTGCCGGGCTTGAACTTGACAACCGCGCGCGCGGGTATCTCCACGTCCTTGCCGGGGTCGTTCGGATTGCGGCCCACGCGTGGCTTGCGCAACTTGACCTCAAAGACGCCGAAGTTGCGTAATTCGACCGTTTCGCCCTTGATGAGCGCCTCCGTGATGTAGTCGAGTGTCTTCTGCACCACCGTCAACACGTCCTGTTGGATGAGGTTCGTGTCGTTGCTGATCCGAATCACCAGGTCTCGCTTGGTCATTATCTCTTCTCCATTTGTTCCTTGAGCTGCGTCAATTTTGGAATCCACTCCTCCGCGAATCGGTACACCCCGTACGCCGCCGCGATCATGATCAGCAGAATCACAATCGGATTGGCGAACACGTTGCGCATCGCCACGGCAAACGTGTTGATGCTCCGCAACTGCTCCTGCCGCCCGTGTAATCTCCCCAACAACGCTTGCAACCGTAAATAGGTGCCGTGCCACTCGGTGGCCATCTTCTTGGCCATTCCCTCGGGCAGATCCTTGAATGACGACAAACTCGGCACGCTGTTCAGCAGCCGCAACGTCCGATCATCCCGATCCGCTTCCGAGGCCAGCATAACCATCAACGCCTCATACTCTTGCGCGATCCGGCTCTTCAGATCCAGAAACGCCGCCTCCTCTTCGCCCGTAAACGGGTCGCCCTTAAACCCTCGATCCAAAAACTGGCTCAACTGCTTCCACGACCCCACAAATGCCTCGACTCTCTGAATGTTTCTCTCCAGATTCCGGTCGCGCATCGATCTTCTTCGTTACCTTCCTTGCTCGCAATCGCTTACGAGTCTTTTCACTCTGGCACCTGACTGTGTCAATTTAGTGTCAGAGCCGCTTGTCGTCAAGCCAAATGGCTTGTGTACCAACGACTTCAGCAATTACCGCGCCGATTCCCCCAAAATTCTTCAATCGCTGCCAGCACTCCGGCCACATCGTTGTCGCAAAAACGCACCACCCGCACCTGTTCGCCGCGCGGCTCCCAGATCGGCGGTGAGGCGCTGCCAAACATCGCCACCACCGGTGTTCCCACTGCTGCCGCGAGATGCGTGACGCCGGAATCGTTCCCCAAAAATAACGCACATCGCTCCAGCACCGCCGCCAACTCAACCAACTTCAACCGGCTCGCCACGGTGATCGGCCGCGGCTCCAGAAGCTTGGTCAGCTTCCCCACCACGCGCTCGTCAGCCTCGCCCTCCACCACCAGCAGTTGCGCCACCAACTCATCCGACACCCACCGCGCCACCGCCGCGAAATTCTCCACCGGCCAATTCTTCTTCTCACTGCCGCTGCCGGGATGAATGGCGACAATCGGCTCGCGCCCCACCATCTTCAGAAACCTCGACGCCATCTCGCGGTCTGCTTCGTTCGGATGAATCTTCGGGTGTGGCTCCTCCACGTAAATCGCCAGCGATTCCAGCGGCCGGCAATAATGTTTCGCCGCGTGCGTGTCCTTGGGACGCGGCGAAGCCTCGATGACCTGCTTGACCCCGCAGCGGCGCACGTTGTTGGCAAACAGGCTGTCCGGATCGAACAGATAGGAAATCACTACGTCGAACCCACCGAAATACTCCTTCAGGCCGGGATCGAGCACCGAGTTGGGAATGAAAAAGCCCGCCATCGCCTTGGCGTCAATCGATCGCGTCGCATCCGCGTAATACCGTCCCCGCGCCAATTCGATGATATGCGGATACCCGAGTATCTCAATGCGCGCCTTCGGCCACTGCTCCCGCAACGCGCCGACCGCCGGCAGGGTCATGATGAAATCCCCGATTGCCCCACCCCGCACCACCAGTATTCGCGGCGTTTTCATCGCCATTCGGATGTCTATGTCAGTGACCGTGTCAATACACGCACAACCCCAGCACGACCAGCAGCGCGCCGACCAGCGAACCGAGGAAACACGCGAGGCGGCAGCGGGTGTTGTTGGCCGTGACGAAACCGACCACGTCGCGCACCTGATGCGGCGCGCTCGCCATCCACACCGCCACGCACACCCAGATGTACGCCAGCACGGTGACGATCAGCCGCATCGGCAGCTGGCTCTGGTCCGCCGCGTCCACCATGAGCTTGGCAATCAACAGTATCAACGCCGCCAAGCCGCGCAACGCCAGAAATTGATCGCCAAACTGTATCACCAGCCAGTACGCAATCGGCACGCCAACCACAACGAACGGACGTGCCCACGCCCAGTCGTCTGTCGCGGCATTGAACAGGACGATCCCCGCCCACACGGCGCAGACCCCCATGAGGATCCGCCCCCAGAGCACCGAGCGCGGAAATTTCCGTACGGCCTCACCGAATTTTTCCGGCGCGACAATGCCCGGCACACGGCCCGCAATGCTGGCCACGCCGATGATGGTCGAAGTAATGGCTAGTCGTGTCATAAATTGTGAATGGCGATGTCGCCGTAAAGTGTGATTGTGGTCGCGCGCTCGATGCGCACGGGAAGCAGTTCGCCCTTGTGGCGCTCGCTGCCGTCGAAGAAAACAATCCTGTTGGTGCGCGTGCGGCCAAACATGCGTCTGCCGCCCTTCTCGCTGCGGCCTTCGACGAGGATCTCCACCATCTGACCCACGAGCTTCTGATGCATACGCGCCATGCCGGAATTGAGAATCCCCAGAAGCGCCTGGTTGCGCCGTTCCTTCTCCCGTTCGCTCACCTGGTCGGGCATATCGGCGGCGGGCGTGTCCTGTCGCTTCGAGTACTTGAAAATATAAGCCTGGTCAAATTGCACATCCCGCATCAACGACGCGGTCTGCTCGAAATCTTCTTCCGTCTCGCCGGGGAAACCCGCGATGATGTCCGTGCTGATGGCGATCTTCGGTTGCGCCGCGCGAAGCTTGTCCACGATCCGCAAATACCACTCGCGCGTGTAACCGCGGTTCATGGCTTTCAGAATACGATTGGACCCGCTTTGCACCGGCAAGTGAGCGTGTTCGCATAACTTCGGCAAATCGACGTATGCCTGCACCAGATCGTCGCCAAAGCCTTTGGGGTGCGGCGCGGTGAACCGAATCCGTTCCAAACCTCGTATCTCATGCGTCGCTTCGAGAAGTTGCACGAACGCCGACTTCCCGTTTTTCTTCCGAATCTCTTTCCGCCCGTAGCTCGTGACAATCTGGCCGAGCAACGTCACTTCCTTCACGCCCTGATCGACCAGACGCTGGACTTCCCCCACAATTTCCGCGATGGGCCGGCTCCGTTCACTCCCCCGCGTGTACGGCACGATGCAAAACGTGCAATACATCTCGCACCCTTGCATGATGCTGACGAACCCCGCCACCGGCCGGTCGCCATTCGTGCCGAGCACGTGATCCTTGATCGTCGATTCGCTGCCGGATTCTTCCGCGACGTCCACAATCGCCTCGCCCCGCCCCGCAAAAATCTCGTCCAGATGATCCGGCACGTGATGGAACCGCTGGGTGCCGACGACGAGATTCACCGCCGGCTGTTTCCCGGCAAGGGACGCGCCCCGGCTTTGCGCCATGCAGCCCATGTAGCCCAGCACCAACCCGGGTTTGCGCTCCTTGCGATACGCCAGGACATCCATTTTGCCCATGGCCTTGCGTTCCGCCACGTCGCGAACGCTGCACGTGTTGAGCAGCACCACGTCCGCGTCGGTTTCCGACGGCGCAATGTCGTACCCGCGCGCCCGCAACATCGCCGCCACCGCCTCGCTGTCGCGTTCGTTCATCTGGCAGCCGTAGGTCTTGATGTACACGCGTTTCATCAGACGGTCGGCCTGCCAAAAATCAGGGCCATGATCTCGGTGCGGCTGGTGACGTTCTTCTCAAACGCGCCCCGCATCGCCGAGGTGATGACCGACGAACCGGCTTTCTTTACGCCGCGCATGGTCATGCACGTGTGCACGGCTTCGCACACCACGGCCACGCCCTTGGGCTGGAGTTCGGCATTGATAATGTCGGCAATCTGGCTGGTCATGCGTTCCTGGAGCTGGGCGCGGCGGGCGAACGATTCCACCACCCGCGCCAGCTTCGAGATGCCTACGACATGGCCGTTGGGGATGTAGGCGACGTGGGCCTGGCCGAAAAACGGCATCAGATGATGTTCACACATCGAGAAAAACGGGATGTCCTTGACCAGCACGACTTCATGGTGCTGCTCGTCGAACTTCTTGCTCAGCGCGACCTGCGGTTCCTGCTCGCCGTGCCCGAAAATCTCTTCGTACATCCGCGCCACGCGATCCGGCGTCTCGCGCAACCCCTCGCGGTCGGGGTCTTCCCCGATCCCTTCGAGCAACAGCCGCACCGCCTCCCGAATCTTCTTCTTGTTTATCTTTGGATGATGATCTGCCATCGCAACCCTCTCAGCCTCCGCGAGCATAGCCCATCCCCCCGGACAGGTCAATCCGCGCGCCGGGACCGTCTCCTGACGGTAGGGCGTGACCGCCGGGCACGCCGTTCTTGCCGTCGTCGGTAGGGCGCGGTGGCCCACCGCGCCGATCCTCTCCGAATTGCAGGCTTGCCCGCCTTTGGCGGGGCAACCGGCCCGGTTGCCGCTGTTGTAGCCGCGGGCGCTGACCGCGGTCCGGCGATCCGTTCCCGTTTCCGGCGCTTGCCCGCCTCAGGCGCGGCTCTGTCGCCATGCCTTGTCCCAACCCTCACCCCTCTTGCACATCATTGTAGACCCGGCCGACGGGCCGATCCTCACCGACCGTGGCGGTCTTGCAACCAACCCGCTCCAGTGGTACAAGCGCAGATCAGAACCAGTCCGAACCGGAGCCGACGATGAAACGACGGAGCCTCTTTGTTGCATCAATACTCAGCATCGCATTCCTGCACGTATCCGCCTCCAACGGCCAAATGACCAACACCCTGCCCAATGGAGCCAAGTACATCGGGGAGATGAAGGACGGGAAAAGGGATGGACAGGGAATGATGATATTGCCAGATGGGACGAAGTACTTGGGGGATTTCAAGGACGGCCTACCAAATGGCAGGGGAACAGGCACATGGCCGGATGGGAAAGAATACGTCGGAGAGTTCAAAGATGATCTACCGAACGGCACAGGGACGGCCACATGGCCGAACGGAATGAAATGCGTGGGAGAGTGGAAGGACGGTCATCTAACCGGCACAGGGACGGGCACATGGCCCGGCGGGGAAGAGTACGTCGGAGAGTTCAAGGACGATCAGCCAAATGGCAAAGGGACGGCCATATGGCCTGACGGAGAAAGATACGTTGGAGAGTTCAAGGACGGCCAGTACGATGGCCATGGAACCAGAACTTGGCCCGATGGCCGTAAGGATGTTGGTCAGTTCAAGAATGGGAAAATGGATGGCCAAGGAACTGCAACATCTGCAAACGGAGAGTATGTCGGAGACTTCAGGGATGACGAGCCGAATGGCATGGGAAGATTAAAATGGACTGGAGGGGAGTACGTTGGGGAGTTTAAGAACCATAGATTTGAGGGCTCCGGCACCCTTACCTACCCCGATGGTCGCCAATACATCGGTCAGTTCAAGGCCGAGAAAATGGACGGCCATGGCAAAATGACCTATCCAGATGGCAAGGTCGAAGATGGGCTCTGGAAGGACGGCAAGTTCCTGGGAGCCTCAACCCAGCCATAGCCGCCCGATCCGTCTCGCCAACGCTCCCTACAGCCCCTTCATCTCATACATCAATTCCCACACCTCATTCGCCCGTAAATTCCTTTGCCACAGTTGCCACACCGTGCGGGCGGCGTAATCGGTCTCGGGAACCAGGCCCGTACAGATTCCCAACAGAAACAACCACCCGGGCAAACCACGAAATCGCGGCGACAGAGCGCCGCGACTACAACTGCGACGGATTGTCTTGTTAGCAGCCCGTTTAAAAAGTCACATTCCGACCGCGTGGCCTGTAGGCCGCTTCCCTGCTCCGAAGCTCGGCCCGAGATTCGGAGTGAACGAAGCGGCGAAATCCTTAAAGAAATCGCCGACTCACAGAGTCGGCCTACATCCGGAGGCAAAGACTCGTTGGTTTTTCAACGGCTTCTTAGGGGGCCTTCCGCGCCTCATGGCTCGACTCCCAGAGGTCGAGAAACGACGGTTCGGAAGATTGCACAATGGTGACATGCTTGCCGTCGCGATGGATGCGCAGGTTCGCCGCGAACGGTCCGCCCCGCGCTTCCTCCGCCTTCTTGTAGGCGTCCGCAAACTCGCCCGCCTGTTGCTCGTCCTCCCACGCCGTCGCCCAGACCAGCGCGGTCGGCCCGTTCGTGCCGTGCTCGTACACATGGTAGCGGTCGCCGTTCCAACCTTGTGCCAACACCTGGGCATCGTACGCGCCCATCCCCTGCTTCAACAAAAATCCCGTGCCGAATTCGCCGAGGTCGTTGCTCCCGATCAGCCGCCAGTCTTTCGAGTCCAATGGCGGCGGCTCGACGTGCTCGGGCGCGGCGCGGTGTTGCAGAAATGTGTCGGGATGAAGAATATCTTTCGTGCACATCGGCGGATTGCGAAATGCCGCGTCGATGGCCGCCGTCCCGCCGGACACATACAGCGACATGGCAAAACTTTGCCCCTGCTGATACGGGAACATCAGCATCTCCCGCAGGTACGCCGGGGCTTCGCGCAGCTTGGTGGTGTCCTGGCCGAACATCGCCCCCAAATCGGCGAGCATTTTGCTGGGGTCGATATTATCGGAGTACCACCGCGTCATGAGCACGGTGGCATCACCCTCGACCAACGCCGACGTGGCCAGCGCCAGATCGTCGTTGTCCTTTATTTTGAGCGGGAACTTCTGGAGATCGAAGTTCTGGTCCTGCAACGCGTGCGTCAATTCGTGCGAGAGCAGCATCTTGTCGAGATTGCTGGAAAACACCAGATCCTTGAACGTGTACAGCGAGCGTTCTTCCGGCACGTAGAACGCCGCGACCTGTTCGCCGTACAAACTCACCAGTACCTTCAGCAGGTCCGTCCCTTCGGGAATCAATCCGAACGCCGCCAGTGACCGGCTGTAATCGCGCAGTTGTTGCTCGGTGTATTGCTCCTTGACCTTTTCCGCCAGCACCTGCCGCAGTTCTTTACGCTCGATGATCTTGTAATTGACGGGGTTCTTGAATGACAGACCGCGCAGTTCGCTGGTCTGCTGCTCGATCTGCTGGCGATCCACCGCCTTCTCTTCCGGCTTCGGACCGCGCTGCGAGGAATCCACCTGCCGCTGCAGCTCCCGCCGCTCGTGTTCGAGCTGCGCAATCTCGACGCGCAGCACGTCAACCTTCTGCCGCAACCGGAAATTGTCCCATCCAGCCAAACCGAGTGCGATGAGCGCGGCTAGGAATATCAGCGTCGGAAAAGACTTTTTCATTGGTGGGCCAACCGGCCCGTGATAACGTGCCGCGAACTCTAATGGACATCCGCCAGAAAATCCAGACGCTTCTCGCTGCCCCGAACTACCACCCACTCCGCCGCGATGAATTGGCCTCCAAGCTTCGCCTGAACGCGAACGAGCGGCGCGATTACCGCCGCGTGCTCGCCGAAATGCTCGAGAAAGGCGAGGTCGTCCGCGTCCGCACCGACCGCTTCGTCCTTCCGCAAGATGCCGATCTCGTTGTGGGAACCATCGAGTTTCATCCGAATGGCTTTGCGTTTGTGCGGCCCGAAGTCAGCGCCGACGCCGCCCCGGACGCCGAGCCGCGCCCCGACGTGTACGTCGCGGGCGAAGATACCTCCGTCGCTTTGAACAACGATAAGGTCGTCGTTCGCCTCCATCGCGACCGCAGAAAGTTCAAGTCGGTCGATAAACCTTCGGGCCAGGTGATTCGAATCCTGGAGCGGGCCAGCGACGCAATTGTCGGCACGTTGCAGAAGGGCCGTCACGTCTACTACGTCATTCCCGACGATCCGCGCATGCCGCACGATGTGTACACCAAGCCCGCGCGTAACGCCCAGGTCGGTGACAAGGTCGTCGTCAAATTGGCCGAATGGACCTCGCGCCACATCAATCCCGAAGGCGAAATTGTCGAGGTCCTTGGCAAAGCCGACGCGCCCGGGGTGGATATTCTCGCCATCATCCGCACCTATCACCTGCCGACCAGGTTTTCCGAGCCAACGGTCGCGGAAGTAACCCGCATCCCCGAGAGAATCCCCGCGACGGAGTATCAGCACCGTCTCGATTTGCGCAAATCATTCGTCGTCACCATCGATCCCGACGACGCGAAGGATTTCGATGACGCAGTGAGCGTGGAGGAGTTGCCCGGCGGCGGGTGGCGGCTCGGGGTGCACATTGCCGATGCGTCGCACTACGTCCAGCCCGACGGCGCCCTCGACCGCGAGGCGCGCGCCCGCGGCAACAGCGTCTACCTTGTCGACCGCGTGCTGCCGATGTTGCCGGAGAAGCTGTCGAACAATCTGTGCAGTCTGCGCCCCGACGAGGATCGCCTCACCCAGTCGGTCTTTATCGAATTCACCTCCAAGCTGGTCACGCGCAAGACGGAGTTCGCGCTCAGCATCATTCGCTCGCGGCATCGGCTCACCTACAAACAGGCGTTCGCGCACCTGCAATCGAAAGACGACAAGGACGAGCTGACCCGCGAATTGAAGAAGATGTGGCGGCTCGCGTCGCAACTTCGGCAACAACGATTTGGGTACGGCTCGCTGAACCTGGAATTCCCCGAGGTGAAAGTCCGCCTCGACAAGCAGGGGCGACCGACCCACATCGAGAAGATCCACTATGACATCTCCCACCAACTCATCGAGGAGTTCATGCTCGCCGCCAACGAGGCCGTCGCCCGGCACATTTGCCAGTTGCAGGTTCCCTGCGTGTACCGGATCCACGAGGACCCGGATCTGGAGAAGCTGCGCGATTTCCGTGTCTACGCGCAGAGTTTCGGCTACAAGGTCGGCGACGTGACCCATCGCCAGGAACTCCAGAAAATCCTGAAGCAGGTCGAAGACAAACCGGAAGAGTACGCCATCAACCTCAACCTGCTGCGATCGTTGAAGCAGGCGCGGTACTCGGTGAACCCCGTCGGACACTACGGGCTGGCCAAGAAATTCTACACGCATTTCACCTCGCCCATCCGCCGCTACGCCGACTTGATGGTGCACCGCACATTGTTTTCCCTGCTAAAATCGGCCGGGGCCAACCCGCGTCGCTACAGCGTCCAGGAGTTGACCCGCGTCGCGGACCACATTTCCAAGACCGAACGAATCGCCGCCGATGCCGAAAAGGAATCCGTCGAACTCAAGAAGCTGGAATATTTCCAGTTGAAGCTCACACGCGGTGAAACGGAAAACATGGAAGCCGTGGTTTGCACCGTGAGAAACTTCGGTTTCTTCGTGGAACTACCCGACAGCCTGATGCAGGGCCTCGTTCACATCTCGACGCTCGGAGACGATTTTTACACCTACGACGAGCGACGAGAATGCTTTGTCGGTCGCCGAAGAAAGCGGGTGATCAAGGTCGGCGACCGGCTTCGCGTGCGAGTGGAACGGGTTGATCTCGTTAAGCGACAGATTGATTTCCGAGTCGTTTTGGAGCGGTAATTACCCCAAATACCACTCAGACCTTTCACCTGTAAGGGACCGTTTGCCTGCAAATGGTTACAAAATCGATGGGCTGCGTCTATGGGATGTTGGCCTCGTACCCGCCGGGCCATGGTTTTCCGCAATGGATAATCGCCGCAAGTAATTGAACAGCAGGCAGTATTGTTCCACATAATAGCTTGACTTAACCCGAGTGGTCTTTTAGAATCTATCCACGGTGTGGTAGCAGGTGAAGTTTAAGTATCGGTGCGAGTAAAAATTTTGCGAGAAGGGTTCTGCTCATCGGCGCAACAGAAGCTTCATGGCGAGAGGTTCTGCTCCCCTTAGGGGATATGCAGGGAGACATCGATGAAAAGAGAAGTTAAGGCTTTGATGCTCGGATTGGCGGTCGTGGGATTGGCCAACTGGGTTAATGCAGCCCCAACTTTGACGATTAGTAATGGGGCAAATCCACTGATTACCGTTGTCGATAATGGCGCGGGCGACCTGAGTTCCCTGACGGGTGTGGTGGCTGTCGTCACGAATGTCGGAGTGTGGAATCTGATCATTGATGTTGGGGAGACGAAACCCGCGCTGGGGAGTATAACCAACCCGGTAATGGACCTGGCCATTCAGGCTTCTTCAACCGCTGCCGCTACTCTAACACTAACTTTTTCTGACAATGGCTTTGCTCTTACGAACGGCGTTTTGAGCGCCAGTCTTTCTGGACATATCGTCAGTGGGGCCGGAGAAACCGTCGGGTATTTTGTGTATGCTGACCCCGGCAACGTTGTGGGAAATACAATAACGCAAGTCACCGGCATTGGACCGGGACCGTTGCCCATTTCGACGACCATAGCGGAAGCGTTCGCACTCACTGTGCCATATTCGCTAACACAAGTTGTTGATATTTCGACCTCCGGGCCGTCAAGTAACAGCATTGATGCAAGCTTCCAGGCCCTCATTCCCGAGCCCTCGACCGTCGCCTTGGTTGGCCTCGGTCTGGTGGGCGCGTTAGCCATCCGTCGTAGAAAATAGTCGCTTCCGTTTCACGCTGACGACCGGGATTGCCATTGGCAAGTACTCTTCCTCCGCATCAGCCGCGCCGGCGGTTGGCTTGACCCTCACCGCCGCCTGCGGCAGTATACGACGACATGTGGCAATGGACTGAAAACGTCCAGCAGTACGGTCTCGACGTTATCTTCGAGCGCCGACGGGACCTGTCCGCGCGAATCACCAGCGCGGTTCTGCTTGGCCTCTCCAAGATTTACCAGTTGTGCATCCAAATCCGGCTGCGACTCTGGCAGCATCGCATTTTCCGCGACCACACGCTCGGCTGCCAGGTCGTCAGCATCGGCAACCTCAGCGTGGGCGGAACCGGCAAGACGCCGGTGGTGGAAGTCTTTGCCCGGGCCCTCCAACAGCGCGGTCGTCGCGTCGCCATCCTTTCGCGGGGCTACAAGAGCGTTCCGCGGCCGCTCTGGCAACGGTTGCTCTCCAAAATCGCGTTCCGAGAAGACAAGGTTCCGCCCAAAATCGTATCGGACGGCCGTTCGCTGTTACTCGATAGCGAGCAAGCCGGCGACGAACCCTACATGCTGGCCTCCAATCTCAAGGATGTCGTCGTGTTGGTCGACAAAGACCGCGTCAAAAGCGGCCGGTATGCCATCTCCAAATTCGGTTGCGACACGCTGCTCCTCGATGATGGGTTCCAGTATCTCGCCTTGAAGAGCCGTCTCGATATCTGCCTTATCGATCGCAACAACCCGTTTGGGAATCATTACCTTCTTCCCCGGGGCACACTTCGTGAGCCGATCAGCAATCTCAAGCGCGCCCATTACATTTTCATCACCAAATCGAGCGAACTCGGGGCCAAGAAGCTTCGCAAGGCAATCCGTCAGTTCAACGAGAAGGCTGAGATTATCGAGTGCGCCCACCAGCCGCTCTACTTGCAGGACGTGTTCACCGGGGAACGCCATCCATTGGAAAAACTGCGTGGCCTTGCCGTCGCCGCCATTTCCGGTATCGCGGTTCCCGAGAGCTTCGAGGAGGGACTCCGCGGCCTTGGCGCCAATCTCGTCTACGCCAAGCGCTACGCCGACCACCACCGCTACACCCAGCAGGAAATCATCAATATAATCAACCGCAGTCTCAAACGCGGAGCGGCCGCCATCCTCACCACGGAAAAGGATGCGGTACGCTTTCCGAAGATTGACCGCCGCGACATTCCCGTCTACTACTTGCGGGTTGAGATCCGGATTATCTCAGGCGCCAAGGACTTTGATGATGCAGTCGCCAACATTTGTCACCGATAGCCAGAGCACGCGCATCCTCATCCGCGCGACCAACTGGATTGGGGATTCGGTCATGACCATGCCGGCCGTTCAGCGCATTCGCGAGCTCGCGCCGGCCGCCCACATCGCCATCCTCTGCCCCGGCAAACTCACCGATCTGTGGCGCCACAACCCCTATATCAACGAACTCATCCCGTTTGGCCACAAGCTCGACCTCAATGAGATTCGCCGACGCGAGTTCGACATCGCCATCATTTTCCCCAATTCGTTCCGGTCCGCCTGGGAATGCAAGCGCGCCGGTGTCCCCCGTCGTATCGGTTTTGCCGGGCACTGGCGACGGTTCCTGCTCACGGATATCGTCCACGAACCACGCGCCGAGCGGGCCGTCTATGAGGACCGCTCCGTGGACGGCAAGACCTTTCGCGTGAAAGTGTTTCCCTCGCTGCGACATCAGTCGGAGCGGTACCTGGACATCGTCGCCTATCTCGGCGGCAATCGCGACCCGGCCCCACCCCGAATCCGCCTGGCTATCGAAGAGATGCCCGCGCTCAATAAATTCTTGCGCGACGACGGCCGTCCGGTAATCGGTATCAACGCCGGCGCCGAATACGGCCCCGCCAAACGCTGGCCCGCCGAGCGCTTCGCTCAAACCGCCATCAAAGTCACCGAAGTTACCGACGTGCGCTGGCTCATTCTCGGCGGTCGCGACGACGTTGAAATCTCGACTGAGATCGAAACCCAGCTCCACGAAGCGCGGCTGGATGAGAACACCGTGATCAACGTCGCCGGCAAGACCACGTTGCTCGATCTGTGTGCGCTGCTTCGGTTTTGCAAGGTGCTGCTGACCAACGATACGGGCCCGATGCATATCGCTGCCGCGCTCGGTACGCCCACCGTGAGCATTTGGGGCTCGACCTCGCCGGAACTGACCGGGCCGTTGTCCCCGCGTAGCGTCATCATCCGTGAGCCGGTGGAATGCAGTCCCTGCTTCCTGCGCAAGTGTCCGATTGATTTCCGTTGCATGGACCGGGTCCAAGTTGGCGCCGTCGCTCAGGCTGTCCTGAAACAATTGGGCGTGGAGGACAAGACCGCCACGAAATCATGAGCGAAGGGTACAGCGTCACCCGCTCGGCGCGCACGGTCAGCCTCGCGGTGTTGGGCAGCCGTGTGCTCGGTCTCGTCCGCGAACAGGTGCTCGCGGCTCTGTTCGGTGCCAACCGCGAGTTCGATGCGTTTGTCACGGCGTTCCGCATCCCCAATCTGTTGCGCGATCTCTTCGCCGAGGGTGCCTTGTCGGCGGCGTTTGTCACCACGCTTTCCCAAAAGCTTTCCAAAGAAGGCGACAAAGCGGCCTGGCGTCTGGCGAATCTCGTCCTGAACGCGCTGATCGTCGTGCTCGGACTGATCACCATTATCGGCGTCCTGGTCTCTCCATGGCTGGTGCGCTTCATCGCGCCCGGGTTTGGTCAGATCCCCGGCAAGACGGAACTCACCACCACGCTGACGCGGATCATGTTCCCCTTCCTGCCCATGGTCGCGCTCGCGGCGCTCGCGATGGGGATGTTGAATGCCAAACACCGCTTCGGCGTTCCCGCCAGCGCTTCGATGATGTTCAATATCGGCTCGATCGTTGGCGGACTGGCGTTTGCGTTCCTGCTCGCGCCGGGTTTCCTTCACAATCCAGCTCTCGCCGGCCGCGCCGTGATCGGCATGAGCATTGGCACGCTCATCGGCGGCGCACTCCAGTGGATGATTCAGATTCCGAGCCTGCGAAATGTCGGCTATCGGTATGAACCCATCCTGGACTGGCACGACCCGGGCTTTCGCCAGGTCCTTCACTTACTCGGGCCATCCGTCATTGGCACCGCTGTCGTGCCGATCAACATCTTCGTCGACCAGTGGTTCGCCTCCTTTTTTGGGAACGGCGCCGTCACCTGGCTCAATTGCGCGTTTCGGCTGATGCAATTTCCCATCGGCCTGTTTGGCGTCGCCATTGGCGTGGCGACACTGCCCAGCGTGAGCGCCCATGCCGGGCGCGGAGACATGGTCGAGTTCCGCAAAATCCTCGCCCGGTCGATTCGTCTCGCGTTCTTCCTGTGCCTGCCCGCCGCGTGCGGACTGTCGGTCTTGGCAATGCCGATTATCTCGACGATTTACCAGCATGGGAAATTCGACCTGTTCGCCACGGAACAGACCGTCTTGTGCGTGCGCGCGTTTTCCGTCGGTCTGGTCGCCTACGCTGCGATCAAAATCATCGCGCCGACGTTTTATGCGTTGGGGGATTCGCGCACCCCGATGTATGTCGGGCTCGTGTCCATTGTCGTCAATGCCAGCACCGACTACCTGTTTGCGATCGTGTGCCACATGAAGACCGCCGGGCTCGCGCTCTCGACCTCGACCGTCGCGCTGTTTAACTTCTTCCTGTTACTCGGCCTGATGCGACGCAAGATCGGACGCGTCGAAGCCACCGTGCTGCTGCGGTCGTTCCTGAAAGTGGCGCTCGCATCGGTGATAATGAGCGCGGCGGCGTACGGCACACATCGGTTCTGCGAGTTCAATCGCTACGTCGACATGATCGCTTCCATGACTGTCGCTTTGATTATCTTCGGCGCCGCCTGTCATGTGCTGCGCGTCGAGGAACTTGCCGAATTGCTCGCGGTGTTGAAATTTGGCTCCCGTGCCGGCAATCGTCCATAAATGGACGGCCTATCTTTCGGGGCTTTGCCCAATACCATCCCTACCGCTCTGGCATTGGAAATCGCGTCTTGCCATGATATATCCCCAGGAGATATATAATGCCTCTCCAACACGCATGAAGTACCTGAATCGAGAGATGTTGCATGGCAACGCCGAGACGCTGGTTCTGGCGCTGTTGGCGGAGAAAGGCTGCCACGGCTACCGCTTGAGGCAGGAACTGGCGGAACGGTCACACGACTACTTTCAAATGGGATACGGACAACTCTATCCCCTGTTACGCTCGATGGAACGCCGGCGACTGGTGAAGTCAGACGTGTGAAGGTCGGCAGGGTGCGCGAACAACGGCGGTACACGATCACCGCCCGGGGACTTGCGGAATTGCGTGAGCGCAAGCGCCGCTGGCGTCAGTTCTGCGCCGCCATGGACTGCATCTTATCAACACGGGACGATATATCGCCAGGAGATATATCGTGAGGCAAGCATGTCGATGGTGGCAGCGCGTTCACGGCTGCCTCAAAACAAGAATGGTGTGGACCCCGGACATCGACGGTCGCCTTTAGCGCCGCCCGTCATGTGCTGGGCGTGGATGAACTTGCGGAATTGCTCGCCGTGTTGAAGTTTGGGGCAAAACAAGCGGAGAGATAATCCTGATGCTAACTGCCCAACTTCGATCACAAATCCCGAATGTCTTACGGATTGGCTGAAGTCTCGGCAATCTCTTTATGGTTTTTTGACGAGCCTCCGAAGCCCATCTTCGATTTTCTGCAAGTCCTGCTTGTTACCGACAATAATCTGAACATTTGGTCCGTGGATTGGTTGCACAACCACGGGAGCAGTCAACGGTGTCTCATCAAGCATCAACAGAATCTTATTCCCTATATTTTCCTTTGTGAGCCCTTCAAATTTCCGGGCATCCTCGGGACGCAGGGTGATAGAAACTACATTATCGCGACGATTGAGGCCGACTGGCTCGCCCTTATCGCTGATGATAGTGATGATAGTATTGAGGCCGATTGGCTCGCCCTTATCGTTCACGATAGTGTAGCTTTTATCGTGCGCAACCGCTTCCAGTTCGGCGAATATGATGTCCGGTGTCTGCTTGATATATCCGAGTCTTGGAAAGTCAGGAGTGTCGATAAACCGTCCCGACTCGATCCTTTGCTCACTGACGACGAAGGCGGCGAGACGTGCCGGAGCTTGTTTGTCCACGGCAACCGCAGAGCATGCGGCGAGGACGGCGAGCAAGATGCAAAACGTGTTCTTCATCCGTGTCTCCAAGTTGGCATTCAGGGTGAATCTCGTGTGTGCGTGCATCGGCGACATCTGTGTGTAGCCTTATCAAGCTATCTAATGAAAGCAGATTTGCGGATTTCGAGCAAGGATTACTGCAGCCGGTTTGGGGTGCGCCGACTTGTCACCGCTTTCGATGCCGACGCGACGCGGCGGACGGCAAAGCGCCGATAAATCGGCGCGCTCCAAATCCACCGCGAATTCGGGTATGATTTGTCGTGTCGATGAGCACGTCAATTAATCTCAAGGCGAAAGTCCGGGACCTGCCGAACAAGCCGGGTGTGTATTTGATGCGCGACCAGCTTGGGCGGGTGATCTACGTCGGCAAGGCGCGGTCGCTGCGCAAGCGCGTGAGCCAGTATTTTCATCCGTCGCGGGCCATGCGGTGGGATCCCAAGACGCGGGCGCTGATCGAGTCCATCGCCGATTTCGAGACGTTCGTCGTCAAGAGCGAACCCGAGGCGCTGCTCCTCGAAGGCAAGCTGATCAAGGAATACAAGCCGCGCTACAACGCGATGTTCAAGGACGACAAGCGGTTCCTCATGGTGAAAATCAGCATGAACGAGCCCTACCCGCGTTTCAAATTTGCGCGCCTGAAGAAGGATGACGGCGCCCGCTATTTTGGGCCGTTTGCGCATGCCGGTGCGGTGCGGCAGGTCATGCAGTGGATGCGCAAGAAGTACGGCGTGCTCGTGCAGGGCACGGGCGCACCCAAGGAGAAAGACCTCAAGTACTCGACTTATCTGGTGCCCGTCCCGCTCGCCGAGATGCCGCACGAAGAGTACCTGCGCCGGGTCGATCTGGCCTGCTAGTTTCTCGAAGGCCGAAGCAAGGAAGCCATCGAACAACTCGAGGAGGCCATGCGCACCGCCGCCAAGGCGATGAAATTCGAAATGGCCGCCGGGTTCCGCGATGTCATCAACAGCCTCCGCGAAATCGGCCGGGCCGCCCACGAGCGGAAGTTTGCCCGTGATTTCGCCCCCAATCTCGCACCCCAACAGGAGATGGACGAACTCCAGCGCGTGCTCGGCCTATCACGGCTGCCCCAACACGTCGAAGGCTTCGATATCTCGAATATCAGTGGAACGTTGTCGGTCGCCTCAGCCGTTTGCTTTCGAGATGGCAGGCCCCACAAAGAGCATTACCGCCATTATCGGATCAAGACCGTGGAGGGCAGCGACGATTTTGCGTCGATGGCGGAGGTGGTCGGTCGCCGCTACGCACGCATTCGGGCCGAAGGCGGCGCGTTGCCCGATTTGGTGATGGTGGACGGCGGCAAAGGCCAGCTCATGGCGGCGTTGCGGGCGTTGTGGAAACTGGAGATTCGCGATCTGCCGGTGATCGGTCTCGCCAAGCAGATGGAAGAGATCCATGTGCCCGACCAGACACTCCCGATCCGCCTGCCGCGCAATTCCCCGGCGTTGCACCTGATTCAACGTCTGCGGGACGAAGCGCACCGGTTCGCCAACGCTTATCACCAGAAACTGCGCAAACGTCGAGTCCAAGAGTCCGTTCTGGACGAGTTTCCCGGTCTCGGCGACAAACGCAAGCTGGCCCTGCTGCAGCATTTCGGCTCGATCCAGCGACTGCGCGAGGCCAGCGCCGACGCCATCGCGAGCGTCCCCGGCATCGGGCCGAAAATGGCGGCGGCGCTGCAAGAATTCCTCGCCAATCGGTAAGGGACATCGTATACCGTCCCCATGTGGCGGGTGGCCATCCGTGCATTGTTGATCCTCGGGTTTGTGGGTGTGCCTCGACACTGGGTGTCGGGGGCGAGCGACCAGACTACCGCCTCGACACTGATCCCCTTCCAGGCAATGACCGGGACAAACCTGACCCTGGTGCGTGGCGTGACGGATCACTACACTCTACGGCGGGAATATGCACCCGAGGAATTCCAGGCGCGCCTGGCCGTATTCGAGTATCTTCTCGACCATCTGGACGCGTGTTCGGTGTTGGCCCAAATGGCCGGCCTGACCCAATACCGCGCCCGCCTCGATGCTGATGGCCGGCTCCAGGCCGACGATCGTGCGGGCGCCGCCGGTTACATTCTCAACGTCTACGCGGGCGACGGAAGGCGGATCCTCTATGTGGAAGGCGCGGAACATGGTGTATTCGACGTGCGAGGCCGCGGCGTTGCGGTTGTTGATTATCGCGCCAAGGCGGGTGGCAGAATCGAATACACCCGTGCCGTGTTTGTGAAGGTGGACAACGTGGTGCTGGCCGCGCTGGCGCAATTGTTCGAGGTTTTCCTGCGCGGCACTGTGGATCGCCATTTTGCCCATGTGATCCGCAACCCGGTCATCCTCAGCCAGCAGGCGCAACAGGATCCGCAGAAGCTCCTCGATCAGATTGGCCGACTGCCGGTAGCCGACCGGCAACTGTCGGCGCCATTCACCGCCCTGGTCCGCTCGAATGCCAGCGCGCGGCTGGTTGATGACGGTCATTCGCCCTGAGAGCCGCAGGCGGCAGGTTCGTACGTGCGGCGTTGTGGTTACCGTCTGACATCGGCGCCAGAAAACTGACACTCTGGCACTCGCCTGTCTCCGTGGCACCGTTCGAAAGGAAGCTCCGGTTGCACAACTGGAGCAAGGTTTTGATCGTCAACCAATTCCGCTTCAAGCACTTCAGCGGTGAGGCGGTCAAAACATCGGTCATATACGACGGACTGGGAATGCGACATGCTTATTAGAATCGCGTTCCAATGCACACGCAAAAACCGAGCGCCAAGAAGCCTCAGGCCTCCCCGGAGCAATGTCGAACGCGCTATTTGGGTTGCCTATACAACCTGTCCGAGTGTCTGACGGAATGCACAAGCCCATGTCCATTTGCGCTCGAATTTGGAGGCGTGCTGCTTTGTGGGCATCCGGGTTGTCGCCAGTTTGAGGCCCCTCTGTCGAGGGTGGCGTAATCGCCGCTGCCCATTCCCCGCCGCAGAACCTGCCGCGGATCGCCGCGAGCCACGATTGAGAGTGGATTTGACACGCTGTGGCGTGGCGGCTATGATGCGCGTCACATTGCAGGACGCTGAGAGTTTTCATCCCCAGTCTGATGACCTCGGGGTGAGAAGCGTATGAGAGGGGTGTGAATCGAGATTGTCGGAAGTCAGACTGAAAAAAGGTGAGCCCGTGGAGAAGGCCTTGCGGCGGCTGAAGAAGAAGCTGGATCGCGAGGGGACATTGCGCGAAGCGCGGGCTCATCGCCACTACGAAAAGCCGAGCGAAAAACGCCGGCGGAAGGCGCGAGGGCCTCGTACCTTCATGGGTTTCTAAACACACACGAACCATTCACGGGGCCAGCGCCGCCACGCGACCGCTGGCCCCGAACGCATTCGGGGCTGATCCCCGCTTTCATGTTTGCATTCTCGACCTGCTGGAATTCGCAGCGGCACATCGACGGGCGCGCGATGGTCAACGAAGTGCGCGCGCTCGGCTTCGAGTATGTTGAACTGGGCCACAGCACGCGCCTGTCGTTGCTCAGCGGTGTCCAGGAAGCCGTGGCCGCCGGCGAAATCAAAGTCAGTTCTCTCCACAATTTTTGCCCCACCCCGCTCGGCGTAATGGGTCCCGCCCCCAATCATTACCTGCCCAGTTCGCGAAATGAGGAGGAACGCCAGTACGCGGTGCGCCATACGTTGCGCACGATCGATTGCGCGGCGGCACTCGGGGCGAAGGCCGTGGTGATGCATCTTGGGCAGGTACCGATGCGCCACTATACGGCGCGTCTGCTGGACCTTCATATGGCAGGGCGCGCCGACAGCCCCAAATACCATCGCTTAACCGAGAGGGCCATCGCCGTCCGTGAAAAGAAACGCCAGAGACCTCTCGATCAGGTATACCGCACGCTGGAGGAGATCTTGCCCCGCGCAAAAGAGATGAATGTGAAGATCGGGATGGAAACACGCTTCGGTATCGAAGAAATCCCCAACGAGGAAGAGGCCGAAGAGATCCTGGCGCGCTTTGGCGCCGACACGATTATGTATTGGCACGACGTGGGCCATGCCGCGGTGAAGGAAGTCCTCGGGCTGATGTGCATGGACAGTATCCTGAATCGATTTCGGGGTCGTACCGCGGGGATGCACTTGCAGGATTTTCACCCGCCAGCCGAAGATCACCTGCCGCCGGGTCTTGGCCAGTTTGACTTTGGGCGTCTGGCGCCATTTGTCACGGACGACATGGTGCTCGCCTGGGAAATTCATCCCCACTGGAGGGCTGACGAAATCACCGAAGGCGTCAAACGGGTGCACGAGTTGCTACGGAAGTCGGTCGCGGCATGAAAAAACACCTGGGCGCGTTAGTGCGTGTGCTGGTGAGCGTGGGCATTCTGGCCTACTTGTTCAACGGCATTTTCCACAAGGAGGCGCTGGACTACTTTCAGGCGCATAATATCGATCCGGATGCGCTGGACTGGGTCGCGCGGACGCGAATCGTCTGGAGCGTGGGGCCGGAGGCGTTGTGGCACGAATTTCAGAAGATGAACCCGGTCTGGCTGGTTGCCGCCGTCGTTTCCGCCGGCATACCGGCCATCCTCGGCATCACCCGCTGGCAGTGGATTCTGCATGTGCAGGGGCTGGACGTGAAATACTCGCGGCTCTTTTCCATTTCGTTCATTGGCCTGTTCTTTAACGCGTTCATGCTCGGGTCAACGGGCGGGGACGTGGTCAAGGCGTGGTATGTGGCGCATGAGACGCATCACAAAAAGGCCGAGGCCATCGCCACGGTGGTCGTGGATCGCCTGATCGGCCTGCTGGCGCTGTTCGTCATCGCCCTGGGAATGATGGCGATCTACCACACCCGGGTCCTTCACGATCCCAAACTGTTTTGGTTCTCCATGGCCACGCTCGGCGTGATCGTGTTCACCGTGGTGGGGACACTGGTGGGCTTGTGGCGGGGATTTGTGGACAAACTTCCCGGAGTGCGTTCCTGGCTCCAGCGGATGCCGAAGTACGACGCCCTGCGGCGGATGGTGGAAGCGTATCGGGTCTACGCCTCGCATCCCGTGGTCCTGGCTCGGACGATGCTGATATCATTCGGCGTCCACTTCTTCGCCATGCTCAGCATCTGGTGCGTGGGGATGGGGTTGGCTGTCCGTTCAGCGAGGTTTTCCGATTACTTCCTGTACTTGCCGATTATCAACTCGGTGACATCCGTGCCCATTACCATCTCCGGGTTTGGCGTCCGCGAAGGGATGTACGTCAAGATGTTCCATGAAGTCGGCGTGGCCGGGTCGGTAGCCCTGGTCATGTCCTTGGTAGGCTACATGGCGGCGCTATTTTGGAGCATCGTCGGCTGGGGATTTTTCCTCACCCACCGCAAGGAACTTCCCCCGGCGGATCAAATGGTTTCGGGCGAAGCCGAGTAACGCGGCGCGATCACGACAAGACGGTCAACGTCCCGCTGGTGACGCCCAACTGTTTGACCACGTTCAGGCGACGAAACGACGCGGCCGGGTCCTCGGCGGTCCCCTCGATCAAATCCCGGTACGCCTGCAGGATGGCGCGCGTTTTTGCGGCGTCCTCGTCGAGCAGTTCCACCCGAAAAACACGGGCACCGGCCCCGGCAAACGACCGCACGAATTCGCCGCCACTCTGAGCCTTCGCGTGGTAGACGGTATTGCGGCAACCCACATCCGCTTTGAGGGGATGTTCCGCGCCGACGCGGTCGCGCAATTTCACGTTGTGGCGGTCGCAGGGACGCCCGCAATTGGTCGCATCCGTGCCGTTGGACAGAAACGCCGCAAACACGCAGTGCTCCATGTGAAACATCGGCAGGTGCTGGTGAATCGTCAGCTCAAACCAATGCGGCGGCGCGGCGCGCAACAAATCGATCACCTGCTGCGCGTTCAAGTCGTAGGAAACTGTCAGGCGCTCCAATCCCTCGCGCATCAGAAGCTCGGCGGCCAACGGATTGGCCGCGTTCAGCGAGAAATCGCCGACCTTGCGCAGCGGACTGTGGCGAAAATAATCCAGACCGCCCAAGTTGCGTATCAGGACCCCATCCGGCCCGGCC
>JBEKUF010000018.1:0-30377 GCA_049515295.1 Verrucomicrobiia bacterium | reverse complement strand
GCCGCTTCCGGCATTGACCCTCGCGGAAAATTTCACCTACAGTGCCGACTGAAGTCGGCATGAAAATCCTCGTCATCGGAAACGGCGGGCGCGAACACGCGCTGATCTGGAAACTCGCCCAAAGCCGGCGGGTCACGAATCTCTTTGCTGCTCCCGGCAACGCCGGCATCGCCGACCTGGCCGAATGCGTGCCGATCCCGGCCACCGACATCGATGCCCTGGCCGCATTCGCCGCCGAGCAGAAGATCGACCTCACCATCGTTGGCCCCGAAGCGCCACTGTGCGCCGGCATCGTAGACACCTTTCAGGCCCGGGACCTCCGGATCTTCGGGCCAAACAAACGCGCCGCCCAACTGGAAGGCAGCAAGGTCTTCTCCAAACAGATCCTCCTGAAATACCGCGTGCCCACCGCCGCCGCGGCGCTGGCTTGCTTCGGCACGACCGCGAAAAATAAAAAGATGTTTCTCGTCAACAGAAAATCGTGTATAAAGGGAATTCGGCATTGGACGGAACGGGGAAGATAACCTGCGAGATTCGGAAAAAACCATGGATACCGGACAGTCAAAAAATCTCCCCGGGTCCCAGAAAAGACGGGGATGAATACTGATCTGAATACGATTATGGTGACGTTGGACACTGGCGCGCGGATTCCATGCCCGGCCGGGACGATGGTCCGCGATATTCTTCCGCAACGTCGGTCGCCGGAAGGCCTCGAATACGTAGGGGCCCTGGTCAACAACGATGCGGTTTCCCTGACGTATCCGCTAGAGGTTGACGCCAAGGTCACGCTGGTGACCCGTGGCGACCCGGACGGTTTTCAAATCTACCGCCGCTCGGTCTGGTTTCTACTGGCGAAGACGGTCAAGGAACTGTTTCCGGACGCCCATTTTGCCGTGGAGCACTCGTTGGGGGCGGGTTTTTTCTGCAGTTTCGAGATGGAGGGCAAATCGGGGATCTGCGAGGAGCAATTGCGGACCATCGACCAGAAGATGCGGGCGGTGGTTGAGCGCGACATCCCGATCGAGATGCGCAAAATCGCATTCACCGAGGCCGTACAGCGGTTCGAACAGGAGAAACAGTGGGACAAATACAACCTGCTGCGGTTCCGCAATCCGCCCAAGATCGCCACGTGGTGGTGCGAGAATTTTTCGGATCTGTCCCACGGTCCGCTGGCGTTGAGCACCGGTGCGCTGGCGGCGTTCCAGCTCATTTTGTACCCGCCGGGTTTTGTGCTGCAGATGCCCGACCAGAGGAACCCGAAGACGGTACCGCCGTTCGAGCCGCAGCCGCAACTGTTCCAGATTTTCAAGGAGCACAAGGAGTGGGGCCGGGTTCTCGGCGTCAACAACGTGGGGCGGTTGAACGAGATCATCGCGACGCGGGAGATCGGCGATTTCATCAAGATTGCCGAGGCGTTCCACGAGAAGAAGATCGCCAAGATCGCCGACCACATTAACGAACGCCGGAACCAGATCAAGTGGTGCCTGATTGCCGGGCCATCGTCGTCGGGCAAGACCACGTTTGCCAAGCGGCTGGCGGTGCAGTTGCGCGTGGATGGTTTGCGGCCGGTGACCATTTCCGTGGACAACTACTTCGTCAACCGCGAGCAAACGCCGCGGGACCAAAACGGCCAGCCTGATTTCGAGAGTATCGATACGGTGGACCTGCCCCTGTTCAACGACCACCTGATGCGGCTGGACAAGGGCGAAGAGGTGGAACTGCCGACGTTTAATTTTGGGAAAGGCTGCCGCGAGTATCGCGGCGAGAAGCTGCGGATCGAGCCCGACCAGATCGTTTTGGTCGAGGGCATTCACGGCCTGAATCCGCGGCTGACGCAATCAGTGCCGCCGGCGCACAAATTGCGGATCTACATCAGCGCGCTGACGCAGTTGAACTTGGATTCGAACAACCGGATCTCGACGACGGACAATCGTTTGGTGCGACGGCTGGTGCGCGACAACAATTACCGCGGGAATTCGGCGCTGAAAACGTTGAGCATGTGGCCCAGCGTGCGCCAGGGGGAGAGGACGTGGATATTCCCGTACCAACAGGCGGCCGACATCGCGTTCAACTCGGCTCTGGACTACGAACTGGCGGTACTCAAGCCGCTGGTGGAACCGTTGCTGGCCGAGGTCAAGCCGCACCACGTGCAGTACACGGAGGCCCGTCGGTTGCTGGAGTTTCTCTGCAGCTTCCTCAGCGTTTCCGATCACCTGGTACCGCCGACGTCGATTTTGCGCGAGTTCATCGGCCACAGCAGCTTTAATTACTGACACACGTGAAGGATCAAACCCAACCCATGCCAGAGTGTGGATATTTCTGGAGCGACTGGAGGTATTCCCTGTGAATGAGACAATCTCGCCCGCGTTTGTGCGTGACATCCCCAAGACCGACCTGCATTTGCATCTGGACGGTTCGCTGCGAATCCCGACCCTGATTGAACTGGCGAAAGAACACCGCGTGAAGCTGCCGTCGCACAGCGAAGAGGGATTGCAACGGCTGGTGTTCAAGGACCAGTACGCGAGTCTGCCGGATTACCTGAAAGGATTTGCGTACACCTGCGCGGTGATGCAAACCGCGGAGAGCCTGGAGCGCATCGCGTTCGAGCTGGCCGAGGACAATCTCGCGGAGGGCGTCCGCTACATTGAAGTGCGGTATGCGCCGCAGTTGCACATCAACGACGGACTCAACCTGGAAGAGGTCGTCACCGCCGTGTGCCGCGGCCTCGAACGCGCGCGCCGCCGTCACAATCACTCGCGGGCCGTTGTTTCGGGTGCGGATGTCCCGTTTCACTTTGGCATCATCACCTGCGCGCTGCGGTTTTTCGTTCCGCCGATGTCGCCGTACTATCGGCGGTTGTTTGAGGTGATGTCGTACGCGGCCCCGAAGCAGGTGTTTGCGGCGGCGTCGATGGAGTTGGCGCGAGCGGCGGTGGACCTGGCGCACAACAAGGGGTTGCCTGTGGTCGGGTTCGACCTGGCCGGGGCCGAGGCGGGTTATCCTGCCGAAGACCACAGCGCGGCGTATCAGTACGCGCACTCCCATTTTATCCGCAAGACCGTGCACGCCGGCGAAGCGTACGGGCCGGAGTCCATCTTCCAGGCCATCACCAAATGCTACGCCAATCGCATCGGGCATGGGACATGGCTGTTTGCGCATGAGATGATCCAGAACCCGAACATCGCCGATCCGAAAGCCTACTGCCAGTACCTGGCCGAGTATGTGGCCAGCCAACGCATCACCATCGAAGTCTGCCTCACCAGCAACGCCCAGACGCTTCCGCGGGTGCGGGACCTTTCGCGGCATCCGTTGCGCCAGATGCTCGACCACGAACTGTCGGTTTCGATCTGCACGGACAATCGGCTGATGTCGAACACGAGCGTGACCAAGGAACTTCTCATTGCCATCGACAAGCTGAAAATGACTCCGCGCGAACTTCGCAACGCGGTTATCGCCGGTTTCAAAGGCAGCTTCTTCCCCGGCACGTACAGCGAGAAGCGCCATTTTGTGCGACAGGTGATTGATCGGTACGAGGCGTTGGAGCGCGAATCGATGGCCAGCCCGCTCGCAGCAAGGCCAGCCCATGCGCTCGCCGTTGACGCGCGACACTCGCGGGCGGCACATCGAGGTGGCACCGCCGCTTAGTGAAATGCTCACCAGAGGCACGCGGGAACGGGGCGAAAGTTAGGAACCGGGGGACGGCCGGGTGAATCGGAGGAGGCACTGGGCGCAGCCCGTGCAAATCTGGTCCTGCAACTCGAACGCGATGTTCCCGAATTCCCTGGCCCAGACCGCGTAGTCGGTCCGGCAAATCATGCTGCCGACCTTGCCCGAGAGATGTTCGCGGCCCGATTGGAGCATCTGGTTGTGCCACGGACAACTCTTGACAACAACCGTGAAACCTTGCGGCTCCTTCCGGGTCTCGAATTGGAATCCCTCAATTCTCAGCCGGGTCAGGAAACAGTCGTACAGGCCGTCGATGTCCTGAGCCGCGTTCAATAACGACCTCATGGCTCGCGCCTGGATCTTCGGCAGGACCTTCCAGACTTCGTTGTCGATCTCCAGCGCAGGATCGAATCCGTATTTCTCTTCGACTTTCATGAACCACAAGCCGTCCACCGCCGTGAACGACCGGTGAAAGTACTCGGCGATCTGTTGATCGGTCAGTTGTTTCATAATCCCGTCACTCGACGATTGGCGGACTTCGGAATTGACCCGGGAGCTTATTGCGCATCGGTCCTACGTCGTTATCGACTTCGGGACAAACAGGTTTTTGCCCTCGAACTTCTTGGTGCCATTGATGTAGCTAAAGTACTTCCGGCACTCGCAAGAGGCATACTCGATGTCAATGGGCGTGAACTTCCTGGGCGCCTCCGGCCAGTAGGCGGCTTGCAGTTTGATCATTTGCTCTTCGGCCTGTTGGTGGTTCGAGCACTTCAGGTGCCGTTGCAGCAAATCAAGGTATGGCGCTGCCCCGATACCGGTGGGAACCGGACTGTCGGGGCTGATTAGATCGGGTTCGAACAAGGCCAGATCGACCAGAGCCATGAAGATGGGGAAATTGTTGCTCATCCGGAAACGCGCATTGATGCTATCGTTCGCCTTCATGACGTTGCCCTGGGCTCCACGAATGCACGCTTCCAGAAAGCCAAGGCAGCGAGGGAACATCTCGACACAGGCATCCAGGCGCTCGTATTCACGGCCTTCCCACTGAGCCGGCACCACGGGGTAGACCTCGGAGGCCCAGGGCTGTTGTACCTTATGCAACAGTGTCTGGCGGAGTTCGCTGGGTGTCTTCAGAATGCCGGGATCAAGAGCGATCAATGTGGAGTACTGATTACACCAACGAGCGAAGAACAGGGCGTGAATCAGGTCGGGGACCGAGTCTTTGACCGGATCGGCAAAGCGCAGCACCGCCTTCGTGCCTTTGTCGTGTTCTCGAAACACGTTCAAGAAACGACCTTTCTGTAAGACCGGATCCTGAGTCCAGGGTGGCGGCTCTCCGTCTTCGCGTTTGCGGCGTATCCTGTCCCTCTCGCGGCACCATTCGAAAAACGCTCTGACCGGATCCGCAAGATCAAGCCCGGTTAGGGCATCCCGATATGGATTGTCCACATTCGTTGTCTTTGCGCTTCCATTCATAAACCAGCATGAGTGTTCGGCCATGCTCGCGAGTGGTCGAGGATGCGGCAAAACGGCCGGGCTCACCGCCAAGTTAAGATTGTGGTCAACCCTCGTCAATCGCAATCAGAACCACCACCGACGCTTCGACAGCGCCTCGACGAGCAGGTATGGCGGCGACAACTGTGTGGAATCCGCGGCAGATGAGGTGGCTGGTGCAAGGCGGCTAACAAAAGGGAAGCGTCGAGGCTCAACTCTCAGGTTTTGCTTCCCAGTTAACAAGCAACGCGCCCATGGCGACGATGAAAAGGAACGTGCCAATCGTGACGATGAAAAGCAACGCGCCAATGGCGAGGACAAAATGAACCATCTGGTCTTTAAGGAACGCGAAAAGCCCTCTCGAATCCACTGTCGGCCCTGTGTCGCGGTCGTTCATCGCTTGTGGATGTTGTGGAAGCAGGTTGCATTCCATATGAATCGCCCACACAGGGTCGACGCCCTACAAACGGAATGTGTTCTGTCGGATTATCGAAGCAATATTGCGCGATCCGGCTCCGAAACACAAAATCCGCGCGGGACCTTATTTTTACAGGGCTGGAGGTTGGAGGCGGGTGTCAGAATCGTCCGTTTTCCGCCGCGATTGCACCCCTAGAATGCCTGATTTCATTGGGAAATCAAGCTAAATCGACGTAACCCGACATAACTCTGTTTAACTCTTTTGGTGTCCGTTTTGGTGTCCACTCCGCGAGCTCGCTGGCGCACGCATCCGCGGCCAAAGGGACACCGGGACAGTGTGCAGTCCCCGTTTCCCTCTGGACTCCTTTCCCCTGACCCTTCGCGACGGCGCAGATGGATCGGCCCTGGTTGCACACGCTGGGACTCCGCTCTGCCTCACCCCTGTCGAATCCCCCCCCTCGAAAACGGAGGCCAGCTCCATCCCGCTCGTTCCACCTTGCCCTACCAACTGCGCGAACCGCCGCGACGAGAGGACAACTCAAAGGCAGCCTTCTCAGCCTTCCTCTCAACACCTTTCCTCATCCCGGTGAGCAGCGACGCAGATGGATCGTCTGACGTTGCGCCGACGAGCCACACCATCCCAACGCTTCACGACAGCCGACCAACTGCGACCCTTTCCCTGCCTAAAATCGAAAGCACCTCGGCTTGTCACATGCATACTCATGTGATACTCTCGCCCGCAACACTAGGAATTCTTATGGCGCGAACGTCGAAGCAAAATGGCGAAGCGAATTTTGATTTCTACGCCACCCCTTGCGCCGCGCCTGTGTCGTGTCCGACTGAATTACGCCATGAAAGACCGTAGGCACAAGCAGAAGCAGCCCCATTACTTTGATCGGTTTAGGGAGCAGCTCCATAGCGGAAAGCGTTCCCCTTCACAGGTTTTCCGTAATCTTCAGATCCGGGGCGATCGCAGGGAGCTTCAGGTTGTCGCCCAGATGTTTGAGAATCCGAAAAATCCGTTTTATGAGTACATATACGGAAAAGCCTTCGCGCACTCCTGGCCAGAAGTAAGGTCGACCAGCTTTTTCGCATATACTGGGAACATTCAGAAAGAGCTCGATTGGTTGACAATTTCCATTTTGAAATATGCCAGGGAAATCAATCAATTCATCGAGCAATCCGCAGCTTTTGATAAAGCCTTCCTCAGTGGTTCCTACGGTAACTGCAAAACCATCTTGGACTCAATTATGCACGGTCTCGGCCCCTCACTCTGGGTCATGGAGAAACAATTTCTGTTGCGTGAAACTGTTGAAGGTTTAGAGGCAAATAAGAGCTTTCTTTCAGAATTGTCAAAAGAGACTGCCAACGATCCCATTCTAAAGTTCTTGGGGAATTACGCAAGCACACGAGCAGAAACTAAACTCTCGCCAGAGAACTACAGATTGATGCTTTCGAAGGGCTTAAACCTTGACGATAGATTCGCAGCAATCCGATCATATTTCCAATACCGTTTGGATCACGTTGGAATCGACCCAACTCCCAACGCTCTGAATATTCTCTACTTCGAGGGTCCTTCGCCCATCGTCGACCGCTATTTAACCTTTGTCGCTGTCAATCAAGCGCTCGTCCTAAGTCCCCCATTGGAGAACCGAATCGCTTTTAACAGCATCAAGGCATTAGAGAGCTGCATTCCTGATCCCAGAATCCAACACCTTTTGCAGTTTGCGGAACCGGGGCGCAGACCGCCTTGGAATTCGCTATCCAGCCACATTCTTGCCGTGCTTGATTCGTATACGGTTGGAGATTATGCAGCCAGCGCCGAGAAAGCTGAGGCGCTCCTTGTCGCAAATCCGCTTGTCCAAGAGCTTTATGAGATTTTTATCAAGTCACTTGTTTACCTCAAAAAGCCGTTTTATCAGATATTCCCAGAGCGGTCTTTGGCCGGTCGAATTCTAGAAGCCTCAGATAGGATTATTAGGGAGCAGACCTCTTCAAGGCGCGACACAGATTTCCTTCTGAAGACTGCCTTAATTCTCTGGAGAACTCCTTTCGCGTATGGCCTCTACGATTTCTTTCAGCAAGAGACGCAGCCATCTGCAGATGCTCAAATGAAGAAGCTAATGCTCCTCAATGCATCCCACGGAAATCCTCGGTTCGCGCTGGTGTATGACGCCCCTGAAGGTGCTCACGCATACCTCAATCAGTTGCAGAGCCTTGCGGGGAATAGTGAAACCATCAAACTCATGAGAAATCTCACTGAAAGATTCGACCCACCAAACGCACCCGACTTGTCTCAGGCGATTCCTCAAGTCCGGCGTAGTGTTTATACAGCCACTATTTACGCGTCAGGCGGGTCTCCTGCGGCTGCGATTCCGATTTTGAGTAATCTTCTCGACAGAATTGAACGCGATGAATTCCCTGGCGCACAGTTAATCCGCGACCGCGTTGCCAAAACGCTGCTCGCATGTTTCTTAGAAACTGGAGCATTGGCAGAATCCGTCGACATGGTAGTGAGATTATTCATTCGCAATCCTGCATGGATAAGGAGGGTTTCTCTTCACGATTTGGGTGCCGCCATCGACAGACAGTCTCCACCAGAAGTAATGCGCAAGATCACCTATCCAATTCTAACTTCTCTTCTGCATACCAAACCGCGTCCTGTTTATGTCGCCTATGACAACTTCCTCCACAGCTTGGGCTTCACTAAACCCACGCAGTTGTTCGAAATTGAAGCAAACTATAATAAACGTGAGATTTATTGCTTCTTGAGCCAGGTGTGTACGATCGAAGTCCTTGCGTGTTCCTACTATTTCGACAGCACGAAAGCCCTAGAGACTGAGCGAATGCGCATTTGCCAGTTCCTATCCGAGAAAGATCCAAACAATGCTAAACTTTACTCTGAGGAAATCAGCGCGCTCACACTTCGCTCGGTCATCCGCAGGGGGATGCGCCAAATAGAAGTCAGCAAGATTTACGTCGACGAGCAGGGAATCCGGACCGCCGGTCGGCCAATTTTGCAAGAGAGCTTCGCCCGTTTAAAGGAAATGGCGGCTTTGAATTCTATAGAAGCGTTGCAGCTTGTCGATGTCCAATCGCTGCGTCTTTATCATTTGGACGAGAACACCGGCGAGGTAGTGTCGCGCCCTGTTACCATTCAAGAATTGAAGTCATCGGGTGAGAAAGTCGTAAACCAATCGCAGTTCATACTTTTCAAAGATCTGTTCCTCGATATCAGGGATCGCTTCATCTCTCGTACTGAATATGGCTTGGATGCGTATCTAAGCGTCCGCATTCGCCACGGCGTTTTGCAGAATCAAGTCAGAAGCCCATTAGAAAGCAAGCACCTTCTATCGCAGAAGGACACAGCAACCGGCGAATATCTACCAAACCAGTATTGGGAGGAGCATCTACTTGGCGTCGAAGACCTAGCACGTAAGCAAGTTCAAACACACCTTTCCACGTTCTCCAAGCGGCTCGATGACATAACGCAAAGACTAAACAAGCAAATGGTTCAAGTGAAGACAGAGCGCAAGAATCCGGAAGCCTTGTTTGACTATTCTTTTGCGGATACTGAATTGTGGTCCTTATTTCTTCAGACGTTTCACGAAATCTCTGACTTCGAAGCGTTCTTGGACGCAGCGTTTCGTGCACTTTGGGAACGGACGGACAAGAACCTTCAGAAGATCCGCAACGTCATATCCGGAGAGTTCGAGAGCGAACTCTACGACGCCATTGGGCGGTTGCAGACTGAGATCCGCCCATTGGTTGACCCGCGACAAGCGCATGAGCTTTTAACTGCTATCGCGAATTGCCAAGCTGAATTGCACTACGAACTTGACGCCATTGCACAGTGGTTCAATATTTCCGGACCGAATCTCTTACCGCAGTTCACTTTGAATGAACTCGTTTCCGTCTCCGTAGAAAGTATTAAGAACATCTACCCCCACAAGCACATCCAACCCTCGACGCACATTTCAGGTGAAGCGATGTTCGACGGGAGATATTTCCCGCCCTTTTATGACATAGTCCGCACTCTCCTGGATAACGCTGTGATGCACGCAGGTCTTCCTCCGGACAAAATGGGCATCGAGATAAGCGCAGTAATTGCAGCAGGGACCCTCACTTTGGAGATAAAAAATTATCTCTCTCCATCAGTATTTGAGACTGACCCGGTGCGAGTGCTCAACACAACTCATTTGACCTCTGCCACGTCAGAAATAGGCGAAGGAATGGGTCGCGAAGGCGGTTCGGGCTTACTAAAGGTCCGCAAAACAATGACGACTGATCTCCAGCGGTTAGATTCTTCCATGACTTTTAGCTATGACGCCAATAAACGGTTCGTCGTTTCGGTCAGCATGGCAACAGAAGGCCTTATGATATGAGAATTCTGCTAATCGAAGATAACGTCCACAAGATGAGACACATCGTAAATCAAGTTCATCAACTTCAGCCCAATGCGGAAATTGTTGAGGCAAAGTCTTACAGCGATGGCCTACGACACGTCATGTCCGGAACTTTCGATTTTCTACTCCTCGACATGAGCTTGCCAACCTTCAACATTACGCAAGAAGAGGACGGTTATCAGGTCGACCCATACTCCGGCAGGAATATTCTCGCCGAGATGAAACGAAAGCATGTCCAAGTGAAGACAGCCGTCATTACGATGTTCGAAACATTCGGAGAAGGGACGGATCTGATGACACTTGATGAGCTTGACCAGGAACTCCGTCAAGAATATCCAGACAATTATTGCACTGCAATTTACTACAATTCCTCGGAAGTTAACTGGAAGGAAGCGCTTAAGCATTTGCTGGAGCCACACGCATGATTACAATCCTCATCCTCGACGATAACATCTCTAAAGTGGATCGCATTCGAGAAGTCATAGCCGGGAACCCAGAGATTCTCGCACACGATGTCGACGTCGCTCACGACCTGATAACCGCGCGCGATCTCTGTCGATCCAAACTGTATGACCTACTTGTCTTGGACCTACGATTGCCAAATCGAAAGGGGGACGAACCCGAAGACACCGCTGGGTGTGAGTTTATTAAGGAACTCAATGCTAGTACGACTCTCTTAAAGCCGTTTCACATTATCGGACTTACGGCCTACGAGGATATTCTCGATAAAGTCGATACGTTCTTTACTGAAGAGCTGTGGTGTGTGATCAAATATGACACACGCGCGACCCTTTGGAACCGGCAAATAGCAGCCAAGCTGTCTTATCTTGTCAGCTCAAAGAGAGCGCTCAAGGAGCGCTCCGGAGACCTTTTTATATACGACATCGCCGTTATCACGGCTTTACAGATCCCGGAGCTTCGAAGCGTTCTCGACCTTGAAAAAAACTGGAGGGAAACGCAGTTGCCACACGACTCCTCGATCTACTACACGGGTCAGTTTACCGGAACTGCCAAGAACCTCTCTGTCGTGGCAGCGTGCGCAAACCAGATGGGGATGCCTGCGTCCGCAGTCCTGGCCACGAAACTCATTTATGGATTTCGTCCAAGATTTCTCGTTATGACCGGAGTGGCAGCGGGAATAAAGGGAGGCGACGCTAAACTCGGCGACATACTAATCGCTGATCAATCGTGGGATTATGAGAGCGGAAAGCACAAGATTATTGATGGGCATGAGAGTTTTGAACCGGAGCCACGAAGCATACCGCTTAGCGTAGACATTAAGGAGAAACTCCAGCAACGCGTCGGATCTAAGAAGTATGTTCGCGATATCGAAGATGGTTGGCGCGGCGTAAAACCAGCAAGTCCCTTAGTTGCACACCTTGGACCTGTGGCATCCGGAGCAGCCGTCATCCAAAATGAACAAATCGTAAGGCACGTTAAGGCCCAAAACAGAAAACTTATCGGTATCGATATGGAGACTTACGGGGTCTTTTACGCAGCAGAGAACTGTTCTCTTCCGAGGCCAACTCCAATTGTTATGAAATCTGTGTGCGATTTTGCCGACACTCAGAAATCTTCGGAGCATCAAGCTTATGCTGCGTACACCAGCGCAAATTATCTGCGCTACTTTGCAATGGACGCAATCTAGGAGAGACCTTTTTCTTCTCTTTCGCTAACTTTTTCAACAACTACCGTGCCTGCTCGTTGCCGCCCTCGGTCTTGAACGACCCGACCCGCAACTCGCGTCCTCCCCTTATCCGCCGCCCGACGTATTCACAAAGGATACACACGTCAATCTCCGCCAATGTTTTTAATCGGCTTCGCCAGCCCACCCCCGTCAGCAGAGGTTCCCCAATTTGCTTAACTGCCGACGCTCGCGCCGATCTCGACAACAGTTCGGCTCTTCTTCCGTTCGTTCTTGTTCTGCCAGTGTTGAGTCACTGCATTCGTCACTTTTGCCAACCAAGCTCTGTCTTTCATCAGTTCCAACAGCTCTATCGCAGCAAAATACTTCACCGAATTCGGAGCGGCATTCCCCAGCGGCTTGAGCAGCCTTGCCGCCACCAGAATAGGAACATCGTGTGGCTGGCAATTCAGAACCCACGCCACTTGCTCCGCCGTCAGCCGAGCCGGAAGCCGCCCCAGCAACGACAGGAACCGATGCTGATCATCCCTCATGTCACTCGCTCGACAGCTTGAATTCTGTTGAATCCTGCGGGCGACGGTGGCTGAACAGTTTGACGTTCCACCACGAATCTTCCTTGGTAACGTACTTGGCGCAGTAGTCCGCCACATCATCGCGACTGTTCACCGGCTCGATCCTCGCCCGACCGTAACGGTGAAACCATTCGCGCCAAATCTCCCGCCGGGACTTGCTCTGACAATCACACCACAGCGCGTGGACATGGTAGCCGTCGCGACTCGGATTCTGCTCCAGCGCGTAGAAGTACGACACGCCCCAAAGCTCCCGCTTCATGAATTTCTCGTAACAACGTTGCGCGGACCAGATGGACGCTTCCCAGGCAAAAGTCATGTGCGAGATCACCTGCCACGGCGCTAAGGAGTGCACCCAATCACCCATCTCGATGTGAAGTTGCGCCGCTTTGATCCGCAAATCTGGTTCGATGTTTCGGGCACTATTCATTTTGACCTCTTACTTCACGACCTCTGGACACACCTCTCGGACAAGGATGGTGGCGGGGTGCGGGCTGAAGCCCGCATCCCCGCCAAACCATCCTCGGGGCCGTCCGTGTGGCCACGATACGACTACTCCAGGGGCAGCACCGACACCGCGCGAACGATGACACCATTCTTGGCATCGAATTGGTTCGGTTCCATCAGATCAAACTCGACGAGCACCCTCTGTCCCTCTTTGAACTGGCAGGGACACTGGGCGACGGCTTGTTCCATCGTCTGGACGCTACGCGGGCACCACACCTGGACAGTGGGCGCCTTCCCATCGGCACATTGAACTTCGTAAAGGTTCACGACGCCGACAGCCTTCTTGGCTTTGTTCTGCACTTCCTTGTGGCGATGCGCCACAAACTTGGCCAAGAGCACACGACGCCCCGCCAAGAATTGCTCGACTGCGAGACTTTGTTTCATTTCCTTCCTTTTGGCTTCACCACGCGAGAGGCGGCGCCACTTCCTTCGCCGTTGGACTTCACAACGATTTGTCCGTTGCTGACCCCATTCCCGTTGGACGGTCGGGCAGAGTGGCCGGTAGGTCCCACAACGGTTTGGCCAGCACCGCTGTGAAGATCGCCAGAACCATTCCCAGCCCCACCGGCCAGAATGCTCCTGACGTTCATATACCGATCCAGTTCCGCCTCCGGAATCCGCTTGTGGCGGATACCAGGCAGCGCTTTCAGGAAACCGCGCTTGATCAGGTGCAGCACTGTCTTCTGTTCGAGCCTCAATATTGAGGCGACTTCTTCGACGGTATAAACCTTCACCCTATCACCTACACTTTTTGGCGTGGCCGCTCCGCACCATACAGGCACGGAGCGACACACGCGTTTGTCAGCGTGGTGAGTTCAGAGAAACTGACTTGGCAGGAAAGCACAGCCCGACTGTTTGAACACAGCCGGGTTGGAGAGCAGACCACTTTTAGTAGTCAATAGTTTACAGGCGAGACCTTACAAATCCATTCACGCGGGTTTTCGCTTCATTCTTGTGTGGGCCATCGGGGATTGCGGTGCTTTTATTCTTTTCCGCATCACACGGGCGCATGCACTCATTATTAGCATTACCGCTTATTCAACTTGATATAGCCGCCTCTTGTTTTTCTTTTTCTTCGAGTCACACGGTCGCAACTCTCACAAGAGTTTCCAAAGAACAAACCCGCTAGAGGATGTAATCCTCTGCCTGGGACAAAACCACCAAACCAATCCGCTTGCAACAGTTTTTTAGACCATTCCCCATTTTCCTTTCCGTTGTGTCCATTGAGTGCATTTGAAGGAATTTGGATGCCCCACACTCAAGCAGTTCGACACCCGCCGCTCACCCAGCCCGGGCAAACGCCACGACTTTCTGCCGTTGGCCGCGCTCGTAATCTTCGAGTGCCGGCAACAAGACTTGCGCCTTGCGAGCATACGCCCGATGCACCGCCTTGCTGTTATGACCGAGAGATTCCTGGGCAAACCGTTCAGGATAACCAGCCACTTTCGCACGCTCAGCCCACGCGTAGCGATATGAGTGCAACGAAACGCCCTTAATGCCCAGCCCATCACAGCGCTGCTTAAACTCCGTTGCGCGATCGCCACTGCGAACGCGCCGCAGGTATGGGAAAAGCGGTCCTGTCGCTGGCAAGCCGCGCAGCACCGCCGCGACTTCACTACCGAACCGCAGCAATGCAATTGACCCCGTTTTCTTCCGTGCGAACGAAATCACCCGTTGTTCCCAATCCACGTTCTCCCCTTCTAGGCTCGCGAGGTCCCCCTGCGACGCGCCCAGATGCCAAGCCAATTCATAGAACGCCCGACGCTCGGGGTTGTACTCACGCGCAATAATCCGCGCGTGTTCCTCTGCCGTAATCGCCCGCTTGTCCTTGTGACGAACCGCTGGCCACTGTCGTTTCGGAATCAGCGGCCACGCCAGCCAGTTCATGTCCACGCAGAAGTTGTGCAACCGTCGCAGGAAGACGTTCGTGGAAACGCTGCCCACTTGCAGAATCTTCAAGAGCAATTCACCCGACGTTTCAATGATGACCCGTGACCACAACGGTGCCAAGGACGGGTCCTTCAACACCTGTTGCCAGCGGACCCGATTCGCGCCGTGCTTGGTGTTGGTCAACGCTTCGATGGCGTGTCGCCAGGTGCGCGTCGTAATGGCGGTGTCCATACCGGCCAGATAAGCCTTGGCGATCTGCAGATTCAACATTGGCTGGCGTCGCGCTCGGTTCTTGGCCTCGACGATCTCCTGCGCTTCCTCCTCACCAATGACGCCCAGACTGGTGCGCTTGCCGGTTTCCGTGTCCACGCAGTAGAAAGCTCCGCTGCGGTTGCCCCGACGAATCAAACGGTAGCGTGTTTTCATGTGTCCTTTCACGCAACCGCGACGATAAACGAGGCCGACTCCGTTGTGTCAGCGAGTAGTGGGCGAGCTAACGCCCGTTACGCCGAATTCTCACGGAGTAGGAAAACTGGTGTCCGTTTTGGTGTCCGTTGTGGACCACTCGGCTCCAAACTCGTTGCCACACCCGTGGTTAGATTTGGAGGCGGGTGTCAGAATCGAACTGACGATAGGAGTTTTGCAGACTCCCGCCTTACCACTTGGCTAACCCGCCGATCGCTCAAGGCACGTTCCAGTTGCCGTCAAGCAGCACAGCCTTGTAGGCGTAGCAAGAACGAGGCTTGTGGGGAAGCAAAAAATCGTCTTGCCGCCATATGGTTTCTCAAACCGGTTACATTCGCCACGATCCAGAGGTCCATTGCAGTTTAACCCCGCCTGCAATAAATGCTTCGATATCAACCGATTGGATCGTACCAGTGAGGCCAGTTACCGCGCTGTCGGTAATCTGGTGGGTGGCGTAGCGGTTGAGAGAAAGAGGACAAGCCCAAAGGGCGGTGTCGGTGAAGTGGATCGCCTTCTTGCTGCGGCCTGTCCGACGCCAAGCGCCGCTCGGGTTCTGCCGCTGGGAATCGGAGATGACGCCGAGGCGGGGCAACCGCATGTGTTGAGGCATCCAGGATTTCCCGAGATCGATCAGAAGGCGAACCGCTTTTAATCTTGCCTTTCGGCGAATGCGATTCTCTAATCGGCCCGTCACCTATAAGGAGGCTCCATCATGAAACGCATATTCACGAGCGTCGCGGTTTTGCTGGCGGCGTTGTTCTTGGGATCAGGCTGCGCCACTTCCACCTGTGGTGCCGGAAAAGAAAAGGCTGCGACCGCACCTCCGGCCCAGGTCGTTTCCCCGGCGGTCGCTGCTCCTCAGTAGACGAGCCGGCCTCGCCATCAGCCACACCGGCTTCTACCGCGTACGGCTTGTGCCGTGAACTTGAACTGCGACGCACCGCCGCCTGACGACCTTACCTACCGGCGATCTTTGCGGTACGACGGACCATGTCGTAGAGGCTGTCTTCGGCAAGCATGTAGCCGGTCAACTCCTTCGGCTTGCTGTTGGCAATGACCCGTCGACCGGCCTCGGACTTGTCCAAGTCCACCAAGGCGGCCCGGATCTTTTTCGCCAGGGCCGCGTCCAGTCCGACACGGACCGCGACGGCGTCGTGGGGGATCGGGTCGGTGCTGGCCAGGGTCACCAGATTCTCCGTAGGCACCCCCTTGGACTTTGCGACCGCGAGGGCATCGCCGTAAACGGCGCCCGCGTCGGCCCGGCCTTCCAGGACGGCGGCGATCACCTTATCGTGGCTGCCGGCGAAGATGGTTTCCTTGAAGGAGCTCTCGGGAGTGATGCCCTTTTCGATGAGCAAGGCGCGTGGATAGACGAAGCCGGACGCCGACTTGGGATCCACAAAGGCAAAGCGTTTCCCCCGCAAGTCCGCCAACGATTTCAGGCCGCTGTCCCTGCGGGCGACGATAACCCCGCGATACGTGTCCGTGCCGTTTATGACGCACTGGGCGATAAGCCGGATCTTTCTGCCCCGGACTGCATCCACATAGGCGAAGGGCGAGAAAGTGCCGATGTCCACCGCCCCACTCTCCATCTGGGTACGGAGATCCCCGTAGTCTTTGGCGACGTACAAGACGACCTTCTGGCCGATGCAGTCGGAAAGGTAGGTCATGAGGGGTTCGAACTCGACCCGCATATCAGACTCGCTCAGGACGGGGGTGAATCCGAACTTCAGCTCCCGCCCTGCGGACGGACGAGCGGCGAGCCCCGCGACAAGGACTGCAAGAACCAACAACACAGCCTGACGGTAACGCATCATTTACCTCCTGTTGGTTTTTCTCGTGACAGGTACAAGGACCGGCCAATGCGCCTAGTGGCTATTCGTGGCCGACGGGACCCGAGAATCACAACGGCATGTCGAGTAGTGCTGGAAAATTGCCGCCCAAGGAGGCCCGAAGCCGGAAAAATGCCGAGTGCTCTTACGGTCGGCCGAACTTCCCACATGCCCGACCACACGACGCAAGGCGGCGACCTCATGCCGCCCGTTTCGCGCCGAAGAACAGCCGCAGCATGTACGCGACGAGCGCCAGCATGATCACGAAGCACACCAGAAACAGTGCGAACGGCCCCCATTGCGGCGCGATGCGGTACGCGTCGGGCCGGAACTGATCGCCCAACCGCAGCAGCCGGACGATATGCCGGGTGTACACCATGCCGAGCATCGATACCAACAGCATCGTGCCGGACGCGCAAAAGTTCTTCTTGAAGAAAAAGTGCAGCGAGCCCAGCGACAACAGAATCGCCACCAGCAACACCCAGGACGCCCGTGTTTGCATGAGCCGGGCCAGTATCGGTTGCAGACTCATCAGATAGGCAATGCCGGCGACCGACGCCAGCGCCATGCCGCCGACGAAATACGCCTTGCCGGTCTTGTACGCGACCGGCTCGTTGCGGCCGAGCATGCCGACGAAGAATCCGCCGACCGTGACCGCGCCGAGGACCATGTGCAACCAGCGCAACAGGTAGTCGCCTGTGGCGGGGTTGAGCACCCTACCGGATTGATCCTGCGCGTACAACTGTTGAATCAGCGCCGGCCGTTCCGCCATCGAGAACACCGAGCTGTACACGAACGACACGTACACCACCCCGGCCAGCGCCAGCAGCAGCCCCGACAGACAGACCTTGCCCGTGCGCTCGCCGCGCAGCGCGCTCCAGTACAACGCGTAGTACGCCACGATCACCGCCCCGATCACGCCGAGCCAGAACCAGCCGCTGACGATCGCCGCGGCGTAGACCGGCCGCGGATACGTCATCTGCAAAAACAGCAGCGGCGCGACGCCGAGCGTGACCGTCGCCGCCATCGCAGCCGGGAACAGCCGGACGAATTTCAGCAGCGTCGGGTCATCCCAGCGTTTGCGCAGCCCGGCATGAATGACGATGATCAGCCCGCCAAACAGAAAGTTCATCGCGGCGAAATGCAGCATCAGCGTCACCAGATGCAGGATCGTGACCAGCCAAAGCGGCGCGGACAGAAATTCGTAATTCGGCAGATTCATTTCTTCACCTGCTTTCCGAGCGTTTGAAGATAGGCCACCAGCGCGGCGCGTTCCTCGGTCGGCCCGGTGTAATCGGGCATCCCGTCCCCGAGCGCGGCCGAATTATCGAGCATCGTGCCCAAATCATCGGCGCTCTGACCGGCGAAGCTCTTCGACTTGTCGTGGGACGTGCCGAGCATATGGCAGCATCCGCATCGGACAGCGTAAGCTCTTGGCCCGAGATCAATTCCTTCCGCCCGGCAAATTTCGGCGAGCGGACGCTGATCGATCCTCGCGTAGATGTAGCTGGCGATCTTGTCCGCCTCGGCGGGCGTCCCGAGGAACGGCGGCATGTTGCCCTTCAGCAGGTGCGCGCCGCGGACAATCGCGGTGATGAATTTGCGGTCCGTGCCGTCGAACGCCGGCTTGAGCGCATGATAGCCGTCGATGGTGTGGCAGCTCCGGCAGGAATGGAGGAACAGATCGGTGCCTTCATCGCCGGTCTTGTAGACAATCTGCGCCGCGTAACCTTCCTTCTTGTAGCGGTCGGTCAGCGCCACCTCGACGCCGTTGCCGTAGATGTAGCCGGTGATCACGTACGGTTTGCGGAGCGCTTCGCGGAACATTTCAAATTCACCGAACCACGCCAGCCCCGTCAGCATCAGCACGCCCGCGACGACGACCGGCAGCCGCCGCGCCACAGCGCGTGCGATCACGAGCAACACGGCGATGGCCGCCGCGAGCCAGACCGTTGACCGCAGCGCCTGCATCGGGATCGGCATGATCTGCATGGCCTTGGTGGTGATGGTGGCAGGGATGGCGCCCCAATACCACGCCTGCGCGGCGGCGGTGATGACCAGGCCGAGCAGACCCCACGTCGTCATCTCCCGCACCAGCCGCTTCTTGAAATCGCCGGCCTCGTACCGGGCCGCGACCAGCAACGCGTACAATCCCGCCAGCATGATGCACACACCCGTGCGCATCACCAGCGACGGCCAGTAGGTCGGATTGAAAAAGCCGGTCCAGAACTCGCCATTGACGAGCCATTGGCCCGGCGTGAGCATGAACGTGATGATGCCGTTGATGATGACCAGCGACAGCCACGCCGCGGCGAAATAAATCCAGCCGATGGCCAGGTGCGCCGCCGGCGTCAATCGTTGCCAGCCGTAGTAGTAGAGCAGCGCCGCCGTGATCTCGATGACGAAGAACGTCCACTCGATCGCCCAGCCCCAGACGTAATTGTGGATCAGCGCTTCCGTCGCGGTCGGATTCAGCAGGCCGATGATGAACCAGATTCCGACGCCCGTCAGCGCGCCGAACACGAGCGTCGTCAGCGCGAAGAATTTGCTGAGTTTGGCGAGAAATTCGAGCATCGGCTGGTCGCCCGTCTTGCGGGCACGCTGCTCGGTCACGACCAGAAACAGTCCGCCGCCAATAGCGAAATGGGAAACGAAAACGTGGACGACTGCGATGACCGCCATCAACAAGCCGTACCCAATCGGCACATCCCAGAAAGGATAGTTCATGCCTCTCCTCGTTGCACGGCAACCGTTCCCGTACGGGGCCACGCGAACGGTTCCGTCGGTTGCTCGCGATTCTACCGACCGCCCCGCACAACGCAAGCGGATTGCATCAGTGCGGTTGGTTCCTGTAACGTGTGGCCTCCCGCAACGGGGAACGGCCGGCGGTTGGCCGTCCCGTCACACTGCGTCGCGACCGGCACCAGGAGCAGCGTGCACGACAACGGCATCCGTGCCCCAGGCTCGCAGGGCACCCCTGAGGAGACGGTTCTTGGTTTTCCGTCCCCCCGTCGCTCCAGGTTCCGGCAAACTGCGGTACGCTTTCGTTCGCAGTCGATCCGGTCGAGGTCGGAAACTCGCACCGCCATTCGACACGATCCGTTGCGAGTTTAAGCCCATCCCCACCTGAAACGTGGTTTTAACTCGCAGGTATCCTGTCAAACGGTGGCGCGACTGGCACAGCACCGGTGGAAACCCGCAAGGGTTCGACAGTTTCCCTGCGTTTTTGCGAGCCTCTCCATCGCGTTGATACCCTCCCGCCCCGGCTCGTCGCAGACATCGGCGCAGATCGCCGTGATGGACGGTCGGGAAGCGGTGGTTCGCTAGTAAAGCAGTGACTCACGGCGCCAACCGAACCGTTCGGGGGAAAATCGCTGCCATCGATCAACAACCGAGTTGGATGGCGAGCCGAATTGATTCAACATTCCCGCGAGAGATTCTCGACACAGAGAATTGTCGTGGAGAAAAGGCTCACGCGATGGATGAATGGATCTGTGGGTCGAATACCGCGCCTCACTCACACTGACGTACGACCCAGTCGATATTCCCCTTGACACCCTAGGGGAGCGGCCTATATTCCCATAGACAATCTAGGTGTGAGGTGAAGCCATGACCAAGACCGAACTGCTTCAGGGAACTCTGGACCTGCTCATTCTGAAAACCATCGCCGCCGGACCCCTGCACGGCTACTCCATCGCCCAACGCATCCAGCAACGATCCGACGACGTGCTGGTGGTGGAGGAAGGCTCGCTCTATCCGTGCCTGTACCGGATGGAGGAGAAAGGCTGGATCAAAGCGGAGTGGGGCAGGTCCGAAAACAATCGTCGCGCGAAATTCTATGGGCTGACGCGTGCCGGGCGCAAACAACTGGAGGAAGAGACGGCGCTGTGGGAGCGGGTGCACCGCGCCATCACGCTGGTGCTGCAAGCTGCTTGAAACGGAGTGCGGCTCCCATGAAACCATTTCTCAGTTTCTGGCACCGACTCCGCTCGCTCGGACAACGCCGCGCGATGAAGCGGGAGATTGACGAGGAACTGCGGCTGCATCTTGAACTCCGCACGGCGGAGAATATCGCCGCCGGTATGTCGCCGGAAGAGGCCGCGCGCGATGCCCGCCGTCGTTTCGGCAATCTTCAAAGCATCCGCGAGGAATGCCGTGAGGCGCGCGGCGCCAGTTTCGGCGAGGCGACGTGGCAGGACGTTCGTTTTGGACTTCGGATGCTGCGAAAGAATCCGGGCTTCACCACGGTTGCGGTCCTCACACTGGCACTCGGCATCGGGGCCAACACAACCATCTTCAGCGTCTTCAAGACCCTGGTATTCAATCCGTTGCCATATCCCGATCCCGACCGGATCGTTCAGGTTTGGGCCGTGCCAAGCGCCTACGAGTTGCATGACCATTTCCCAGTCGGGGGGCCGGACTATCTCGAACTTCGGGCGCAATGCCGTTCATTGGCCGCAATCGGGGCGTACAACTCGTGGGAGTTTGTGCTCGCTGGCGACTCCCCGGAGGTGATTCGAGGCGCTCAGTGCACGGCCAGCTTGGGGCCTATGCTAGGCATGCGCACGGCGCTCGGTCGATGGTTCACGGAAGATGAAGAAAAAACCGACGCCCAGCGAGTGGCCGTTCTTAGCCACGCGCTCTGGGAACGACGCTTTGGAGCCGACCCCAAAGTCATTGGACAGAAAATCCGATTGACCGACGCTTATCACATAGACGAGGACTTCATCGTCGTGGGAGTTTTGCCCGCTGCCGTTGATCTTATGGATTTTCCGCCGGGAGCCGCGGGCGATGTTTATTTCCCGGTTTGGCTAAGCAAGACGCGGCGTGGCAGCACTGGGATAGCGTACGTGCTGGCCCGCTTGGGCCCCGGCGTGACGCTCCGAGCTGCCTCCGCCGAGCTAATGGCGCTTGGCGCGCGCTTGGCACAAGAGGATCCCTCACCGAACGGCCGGTTCTCGTTCCGTCTCGTCCCGCTCAAGCAGCAGATCGTTGGCGACATGACCGTCGCGCTGATGCTCATGCAGGGGGCGGTGATGATGGTGCTGTTGCTGGCGTGCGCCAATGTGGCGGGCATGCTGTTGGCACGGACCGCGCGGCGGCAGACGGAAATCGCTGTGCGGGTCGCACTGGGCGCCGGACGCAGGCACGTCTTGCGCCTGATGCTTGCCGAGAGCTTCGCGATTTCTCTGTTGGCTGCCGCCCTCGGGCTGCTGCTGGCTGTTTGGGGCATGGACGTTCTGGCGCGCCTCGCCCCGGCCGAAATCCTGGTACGCGGGCGTTTTCATATCGATGGCCCCGTGTTGATCTTCGCCATGCTGCTGGCGATGCTGACGACCGTGCTGGCCGGGCTGCCGCCGACGCTGGCGGCGGTCAAGACCAATGTCTTGAGCGCGCTCAAGGAAGGCGGGCCGCAGCAGGGCGGTTCGCGGACGCGCCTGCGACAATTCCGCTGGCTCATCATCTCGCAGGTGGCCCTCAGCCTTATGATGATCAACATCGCTCTGTTGCTTATGGTCAGCTATCGCAAGGTGGCTCAGGACTCGCGGTCGTTCATTACCGATCAGGTCATTACTGGCTACGTCAACATGTTCGGCCACTCCGCTTACACCAAGAATGAAGCGCGGCTGGCCCTTCGCGATCGACTGATCGAGAGCCTGCGTGCGCTGCCGGGCGTGAAAGCCGTGGGCGCGACGGACCACTTACCATTCGAAGAATACAGGGAATACCCCATTCTTGCAGATGGTGAGGCTTATGACCCCAACACGTCCAGACTGCGGGCCTCGATATCCTGCGTTACCACCGGCTACTTCGCCGCCGCCGGCGTGACGATCCTTAAAGGCCGGATGGTCACCGCCGCCGAGGCAAGCGGCGTGCCACAGGGAATCCTGATCAATAGGACTCTGGCCAAACATTACTGGGGCGAGGGCAACCCGATCGGCAAAGGCCTGCGAAATAATCAGCGAAAGCCGCCCCCATTGCTCACGTGGCAGGTGGTCGGCGTGGTGGAGGATGTCCGTCAATGGGCCGAAAAGCCAGCTCGGCCGGAAATCTACCTTTTCAATCCCGCCGTCGTTGACGACGAGCGCGGGTTCGAGATTGTCGTGCGCGCTGACGGGGATGCCCATCGGCTCGTGCCCGCCCTCCGGCAAGCGCTGGCCCGGCTCGACCCGGGCCTGGCGCTCGACAACGCCCGAACGATGACCAAGGTTTTCGACGACTCGACCCGCATACGGCGCTTCCAGATGCTTCTTATCGACGTTTTCATGGCTGTGGCGCTGTTACTCACGGCGGTCGGCATCTACGGTTCGATGGCCTTCTACGTGGCGTCGCGGACACGCGAGATCGGCCTGCGCATAGCGCTGGGCGCGACGCTGAGGGACGTCGTCGGGTTGATCGTGAGCCAGGTTGCCCTCTGGTTGGCGGCGGGCGCTGCTATCGGCGCGGGCATGGCGCTGGGCGCCGGCGTCTTGCTGCGCTCGATGTTCTATCAGACCAGCCCGCTCTCGCCGTTCTGCCTGGCCGGCTCGCTGGGCGTGGTGGCGCTGGCGGCTTTGGTCGCCTGCTGGCTGCCCGCCCGCCGCGCAGCCACGATCAACCCAAATGAGGCCTTGAGGTACGAATAAGGAGGCGAAATCATGAAGACAACCACGCCCTTGATCGAACTGGAAGACATCCACAAAGTCTTCCTGACCGACGAGGTCGAGACCCATGCGTTGTCTGGCATCCGTCTCGAAATCCACCACGGAGACTACGTGTCAATCGCCGGGCCGTCGGGCTGCGGCAAGTCCACGTTGCTGTCCATCCTTGGCCTACTGGACTCGCCGACCAGTGGCGCCTATCGGCTTCGAGGCGAACCGGTCGAACACCTGAACCATGCCCAGCGGGCCCGGGTGCGGAACCGGGAGATTGGATTCATCTTTCAGAGTTTCAACCTCATCGGCGACCTGACAGTGTGGCAGAACGTGGAGTTGCCGTTGACGTATCGCGGGCTGACCGCTGCTGAGCGACGCGAGCGCGTCGATGAAGCGCTGGCCAAGGTCGGGATGACGACCCGGGCCAAACATTACCCGTCGCAACTGTCCGGCGGCCAACAACAGCGCGTGGCCGTGGCGCGGGCGCTCGGAGGCCGACCGTCCATCCTGCTCGCCGACGAGCCGACCGGCAACCTCGATTCCAAGAACGGCCAGGCGGTGATGGAATTATTGAGGGAACTGCACGCCGAAGGGGCGACAATCTGCCTGGTCACCCACGACGAGCGCTACGCACACGACGCGCAACGAACGATCCACTTGTTCGACGGCCAACTTGTCGGCGAGGAGGTCGCTGCCGCCCGGTGAGTTGGAAAGGAGTCACCGCATGGATGTGCCCATTTCTCCCGAGATTCGACGACGGCGACGGAGGCGGCGTTGGATGCTCGGCACCGGCGCGATTGTTGCTGTCGCGCTGGTCACCGTGGGTTTGTCGCAGCTTCAGCCTGCCCTGCCCCGCGTGGACAAGGCGTCCATTTACTTGGGAACAGTCCACCGTGGCGAGATGATCCGCCAGGTCCGCGGCAACGGCACGCTGGTGCCGGAGCAGATCCAGTCCGTGCAGGCGGAAACGGACGGACGCGTCGAACGCATCTTCATGCAGCCCGGCGCGTTGGTGACTGCGGACACGGTCCTGATGGAACTGAGCAACCCGGAACTGGAACAGGCAGCCTTCGATGCCGAGTGGCAGTTGAAAGGCACTGAGGCCCAACTCACGAGATTACGGGCGCAACTGGAGGATGAGCAATTGAGTTTGCAGTCGTCGCTCTCGGCACTCAAAGCCGAGGCCACCCAGGCCGAACTCGATGCCCAGGTGAACGATCAGTTGGCAAAGGAACGCCTGCTTGCCGCGGTGGAGAATCAACGTTCCCGCGCGAAGGCTGACGCGCTTCATGAACGAGTGCGAATTGAGGAGCAGCGGCTCAAGACGAGCGGGCAATCCATTGACGCGCAGTTGGCCGTCCAGCAGGCTGAGGTGGAACGCGCCCGGGCGTTGTATTCACGGAAGAAACAACTGCTGGCGGCGCTGCGTGTGCGGGCGGGCGTGGACGGCGTGCTCCAGCAAATCGGCGACACCGAGGCGTTGGAAGTGGGCCAGCGCGTGACGCCGGGAACCACCCTCGCGAAAACTGTCGAACCGACGCATCTGAAAGCGGTCCTGAAAATCGCGGAGACACAGGTTAGAGACGTGCAAATCGGTCAGAAAGCCGAAATCGATACCGGTAACGGCATCATCCCGGGCTACGTCATCCGCATCGATCCAGCCGCGCAAAACGGAACGGTAACCGTCGATGTGAAGCTGGATGGCGCGCTGCCCAAAGGCGCAAGACCCGACCTGAACGTCGACGGCGTTATCGAATTGGAGCGACTACAATCGGTGCTGTCTGTGGGTCGGCCCGTGCAAGGCCAGGAAGAGAGTACGGTGAGGTTGTTCAAGCTGATCGACGGCGGCAAGACGGCACAGCGGGTAACGGTCAAGCTGGGCCGCAGTTCGGTGAGCGTCATCGAAGTGCTCGGAGGCCTGCAAGAAGGTGACCAGGTCATCCTCTCGGACATGGCCACTTGGGACGGGCACGATACAGTCCGCTTGGAGTAAAGTCGTGGATCTGCTACCAATATTGTCAGATCAGGAACTGTTAAACCAAACCAAATCTGCCTTGCCCGCGGAACGTCAAAAGCAAATTCCTATCAATATTAATTGGAGCTTCCCATCATGAACGGATTCCTTTTCCTTGCCCTTCCCGTCCTGGTCGCCCTGCCCTGCCGTGCCCAGTGGAATTATCCCCCGACAAAAACCGTCGATGCCTCGGACACCTACTTCGGGACGACGTACAACGATCCTTACCGCTGGCTGGAGAACATGAAGGACAGGGATGTCGAAGCCTGGTTCAAAGCCCAGGCGGAATTGACGGATGGCCTGCTCGCAAAGATTCCGGGAAGGGATGCGCTGGCGCAGGAATGGCTGGCGTTGGACAAGCTCAAGCCTGCGGATTACTCGGCAATCCGGTATGAACACGGACGAGTCTTTTACAAGAAGACTCTGGGTGGCGAAAACGTGGGCAAGCTCTATTTTCGTCAAGGGTGGAACGGGGCGGAAAAACTGCTTTTCGATCCCGCGACGTATAAAGCCGGTGTGACCACGACCATCGAAAGCATTCGCCCTTCGTGGGACGGGAAATGCGTCGCCATGGGGCTTTCTTCGGGCGGCGCTGAATGGTCAGAGATCCGGGTATTGGACGTGGAACGGGGAACCCTGCTGCCCGAGAGTATCTACCCTTCCAGGGGGATCTACGGGTGGATGAAGGACAACCGGTCTTTATTCTATGACGCTGGCAAGGTGGCCGACATCAAGAGTCCCGAAATCGAACTGAACCGCAAAACCAAAGTACACAAGCTCGGCACCGAGGTCTCCACTGACATCGATATCTTCAGCAACGAGAGCAACCCTGAACTGGGGATCACAGCCAAGGAGTGGCCGCGTGCTTCCGTTCATGAATCATACCCAGACTACATCGTCGGACCCGTGGAAACCGTGCAAAGCGAGATGCGGATTTTCTATGCCCCCATCTCCGAGCTGAAGCACAAGAAAGTCAAATGGGATGTCCTGTGTAAACGTTCGGACAACCTGGTCCGGTCGTTCGCGTTCCACCGGGATTACGTCTACGCCGTCACCCATGCCGGTGCGCCAAAGTACAAGGTTGTTCGGACACTCGTGAAGCATCCTGACTGGGAACACGCCGAGACCGTGATTCCCGAGGGGGCTGACCCCATCCGGTACATGGCGAAGAGCAAGCACTACCTCCTCATCGTGTACTCCAATGGGATTGTCGGCCGCCTCGTGAAATACGACCTAACCACCGGCAAGACCGCCGAGATCAAACTTCCGGCATCCGGGACCGTGGATGTCAGTTGTCCGGATTGGAAAACGGATCGTTGCCTGGTGTCTATCACCTCCTGGACCTCTCCCTTGACGATCTATGATTTCGATGCGCAGAAGGACACCTTTGCGAAGAGCATTTTCAACACGGATGTCTCGTATCCAGGCTTCGAGAACCTGGTCTCCGAAGAAGTCGAGGTGTCCGGGCACGACGGGACAATGATCCCGCTCTCCATCATTTACAAGAAGGGTATTCCGCTGGATGGGTCAAACTGCTGCATCCTCACTGGCTATGGTGCTTATGGGAGCAGTATCACTCCGTACTTCAGTGTTCGCAATTCGGTGGCCCTCCGAGGTGTGGTGCTTGCCATTGCCCACCCCAGAGGCGGTGGCGAAAAGGGCGAGGCATGGTACAAGGCCGGTTACAAGACGACCAAGCCCAACACCTGGAAGGACTTCATTTCCTGCGCGGAGTACCTCGTAAAGAAGGGATATACCAGTCCCCAGAAGCTCGCCGGAACCGGCACCAGCGCGGGCGGAATCTTGATCAGCCGTGCCATCACGGAACGCCCGGATTTATTTGCTGCCGCCGTTTGCAATGTCGGGTGCGCGAACGCGATGCGACTGGAGTTCTCGGCCAATGGTCCGATCAACACGCCGGAATTTGGCACGGTGAAAGACCCCGCTGAGTGCCAGGCCCTGTTCGAGATGGATGGGGTTCAGCACGTCCAGAACGGTGTGAAGTACCCGGCGGTCATGGGTGTGGGTGGCTGGAATGATCCCCGAGTCACCGCTTGGGAACCTGGCAAGTTCGTGGCTGCCTTGCAGGCGGCAACGGCCTCGGGCAATCCCATTCTGATGAAGGTGAACTACGACAACGGCCACTTCACGGAGGAAAAGATTGTCACCTTCAAAAACTTCGCGGGCCAGTTCGCATTTCTCCTTTGGCAGACGGGGCACAAAGATTTCCAGCCTGTGAAGTAGACAGCAGGGCGCGTGCTTGGTGAAGTCAGCAAGACAACAGTGGCCTTTGAGCTTTTCAGTCGTCTGTTCTTTTTGCCTTTCCACTCAACGCGGCTTGACCAGAACGGGGCGCAGGAGCCCGCCGAAACCGTATCCTTGGCAATAGTCGGTTATCTGCACTCTTGTTGTTTCTTCCGACGCCGCTGCTCGCAACACTACACGTTGTACAATTCACGCGGGATACTGTTTGATAGACTGATGAATCAGGAGGGCGCGAAATGAAGCGAATTGTGATGGTCATGCTGACGGTTCTGGCTTTGGGGTGTCACTCCCCGTCGAAAAAAGAAAGAGCACAATTGACGACCGAGCAGCAACTGAAGAAAGAGCAGACAACCCGTCGTCAACAATATCTCGATGATCATCCCGACCTTTCGCCGGTGGTCAAGAACGCCATTGCGCACGGAGATGTTGTCCCCGGAATGACAGAGTCCGACGTCCGAGCCTCCCTCGGAGAGCCCGACCAAATCGGCACCACGGAGACTGAACACGGTGCACGTGAGCAATGGTATTATAAAACCGGGTCGCCCGCCAAGGGGCACCTGTATTTCGATGACGGCATTCTCAACAGCTGGCAATCGGGCCATTAGACGCGCCATTCAACGCGAATCACGCCAGACCAAAAACGCCGTCTACTGCCTGCCGTAATGTGGTGCCGCCAATGGACATAACTTTCGCATGTACGAAATGCGGTCAACAGCTTGTCGTTGATGAATCGGGCGCTGGTCTGTTTTTGCCGTGTCCGAAGTGCAGGCAAATGCTTGGGATTCCTGCTGCCTCAACTCCTGTGGGAACAGCATCGAGTGAATCAGCGGCGACGAGCGCGGCAACCTCATCGACAGGGGCTGTCCAGCAAAGTATCGGTCGAGACCTGTTCCGACTACTGGTGAAGGGGAAGGGGAGAGGCCCGTATACGACTGGTCAACTTCAAATGATGTGGACACACGGGCAGATTCCAGCGGATGCCAAATACAGGAAAGACAACGAAAGGGAGTGGCGACCCATATATGAAATCTCAACACTCTTGGAACCCCCGGAAGCTCCGCCGCCTCAGTCCGTTCCACCACCCCAAAAACCTGAACAGCCTGTACGCAACTTCAATTTGCAGCCAAAGATTCCCAAGCCAGACAAACGGATGGTCGTGCTGGGGTGCGCGTTATTAGGCCTGGGCTTGCTGGGCTTCTTCGGCTACAAATTCTACGGCAGGTTGTCGCAGAAAGACCCCTCCGCTCTACTGAAACAGCATGTGGCGACTCTGCAGGAGACGTATGCCGGGCTATTTCATGCGAAGATTGTCGAGTGCACCTATGATGTGCAGAAGACCGACTCTCTGGCCTCCCCATATATCGGGAATGTGAACTACACCGAAGACATTGGCAAGGGCGCGATGGCGAAATACAAAATCGCTCTGGCATTTCAAAATGGTGCGTGGGTGCTAAAGACTGTACAGAGACAGTTTGTTTGGGAAGGAGGCTCAAGCTCTTGGAAAGGGATTTCGCCCTCCGATGATACCGCCAGTGGTGCTCCGTTCAGGATGGTTAAGCATGCGCTCGGCCTGTAAGGGTACGCCGACATGTTTTTCCCGAAAAATCACGCTGTCGGAATTGTTAGTGCGAACAAGGTTTTCGAACCCCTGCCCATCTTGAGCCAGCCTTGGAAGCCCTTGTTTTGCTGGACAGCAGGATTAGGCTGGTAGCAATTTTCGCTCTCGGCGAGGGAGACGCAGTCAAGACGCTCGCCGGCCCAGTCTTGGGTTCGAGTCGGCGCGAGAATGGACTCGAACCATGGTTTCGTCATCACGGGCGTGTCCGGTTCCGAACGCCTCCCGAAGTCCTGTTGCCTCTTATCGCGTTTTGCTCGCTGCGACGAGTGCTGTCGCCAAAACGGAGCGTGACTACTCTAGTGACTACCCTTGCCGAAAACGAGAGAGGGTGTCACGCTCACTTTTTGCGTAACACCCTCATTCTCAAGCGCAAATGTTGGTGCGCCGTGCAGGAATCGAACCCACGATAAGGTCAATGCCGGCTTAACTGAAACAGACGCGGCCTCACAAATAGACTCACACAGTTCGGGTCTACAAGAAGTTGTCACTGCCTGGCACTCCCTGTCAGAACCACTCAAGGCGGCAGTGCTGGCGCTCGTTCGGACGGTGAAGCCGGAAGGCGGTGCCAAGTGATCGCCGTCGCTGCTGAACGGAAGCTGATCTACGAACCAGTGGCGGACATCGGGAGGAGGGCGGATGCGGGCGCTTTAGCGCCCGCGCCGCCCCTTCCTTGTCTACAGACAGACAGTTCAACCGAAGGCATCCTGTCGAAGAGCCACTGGAAAACTTCCAAGGCTCTCGCGGAGAACGTCCGTGCGCTCGTCGAGAAGTACGGTTTAGAGAGAGTCGCATTTCACACGGAGACGTTTGCCGATCACGTCGTGGACATGAAGGAAGCTTCTCGGCGCTTTAACAGTCTGCGAACGCATGTGCTGGCGGTCCGGTACCTGGATTACATCACGGTGGTCGAGCGACAGGCAAGCGGTCGTGTCCACTTCCACTTACTAGTGGCGT
>JBEKUF010000017.1:0-31091 GCA_049515295.1 Verrucomicrobiia bacterium | reverse complement strand
CTCTGGTAAACACCAACCTGGAACTTGCCCCCGACCCGCGACGTCACCGCCAACATCGGCTTCATGTCCGAGTTGGCCGGCGGATGCGACCAATCCGGCTCCGTGTTGTAGCTTGGCGACACCGTCAGTCGCAACGGCGATCCACCGTCCTTGTTGATCTGCCAAATCTGCGGCACCCCACTTTCGTCACTGACATAGGCGATGGCCTGCCCGTCCGGCGACCAGGTGGGCGACGATTCCCCGGCCCGCGTGTGCGTCAATCGCCGCAAATCGCTTCCCTGCGCATTCATCGTATACAACTCGGGATTCCCGTCTTTGCTGAGCGTTAAGGCGATGCTCAGGCCGTCGGGCGAGAATACCGCGCCGGTATTCAGCCCGGGATACGATGCCAGCCGCCGCCGCTGGCCGGTGTACAAATCAACCTCCAGCACATCGGGAAATACATTCTTGTAACTCGTGTACACAATCTTCCGACCGTCGGGCGACCAGCGCGGGCGCACGCTGATCGAACGGTCGTAGGTCAACTGGTGCACGTTGTAACCATCGTAGTCCATCACCGCCAGTTCCTTCGCGCCGTTGTGCGACCACACAAACGCGATTTTCGTCTGGGCGATGCCCCGTTGGCCGCTCAGGGTCTGCACGATGTCGTCGGAGAGCTTGTGCACCACGCGTCGCAGGTCCTGCGCGCTGCCCTGATACGCCTTCGAGAGCGCCACCTTCTTCGTTGCCTGCTGCATCACCATGCACTCCACCACGATGCCATTGTGATCCCCGCGCACCGAGCCGGATTGCACATACTCCGCGCTGCTGACTGGTGCCAGCGAGAAGTAGCCTGACAACCGCAAATCATTCTTCAACACATCGGTCACCTGCCCCGCGATGGCTGCGTCCCCCGTGAATCCAGACACGCCAAAGGAATGTTTCCCCTTGACCACCTCCACTTGCGCGTCCGCGCGGAACACACCGCTGCCAAGCAACGCACCCACGACCGTGACACGCACCGCGCCAGTCGCCACACGAATCAACATCTTCCAAGACTTCTTCACGTCCTATCCCTCCAATCGGAAATTGACCGAGATCTCGGCAAAGTCACCGCCCAACCCCTCCGGCAATGGATCCAGGCGCGGTACGCTATGCGCCGCCGCCAGAGCGGAATCGTCCATCAATTGGTTGCCCGATGAATGCGCCAATCGTACACCGTCGATCCGCCCGTCGCGGGCCACCCGCAACAAAACCGTCGTGACCAGCTTCTTGTCGAAATCACCAGCCTTCCCCGGCTGTTCCCATGCCTCATACATCACATCGTGAACGCGCAGGTAGTACGACCAGAACGGCGACCCTTTGCCGACCCCGCCCGCCATGCCATCGAGCGCTCCATCGGGTGACCCCAAGCGACCATATTTCGATTGCCCGTTGCCGCCGCCCGCCGGACGATTGTCGCCGCCCTCAGAACCACCATCCGCCGAAGCCAGGGCGCTGGCAAACCGTCGCCGAATCGCCGCGGCGCTTTCCGCGGTGCCGCCCGAACCGCTTTGCGTTGATGATTTCGCCGTTGCCACCGCCTTCTTCGTGGTTGTCGCGGATTTTTGGGCTGCCTTGTCAGTCGCTTCCGTTCCCTGGGTCGTCGCGTCCGCCAGCTTCTTCGGCGGCTTGACCGCTGGCTTCTTCGGAATCGCAACCTCGTTGGGATCACTTGTTTCCGGAGGCGCGGCCTTCACTCTTGGCGGAACTGGCTGTGCCGGAGCGACCGACGTTTCCGCCGGGCCGGCTGGGGCGGCTTCGGGCTGGCGAGCCGGCTCGGGTGGCGGCGCGGTGTACTGGCCTCGTCCGCTCCCTGTCCCCGTGGGCAAATCGCCGAGAATGTCCGCGGGCGTGATCAGCTCAACGGCGGCGGGTGCGTTGGACTGCGCTCGATTGATCGCGCCTTCGAAAAAAATAATTCCCCCGATAAGCGCCGCATGCGCGAGGCACGCGACAGTAAAATTTCGCCGGAACCGTTTCTCAATCGTACTCATCGCAAGGCCAGCCCCGATCTCAGCGGGGCAAGCTTCGGCGGCGATTCCTCCTGCGTCATCAGCGCAATGCGCGTGATCTTCGCCGCGTGAAGCTCTTTGAGCACTTCCATGACCGCTCCGTAATTGTTCGCTTCATCTGCTTTGACGAGTATCGTGATGGGCGGCTCCGCCTTGGACAATCGCGCCAAATCCGCGCGCAATTGCTCTGTCGTGATGGCCACGTCGTTAAGGTAGATTTTCCCGCGCCGGTCCACCGACAGCGTGCGCGTTTGTTCGCGCTTGATCTGGTCCGTGGTGCCCTTCGGCAAATTGATGTTCATCCCATACTCGACCACGGGAAAAAAGATGATCACCGCGATGAACAGTTGCATGAACAGGTCCACCAGCGGCATGACGTTGATCTCGCCCAACTCGGGCAGATGTCCGTACCGTTTGCCTCTTCTCGATCCCCGGTTCATGGATCAGTTCGTCACGTAATTATGTTCGACCGCGTTCACAAACTCTTCCGCGAAACACTCCATTTCCATCGTCGCGTGCCGGATGCGCTGCGCCAGCCAGTTGTAGGCAAACAACGACGGCACCGCCACCAGCAGACCCACCACCGTCGCCAGCAACGCCGCCGAGATGCCCGGCGCCACCGCGCCCAGGCGCACCGTGCCGTACTCACCCATCGCCGCGAACACGCTCATCACCCCCCACGCGCTGCCGAGCAACCCGAGGAATGGGCCGCCCGTCACTGCTGTGGAAAGCACGCTCACTTGCGACTCGAGCTTCATGACCTCGGCGTCGATCGCCCGACCGAGCGCGCCGCGCAGGGTGTCGAGATTAACCACGGTCCTCTCCGCGACGCTCACATCGGAATCGACCGCCGTCAGTGTGGCCGGGCCGCCACCGCCAAAGGACTTGTAACCCCCGGCGACCTTGCGCAGATTGCCTTCGTTGCCAAATTGCGCCGACACTTCTTCCGCGCCGAGACGATAGATGTTGTACAGCGGGCAATCCGCCACTTCGTAATTATTGATGAACAGGTGCAGCGGGTCGCGCTCGCGACGAAATTGCGCCAGGAAGGTTTCCCCCGTGCGACGGGCGCGATTAAGTTGTCCCGACTTGGTGAGCATGACCGACCAGGTAAAGGCCGAGCCGAGACACAACAATAGCACAATCACTTTGCCGGGCAGGTCCGCTTGCGCGTAAATCGACAGGATACCTCCGGCTGCAAGTACGACATTCATCCCCAAACCTCCTTGTTTGCCCCGAAAGGCCTTCGGGGCACTCCCCTCTTATACAGCTTTGCGCCCGTCCGTCAAAACTTTTCTCATTTATTCAACACCTGAATCTCTCTGCGGTTGCATCGCCCCACGGTATCTGATAGGTTATATTCGCTCCGACGGAACAGAATGAATCGACGCATTTCGTATCTGACCATCGCCATGGGGGTTGTGCTGACCTACCCATGCTTGCCGACTTTGGCCAAGATGGCCAAGGCCGGCAAGCCTGGCAGTGAAATGAAGTTGGTTTCCATCGACCTCCCCAATAACAAGATCACCGTCTCCGATTCCGCAGGCGAGAATATCGTCACTTATGCGCTGACCCCATTGACAAAGGTTACCGTTAATGGCCAGCCGGCCAAGCTGTCCGACCTGCGCCCCAACATGCACGTGTCGCTTTCCGTGATCCAAGGGGGGAAGACCGCTGACAAGATTGATGCGACCGGTCTGCCCAACAAGAAATCCGACTAGAGCCTTGCGGCGCGAACTCCCGCGGTGATACCGCCGACTGTCTGGTTGCGTTCTTTTCTCTCGAATTCCCGCCAACTCTGCGTTACAGACATCAGAGCTTGCACAAGGAAGATCTCGAATGAGCCAACAGAAAGGCAATAAGACTGTGCCCGCCGATAACGCCAGCGTCACGCCGCGCGCGACCGATTACGCGCAGTGGTACCTCGACGTCATCAAACGCGCCGACCTCGCCGAGCATTCGCCCGTGCGCGGATGCATGGTGATCAAGCCCCACGGCTACGCCATTTGGGAGAAGATGCAGCGCGAATTGGACGACCGCTTCAAGGCCACCGGGCACGTGAACGCGTATTTCCCCCTGTTCATCCCCCTGTCATTTCTCACCAAGGAGGAGCAACACGCCGCCGGCTTCGCCAAGGAATGCGCCATCGTCACCCACCACCGCCTCAAATCCATCGATGGCGAGGTGGTGGTCGACCCCGAATCCAAGCTCGAAGAGCCGCTCGTCATTCGGCCCACCAGCGAAACCATTATCTGGGCACAATACAAAGGTTGGATTCAGAGTTATCGCGACCTGCCGATCCTCATTAATCAATGGGCCAATGTCGTTCGCTGGGAAATGCGCACCCGCTTGTTCCTGCGCACCACCGAGTTTCTCTGGCAGGAAGGTCACACGGCCCATGCGACGGAAGCCGAGGCCATCGAGGAAACCTCCCGCATGCTCGACGTATATGCCGACTTCGCCGAGAACGTCGCCTCCGTGCCAGTCATCAAAGGACGCAAGACGCCCGGCGAACGGTTTGCCGGCGCACTCGACACACTCTGTATCGAAAGCATGATGCAGGACGGCAAGGCACTGCAGATGGGCACCAGCCATTACCTCGGTCAGAATTTCGCCAAGAGCTCCGACGTGACTTTTTTGAGCAAGGACGGGAAACGCGAATACGTGTTTGCCACCAGTTGGGGCGTCTCCACCCGTCTTGTCGGCGCGCTTATCATGACCCACTCCGACGACAACGGTCTCGTGTTGCCGCCGAAGCTCGCCCCCATTCATGTCGTCGTGATTCCCATCTTCAAGAATGATGCGGAGAAAGCGCTGGTCCTCGAAGAAGCCGGCAAAGTCGTCGCGGAACTCAAGTCGCAAGGGCTTGCCGTGAAACTCGACGACCGCGACGGCATCATGCCCGGCGCGAAATACTACGAATGGGAGGCCAAGGGCGTACCGATCCGCGTCGAAATTGGGCCCAAGGATCTCGAGAAAGGCAGCCTCTGTCTCGTCCGCCGGTTCGTGTTGGAGAAAGAGGGCGAAACCGATCAGGAGCTCCGCAAGCGCCGCAAAACATTTCTGCCTCGCGCCGAAGCCATCGCCTCCATCAAACCGACACTCGACACGATGCAGCACGAGTTATTCGAACGCGCCCGCGTCTTCCGCACCAAACGCACCCGCGTCATCAACTCCATGCAGGAGTTCGAGAATTTCTTCGTGAACGAGGGCGGGGGGTTCGCTTGGGTTCACTGGGCCGGCGACCACGACCAAGAAGACGAAATGGCCACGCGCTTCGAGACCTCGATCCGCTGCATCCCGTTCCCCGACCAGATTCCCGACGAAGCCAAGGGCGAAGGCAAATGCATTCTTACGGGCAAACCATCAAGCCAACGCGTTCTGATGGCCCGGGCGTATTAGCGCAAGCCCAATTCTTCTCGCACCTGCACTCGATCAAAGGGTGATTGCTCATGCTCGCGCAGCATCTTACCATGGCGCGCGAATCCCATGACACTCTCGAACCGACCGAATGACGCGGCACCCGGCGGCATGCGTGGCGCGACGCGCATGCATGATCCCAGCGAAGCCGAGCACGACCGGATGCGGCGGCGTTTGATGAATGTGGCCTTTGTCGTGATGTTGCTCGCAACCCTGGCGCAACTTCATTGGAGCGACCCGCACGGATGCACCTGGCTCGGGGCCGTGTTGCTGATCGGAGCCGGCGTGCCGTTGGGATTGGCAGTAAAGATCTTCGAGCTTCGGTTCAAGATGGCGGCAGCAGAACGCCGGGCCGTGTTGCGCGAATTGCCGGCCCGTCGAAAAATGGAATTGGTGTTCTACGGCCTGCTCGCCAGCGTCGTGTTTGTGCAACAATCCCGCTCGATCATCTGGCCGCTGTGGGGCGTCTGGCTGTACGATTTCATCACCTACTATCACGATCGCCCCGAACGCATCCGCCATCTCTACGCGGTCACCGCGATAATGGACGAACTTCGCCAGTTTCCCGCGCCATGGCTCTGGACGCTGCCCGCGCTGACTTGGGAGATCTTCAGAATGACAAGAGCGCATTGATGCCGCGCTCGTCCTTGCTCGGGGTGATGACGGCAACGTTGAGACGGTTGTTACGGAAGAGGTCCGCGGCGGTGGTCTGCACGTCCTCCGTCGTGACCGCGGCGATCCGTTCCTCGACTTCGGCCGGAGACTGAATCGATCCGTACGCCAGCAAATGTTCGCCGATCCACATCATGCGGTTGGCGGTGCTTTCCAAGCCCAGCCGCATCTGGCCGATCGCATAATCTTTCGCGCGCCGCAGTTCCACCGTCGATGGCGGCTGCTTCGAAAGTTTCCGCAACTCCACCAGAATCAGCGCCAGTGCCCGGTGCAATCGCTTGGTGTCCAGCCCGGCGGAAACCAGCAACGCCCCCGTGTCCGCGAAGTAGCTGGTCGAGGATTGGATGGAATACGTCAGGCCATGCTGCTCGCGGATCACCTGGAAGAGCCGGGAACTCATATTCTCGCCGAGGATCACGCTCAACACTTTCAGGGCGTAGCGGCGCGAATCGTGGCGCGAATACCCGCGCACGCCAATCGCCAGGTGAGATTGCTCGCAATTCTTGTTGAAAAACCGCAGACGCGGCGCCCGCTGCTGTTCGCGAGCCGGCGCAAACGTCGGTGACCGACCATTGCGCGGCAGGGTCAGCATTCGTTCCACACGCGACACAATGTCGTCGTGTTGGCAGCGACCCGCCACGGCGACGACCGTGTTGGCTGACACGTACTTTCTATGTTTGAAGCTGAGAAGCGCGCGCCGATCCATTGCGTCGAGCGTTTTCGCCGTACCGGTGAGCGAACGGCCCAACGGATGTTCGGGCCAGAGCGTTTCCGTCAGCAGCTCATGCACGTAGTGATCGGGCTGGTCGCGGTACATGAGCAGCTCTTCCTTGATGACGCCCCGCTCCTTGTCGATATCGGCGGCAGCGAACCGCGGATGAAGATACATGTCCGTCAGCACATCCAGCAGCGTATCCAGATGCTCGTGACTGGCCTTGGCATAGTAACAAGTCGTTTCTTCGCTGGTGAAGGCGTTCAGGTAACCGCCAATACCTTCCACGGTCTGGCTGATCTGTTTCGCGGTGCGGCGAAGCGTCCCCTTGAACAGCAAATGCTCGATGAAGTGCGACGCGCCGCTCAGCCGCGACGGTTCGTACCGACCGCCGACACCCACCCACACGCCGAGGGAGACACTTTCCATATGCGCCATTTCAGCGGTCGCCACGCGCACGCCGCTGGGGAGTTGTGTGATTGTAAACATGATTGGCTCAGACGCCGTTGATTCCTGCCACGAAATCGATAACCAGATGGCTCATTTCCACCATTATTGCCCCACCACGCCGACAGGTCAATCACTTGCGATGGACCGCGAGCGCATGCGCGAATTCACCATTCGCGAACTCATCGAGCGCGAGGCAAGCGACGTCATCGCCAGCATGACCAACCGCAGACGCACTGAACACAAGTGTCCAGTGCGTCAAATTCCTTGACATTTCGGTGCGGCATTCTGCCACGAATTTGTTCATTACAAGAGCAACACGGCTGCTACACCCGTTCACAACTTGCGCATCGAGAGTGTGTTACGCCGCCCGTCCCCAATTGCGTCCGTTTGTTGGCATACCCCCCGCTAATGGCTCCGTGGCGCACACGAGCTGACTCTTCGAGTTGCGATAAGGAAGCAACGGCGGCATGAGCCGCCGAACCGGAAGCATCCGGGCGGGGATGGATAGCGTGTTCGTCAATTCATGGCGCAACGAGTAGCGACGCGTAACTCACCGCGGGCCGTGCCAGGGTTCAGAGCCCTGAACAAACAGGAGGGAGATGCGATTATGAGCAACATTCCGTGCCGTTGTAACTCGGCTTACACGCTGTGGTCTTGGGCAGTTGGTTTGGCGGCAGCCTCGATATTCGCAATCACGCCCGCAAATGCGGCGGTGACCTTTGGCGGGAGTGCCGCAGGCAACGATGCCGGTGAGACCAATTCCGCGACGGCCACCTTCGCGCTTTCCGTGTCGGGCACAACCACGGACCTTGTTATCACCCTGACCAATACGGCCGACTACAAACCGAACGACCCGCCGGACATGCTCACGGCAGTATTCTTCACGCTGGCGGGCGATCCGACGCTCACGAAGGTGTCCGGCCTGCTGGGCGCCGGCAGCGGCGCGGTGGAGAGTGGCACCAACCTGACAATCGCCGGTGGCGTCATCGGCGGCTCGTGGGCCTATGCGGCCGGCCTGCGCGGCGCTCCCGGAGGCGCGAACGAAGGAATCAGCTCGACCGCGTATTCCTTCTTTGGCCCCTGCAACCTGTTCCCAGGTAGCAAGCTCCCCGGGGATTGCAACCCGCCGGACGGAGTAGCCGGCGGATTGACCTCCGTTATCGACGACGGCAGCAAGTATGACGGAGGACTCAAAGGGCTGCCGTTCATTAAGGACAGCGCCGTATTCACGCTGAGTTGTGTTCCCGCCAGCTTCAGTTTACCGGAAATCTCCAACGTGAGTTTCAGTTACGGATCAATCCCCGATCAGGTGATCGCGGCGATGCTGGTGCCCGAGCCGAGCGTCATCGCCCTCACCGGAGCGGGCCTTCTGTTCCTGGGCGTGTTCGGTCGGAAACGCCGCTGACACAAGCGTCGGTTGATTCAACCAATCCGCTGAGAAAGCTCACTTCGCCTGGTCCATGCCCCGAAAAAACGTGGTCGCCAACCGCCCCACCGGTACTGTCGCCTGCGGCGGACGAAGCAACCAGCGAATGGGGCAAGCGCGGGGACCGATGACCGTCGCCGAACAAACCCGGCGGCAACCTGCCGGACTACATCAATCCCAATTCCTTCAAACTCGCAAAATCCTGGTCGCGACCGTCGGTGCGGTGGCCGAGGATGATGTGGTCGAGGACGGAGATGTTGAGCAGTTCACCGGCTTTGACCAGCCGCTTGGTGATCGTGATGTCCTCGGCACTCGGCGTCGGGTCGCCGCTGGGGTGATTGTGCACGAGAATCATCGATGCGGCGGAGCAGGCGATGGCGTCCTTGAACACTTCGCGCGGCTCGACGATGCTGGCGTTGAGCGACCCGCGTGAAATCGGCGCGCGCTTGATCAGGCCGTTCTTGGTGTTCAGCAGCAGCACGTGAAACTCTTCGCGGTCGAGTGTGCGCATCTCTTCGCGCACGCAGGCGGCAGCGTCCTGGGGTGAACTGATGACCTTCTGCTTGTCGCGCGCGCCGACACTGAGGCGGCGGGCCAATTCGAACGCCGCCTTGAGCTGGATCGCCTTCGTCTGGCCGACGCCCTTGGTTTTCGCGATGGCTTCCAACGGCGCGCGGGCCAGTTCCTCGAGCGAGCGGAAGTCGCGGAGCAGTTGCTGGGCGAGTTGCACGGCGGATGTGCCCTTCATTCCCGTGCGCAGGAGGATGGCGATCAACTCGGCGTCCATAAGGGCCGCAGCCCCGCGTTCCTTGAGTCGCTCACGCGGGCGGTCGCCTTCGGGCATCTCGCGAATGAGATAGGTGGTCATGGGAATACCGCCCATGGACACGAATAGACGGGCATGTGATTCGCGCTCATTTGCGTTCATTCGCGGTTGACTTGTCGTTGAGCCGCTTGTGCAACTCATCCCAGGGGAACTGCGAACCAGGGCACTCACTGAATTCGCCGATCACTTCCCCGTGGCCGAGAACGTGGTCGTCGGGAATGTGGAACTGTTCCTGAAGTCCGTGGATCAGAAGCGCCAGCGAGTCGAGTTGCTTCGACGTCGGCTGGTCGACCGAGAAGTTTCCGACCAGGCAGATGCCAATGCCGTGCTCGTTGATGTAGGCCTGGCGGCAGTGACCGCCGTGCATCTGACTGATCCACCGCGGGCCCGTCTCAATGTAGCCGTCGGGCCTGCCGTCCGTGCCGTTGTCAATGACAAAGTGGTAGGCCAGACCGTTGATCATTCCCCGGGCGCGATGAGCCGCGTCAAAGATCGCCGCCGAGCCGACCCGCGTGGCGCTGTGGTGGATGATGATCCAGTCCCAGTCGCGGCTTGGCACGGGACTGTCGGCCGCCAGCGGCTCCAGCAGCAAACACAGCACCGCGAGAACGAGCAGAAACGGCCTTCCCGTGGCGAGGTTCATTTTCGATTGCCGTCCTTCACAACGTAGGGAGCCAATTCACCGGCGAGCACTTTCGGGATTTGCGCCCGCAGCACAACGTTGCCATCTTCCATTTCGCGCGCCGTGACGTAGCCGCTCCGATACACCAGAGCGATCGTCTTGGCGCGGTCGTGGGGAATCGACAACGTCACATTCACGCGGCGATCCGTCAATCGGTTGGCGATCTCCTCGAGCAACTCGTCGAAGTGGGTGCGATTCGTCGCCGAGATCGGCACGGCGTGATCGAATTCACGGCAAAACTTCTCCAGCACGGTCGAACCATCGTCCAACTGGTCGACTTTGTTGAGTGCGACCACGGTGGGTTTGCCCCAGGCATCGATTTCCTTCAACACAATCTCGACGGCTTTCATCTGCTCGCGGGCCTGTGGATGACTGACATCGACCATGTGCAACAGCAAATCCGCTTCCACGACTTCTTCCAGCGTGGCCTTGAACGACTCGACGAGATGATGAGGAAGTTTGCGGAGGAAACCAACCGTGTCCGACAACAGAATGTTCTGGTTGTTCGGCATGCGCAACTTGCGCGTGGTCGGGTCGAGCGTCGCGAACAGTTTGTCCTCGGCCAGCACGTTGGCACCGGTGAGCGCGTTCAGCAACGTGCTCTTGCCGGAGTTCGTGTAGCCGATGATCGCCACGTGCGGCCAATGCAGACGCTGCCGGCCGCCGCGCTCCACGCGCCGGTTCTTCTGCACTTCCCCCAGTGCGTGTTCGAGGCGGTGGATTCTCTCCTGCACGCGGCGACGGTCCACTTCGAGCTGTTGTTCACCAGGACCGCGCGAACCGACCCCACCGCGTTGACGCGACAAGTGCGTCCACAATCCTGCCAGCCGCGGCAACATGTAGTGAAGTTGCGCCAGTTCGACCTGGATCTTGCCTTCCCGCGTGCGCGCCCGTTGCGCGAAGATATCGAGGATCAGTTCGGTGCGGTCGATCACCTTGACATTCGGGCCGAGGCTTTCGCTGAGGTTGCGTCCTTGCGCCGGGGAAAGATCGTCGTCAAAGATCACCAGGTTGGCGCCCGTGTCGCGGCAACGCGCCGCCAGTTCTTCGACTTTGCCCGAGCCAATGAAGGTCGCCGCCTCGGGCGTGTTGCGTTTCTGGCTGATGAGATCGATGACCTCGGCACCGGCGGATTCCGCCAATTCGCGAAGTTCTTCGAGGGAATCTTTCACGGCCCACTTGTCGTGGCCGGGCCTCTCCAACCCAATCAGCAGCGCGCGCTCGCGGAGCGGCTCCTGCGTGTCATACATCTTCAACGTGCCGAACTTTTCTCCTGTTGATGAAAAAGGTCACCGACGCGGCTTGCCGTCTCTGAAGGCTGTTCCCCGCGCCCGATTTCGATCCACTGTAATCGAGGCTCACGACGAAACCAAGTTAATTGTCGTTTGGCCAGTTGCCGGGTGCGCGTTTTGATGAGCGCAACGGCTTCGGCAAGGGACAGGTCGCCTTGCACGTGCGCCACCAATTCGCGGTAACCGGCCGCCTGCATCGCCGTCGCATTCTTCTCCAAGCCCAGTGGCAGCAGTCGGCGTACTTCGTCCACCCACCCGGCGGCTATCTGTTCCTCGACACGCCGGTCAATGCGCTCGGTCAGATCGGCTCGCTCGCGTGTCAGACCAAATGCCGGCAGGCTCCGTCGGGCGAAATCCGTGTCCCACTGTGTTTGCAACTGCCGGATTGGCTGGCCCGTTTCGCGAAACACTTCCAGCGCGCGCACGAGCCGACGGGGGTTGTGCCGGTCAATACCCCGCGCAGTCACGGGGTCCAGGCGCTGCAGTTCCTCAAACAACTCCGGGGCGCTCCGGCCTTCCAGACGGGCGCGCAATTCCACATTTCGCGACGGTCCCTCGAACAGCCCGTGCCGCAGAGCGCGCACGTAGAGCCCGGTTCCACCGACCACGAGCGCGGTTTTTTCGCGCGCCTGGATGTCCTGGATCGCCTTGTTTGCCAGATCGACAAAGCGTTTCACGTCGAACGGCTCGTTGATGTCGCACACGTCGATGAGGTGGTGTGGCACGAGCGAACGCTCCGCGGCGCCTGGCTTGGCCGTGCCAATGTCCATGCCGCGATAGACCTGCATCGAGTCGGCCGATACGATTTCTGCGTCCAACCGTCCGGCCAACTCCAACGCCACCGCGCTCTTGCCGACCGCCGTTGGGCCGACGAGGAAGAAGGTTTGCATCCGTTCGACATTATACACAAAGTCTGCCATTCTGACGGGAAGGAACCATCGGCATCATGAGCGAGTTCATTACCTTGTCGGTCCGCGTTACGCCGCGGGCGAAACAGAACCGGGTGCAACCGCAGGAGGATGGGTCTCTAAAAGTTTATGTCACCGCTCCTCCCGAAGATGGGCGCGCGAATGAGGCGGTCGTGCAGGTGATCGCGGATTGGCTCGGAGTGAAGCGCCGAGACGTCGAGATCGTTCGCGGCGCGACAAGCCGCAATAAGATCGTCCGCGTTGCCAAAGCCGGGACAGCGCAAGTCTAGGCAACGGATTTTTGTTGAATTCCCGCGGGTTTCTCGGTATTCTTCCGCGTTGGGGAATCCTTCGTGAAGATGTACCGCAGTTGCCGTGGAGCCTTGCGCACGGGCCTGTTGGTCTGTACGTTCACGGTACTCTCCGCGCCCGTGCTTTCTGCTGAGACGAGTCAATCGACCAATGCCGCGTCACGCGTCCGCGATGACCGGTCCGCCGCGGTCACGCTCGCGCTCCAGGCGATGCAACAACTCCAGGCTCAGCAGCGGGCCACGTTGCAAGCGGTGGAAGAAGCGCGCCAACAATCCGAAGCCGCGTCGAAACGTTATGAGCGGCGCATCGAATCGTTGTATCGTGTACTCTTCGCTCTCTGTGCGGTTGTGACCATCGCCGCCCTTGGCGTGGCGTTCTACGTATCGTCGTTGCTGAGCAAGCTCCGCGGCGGGGCACCATTGCCCGCAGTCCTCAAATGGTCGCTTTCCACGGCGGCACGCACCCCCGATACCGCGTCGCACGTGGGCGCCCTGCTCGCCCGTGGTCAGGCGTTGCTGGAGCAACGACACCCGATGGACGCGCTGGCCTGGTTCGAGCAGGCCATTGCGCTGGACGGGAACACGGCCGATGCGTTCATCAAGAAAGGCGCGGCGCTCGAACGTCTCGGACGTCTCGACGAGGCGCTGGCCAGTTACGAGCGCGCCCTCGGGCTCGACGACTCGCACGCCGATGCGTACATCGGCAAGGGCAACGTCCTCAACCGCCTCGAACGCTATCAGGAAGCCCTCGTCTGTTTCGAGCAGGCCGCCGATCACCAACACCATCTCCACTCGTTGCCGCACGCGGTGTCAGCTTCGCTTTGACGCGGGCGACGCGTTCGGGGTTGAACCGCGGGCCGCGGTGACGTAGCCATTACTGGTCGCAGGCACGGAGGTTTGCGCCACCCGCATGAGCGCGCAAGGCATGCCGACGGCGCCTGGTGGAAACGCGAACACGTTGGCCATTATCTTCCACCGCTCTCGCCGGAGAATGAGAGTTTCCGGGAAGCGCTGAAGGAGTAAGGCTGGTTGGAATAAAGATGTTCGGGCGATGCGTTTCGGCTTGAGACAGGAGCAACGCGGCGGTAGCGTAAAAAGAAGATGAGTGGGATTGGCCAATACGAAGCCAGTTACGAGTACATCCCCAGCTTCGCTAGAAAGGCGTATCTTGTCGTCTTCTTCCGCCGGTGTGGTCTCTTTTTCATCTTTTCCGCCGTCCTGTTCGCTGTTGGTATCGTTGGACTCCGGAGTTCTGACAATGCGCCGGTTTCATTTATCATATTTGGCATCGTAACCGTCCTGTGGTCGTCATGGGTTGGCGGCTACCGCGCCTCGGGTCGCAACGCTGCCCGTCTTCCTGACCGGGCAATGCGCATTGCACTGAGCGATGAGGCGCTTGCGGTGCAGTCAAGTTGGGTGACGACCTCGCTTCGTTGGGCAGCAATTAGGGTCGTCTTTGAAGCTCGCGGCGTCTGTGTTCTGATGCGTCGCGATTCTTTCTATTACATGGCGTTTCCGTCGTCCGCACTTACTCCAGATGCCCGCGACTTGCTTGCGCGCAAAGTTCGTGAGGCTGGAGGAAGGGCACGTCTAAAGGAACGGTGACCTCCATTTGTGTTTACTGTGGTTCGAGTCCGGGAAATGACCCGGCGTTTTTGCAGGCGGCGCGAGAGGTGGGAACGCTGATCGCGAAGCGCGGCCTCACCCTCGTGTATGGTGGGGGGAACACCGGGCTGATGGGCGCGGTGGCGGATGCGGTGCTGGCAGCGGGCGGGCGCGCGGTCGGGGTGATTCCCGACCATCTCGTCCAAAAAGAGGTCGGCCACAACGGGCTGACGGAACAGCACGTTGTGGCCACGATGCACGAGCGCAAAGCCAAGATGGCAGCATTGGCGGACGGTTTCCTGGCGTTGCCCGGTGGCGTCGGCACGCTGGAAGAGATTATTGAAGTGTTCGTCTGGATGCAGCTTGGGTTGCACGCCAAGCCCTGCGCCCTGCTCAACGTGAACGGCTATTACGACCCACTCGTGAAATTCCTCACGCATATGACCGAGTCACGGTTTTTGCGTCCCGAGCAGTTGTCACAGTTGATCGTCGCCCGCGAGCCGTCGGAGGCGTTAGATCGCTTGCAGTCATTCGCGCCGACGACCGTGGAGAAATGGATCGATCGAGAGCAATCGTTTTGAAAGTCGCCTCCAGCCTGCTTTCGGCTTGCGAGACCGGCCGCGTCGCGATATTCTCCGTGCTGGTGTGAAACAAGCGGGGAAGTAGATGGGGTAATCGACATCTCATTGAAAGGAGCCGTCATGGAAACACCGCCAGCGTCCGAGAAGAAATGTACCTGTGCGTGTCGCAAAGTGGTCGGGTTGTGCGTCGCGTTAATCGGTCTGACGTTCCTGCTGGGGGCGTTGAACATCCTAACCGCAAGAGCCGTGGAAATTCTCTGGCCCATACTCCTGCTTTTCATCGGAGTGGAGTTGGTGATCTGCGGCAAGTGCAAGTGCTGCGATAAAGCGTAACTGTCGCGAGCGCCAGATTGGACGCAGGTTGGGAGCGGATCGAGCGATCCTTACCGGCCTGAGACGAATTACCAGCTTGACGGGCTGCACTTTGTACTACAAAGTGTGGTTATGAAACATTTCTGGTTCAAACGTCTCGGTTGGCTGTATTGGCCGGTGTCCTGGCAAGGAATCGTCGTGGTGCTGTTGGCTATCGCTTTTTGCGTGAATGTCTTCCTCGCCGTCGACCGGCATTCCCACTCGGCAAGCGACACGCTGTACGGCGTGTTTTCGTACTTTGTCTGCACCTTCCTGCTGGTCAATTGGGTCGCGTCCAATACCAGCAACCGGTAACGTCAGGCCAAACCAATGGCGCCTGCCCGAGAGAACCATACGGGCGAGACGCCCGTTCCACTATTCCTCATCGGCGCGCAGGCGGGTCAGCACGGAGAAATCCTCCAGCGTGGTCGTGTCGCCCTTGACGTCGCCGCCGGCGGCGATTTCCTTCAGGAGACGGCGCATGATTTTGCCGCTGCGGGTTTTGGGCAGGGCATCGGTGAAGCGGATGTCATCGGGCCTGGCCAGCGAACCGATCTGCGTTGCGACATGTGCGCGGAGTTCTTCCTTCAACTCGGGCGTGGCGTTGACACCGCTGCGCGGCGTGACGAACGCGACGAGGGCCTGGCCTTTCAGGTCGTCGGGCCGGCCGACCACGGCGGCTTCGGCGACTTTCGGGTGCGACACGAGCGCGCTTTCGACCTCGGCGGTGCCGATACGGTGGCCGGCGACGTTGAGCACGTCGTCGATGCGGCCGACGATCCAGAAATAGCCGTCCTTGTCGCGGCGGCAGCCATCGCCGGTGAAATACACATGGGGGATTTCGCTCCAATACTGGCGCTGATAGCGTTCGGGATCCCCCCAGATCGTGCGCAGCATTGACGGCCACGGTCGGCGGATCACGAGATAACCGCCGACATTGGGCGGAAGCTCCTGGCCTTCCTTGTTGACGACCGCCGCGTCGACACCGAAGAACGGGAGCGTACCGCTGCCCGGTTTCGTGGGAATCGCGCCCGGCAACGGGGTAATCATGATCGAGCCCGTCTCGGTCTGCCACCATGTGTCCACGATCGGGCAGCGTTTCTGGCCGATGACGTTGTAATACCACATCCACGCCTCGGGATTGATCGGCTCGCCGACGGTGCCGAGCAGGCGAAGCGAACCGAGGTTGTGTTTGTTCGGCCATTGATCACCCCAGCGCATGAAGGCGCGGATGGCAGTCGGCGCGGTGTAGAGAATCGTGACCTTGTACTTGTCGATAATGCGCCAGAAACGGTCCGGCTCGGGCCAGTTCGGCGCGCCTTCGTACAAGAGCGTGGTTGCGCCGTTGGCCAGCGCGCCGTAGACCGAATAGCTGTGTCCGGTGACCCAGCCAATGTCCGCCGTGCACCAATAGGTGTCCTGCTCCTTCAGGTCGAAGACGTATTTGGTGGTCAGGTAAACGCCCAACAGATAGCCGGCGGTCGAATGCAGCACGCCCTTCGGTTTGCCGGTGCTCCCGCTGGTGTAGAGGATGAACAACGGATGCTCGCTGTCGAGCCTGTCAGCAGGACAATCCGCATCGACGTGCTCCAACTGCTGATGCCACCACACATCGCGGCCTTCCTGCATGACGATCTCCGAGCCGGTACGGCGCAGGACAATCACGCGGGTGATTGACGGAGATCGTTGCAGCGCGTCGTCGACGTTCTTCTTCAGCGGAACGGTCGCGCCGCGGCGGTAGCCGCCATCGGCGGTGATGACCATCTTCGCGCCGCTGTCGTGGATCCGGTCGATCAGCGCCTGGGCGCTGAACCCGCCGAATACGACCGAGTGCGTCGCCCCGATGCGGGTGCAGGCCAGCATGGCGATGGCCGCTTCGGGAACCATCGGCATGTAGATGATGATGCGGTCGCCTTTGACGATGCCGTTGCGCTTGAGCACGTTGGCGAACCGGCAAACTTCGCGGTGCAAATCGGTGTAGGTGAGCACGCGCTCTTCGCCGGGCTTGCCCGCCGCGGCGGGTTCGCCTTCCCAGATGATGGCCGCTTTGTTCCGTCGCGGACCGTTGAGATGGCGATCCAGACAGTTGTACGAAAGATTGATCTGTCCGCCGACAAACCATTTCGCGAACGGCTCATGCCACTCGACAAGTTTTTTCCACGGCTTGAACCAATGAAGCTCCCTGGCCATGCGCGGCCAGAACTTCTGCGGTGATTTGATCGACTCGACGTACAGTTTGCGGTACTGCGCCAGCGATCGGATGTGGGCCTGTTTGACGAACGCCGCGGCGGGTTTGAACTTGCGGCCTTCCTTCTGCAGCGAAACGATATCCGTGCCTGACATGAGAGTAGCTCCCGTGAGAGATTTCCCGACCGCGGCGTATCGTAGCGGGCACGAACAGCGCGGTCAACCGCGAACTCGGGGCCACCAACGGCGGACGCGGCGGCGATACCCGTCGTACGATTCGCCAAATTGCCGATACAACGTCGGCTCCTCGTACAAAACCACAAAGCAGTGAACCGCCAGAAAGAAGATGGCACCGTAGATCAAGAGCGCGACCGACTCGAACAGCGCCGCCTCGCCGAGCAGGATCAGAACCACGCCGACATACATGGGGTTGCGGACATATCGATACGGGCCGCGCACGACCAGTTGTGTGGGCGGATCGATGGGCGCGAGCGTGCCGTGTCCTACGACGGCAAAGTCCCAGACGCACCAAAAGAGGATGGCCACGCCCACCGTGAGCGGCAGCAGACCCACATAACGCCACGGAGTCCAGTGTGCAAGGTTTGCGGCGCGGCCCTGATAGGCGATGAGCCAGGGAATTATTACGGTCACGGTTCCCGGCACCAATAGTGCAAAGAGGATGCTGCGGAGTGCCAGCATGACTCAAGACTTTCCAATATGCGTGGAAAGCTCGCGGACGAAATCCTCGGGCGAATCGGGAGTGAGGACGATTGTCCGACGGGCGAATTTCAACACAACGGCCCGTTTCGGGTCGGTGGCGAAGGCGCGGTAGGCCCCGAGGCGTCTGTTCCAATACCAGCCCGTGAACGAGTACATGCCGCCGTTGCCGCAGGTGCGAATGCTCCACCGCAGCGCTCCTGGATCGAACCGAGCCGACTGGAAATCCACCAGCGGCACGCGGGTGTTCCAGAACAGCCGCTGCACCAGAATGGCGTCCGGCGTGATCGCATAACTGCGAACGGTGAACGGGGCTGCGCCTACGATAATAATCAACGGCAACACGCTAAGCGGTCTCCCATGGATCCAGTGTCCCGAAGCCGCCTTCGAGGAGGCCGACAAAATTCCGGAAACCCAGATCAGGAGCGCCGTGACCGCTGTGGACACAATCCACAAGGCCTTTCCCCAGGGAGCATTGAACTGTTTCATGGTTCGCGGTTCACCATAGCGGGTGTGCGCGACAGAGGCAACCATCGTGTGTACCGCCGGGGGCTGACGCCGTCAACGAGCTACGCCTGGCGTTGAGGGGGCGGCTGATTCTGCGCATCCGGGCAGGTTGTACAGCGCAACGATTCGCAACCTGCGGTCAAAACCATGGCGATCGCGGCGAGCACGAGCGCCAATGGAAATCGCTTCCTGCAAGAAGGCGCGGAGGGTAACGGCGTCTCAGTTGGGGTTTGCATTCTCAATTCCCATCAATTGTGATCGGGGCGGCGGTTTCCGTACCAGATGTCCAGGCCATGACGATTGCGGAGGTAACGACGCCCATGGAAAATGATTCGCATAATCGGCGCGGCGATTTCGCGGACCGAACAGGTGGTCAATTTTCGTCCCGAGGTGGTCACGCTCTCGCGCAAGATGACAAATTTCCCCTGCCGCCGCAAGGCGAGACTCATGCCGCCTTCTTCGGCGGCGTAGAGTTGGGCGTTGAACCCGTTCACGCGCTCGAACGCCTCGCGTGTGCAAAAGAGGAAACAACCCGAGGCGATGCCGGCGAGCCGATAGAGTCTCACCGCGATCGCTTCGAACACCCGCGCACACAGTGGGATTCGACCGTAGAACTGAAACCGGCAGCCGCCGCCCACGGCGCCACGCTCGACGGATCCGATAGCGGCTTTCACAACCGGTTCGGTGATCAGCGTGTCCGCGTCCACAAAGAACAACACGTCTCCGTATGCCCGCCTCGCACCGGCGTTGCGCGTCGCGGCAATTTGCCGATGTTGAACGCGCACCACGCGCGCTCCGTGTTCGACCGCGATGTCCGCGGTCTGGTCCGTCGAACTGTCGTCGACCACGATCATCTCGCTGGTAACGGCCAGTTGTCGCGCCGACCTTTTGATCGCGTCAAGGGTCGGCCCGAGGACTGTTTCCTCGTTCCAAGCGGGGACAATAAACGAAATCGAGCGCACTTCCCTGATGATCTCCGATCTCTGACCAGATTTCTTCATTCGGATATCGCGACTCGCCGAAGCTCACGCCCGTTTGAAACTACTCCCGCGGGGACGGTTCCCGCAAGCCCAAAGGCGAAATGACGGAGATGAACAAGACGAGGGCCGCCGCTATTCTCCCTTCGCCCGTTCGTATTGTTTGGGCCAGGGGATGTCGACGTGAAGTTCCGCGGCGGCATGGAGAGGGAAATACGGGTCGCGGAGGAACTGGCGGGCCAGAAGCACGACGTCGGCTTGTCCGTTGCGAATGATCTGGTCGGCTTGATCGGGGAACGTGATGAGGCCGACTGCACCGGTGGCGATGCGGGCTTCGCGGCGGATTTTTTCGGCGAAGGGAACCTGATAGCCCGGGGCAGCCGGAACTTTGGCATCGGGCACCAGGCCGCCAGAGGAACAATCGATCAGGTCGACACCCAGATCCTTCACCGTCTTCGCGAGTTCGACCGATTGCTCGATGGTCCAGCCATCAGGCTCTTTCCAATCGGTGGCGGAGATGCGCAGGAAGAGGGGTTTGTCGTCGGGCCAAATGTTTCGGATGGCGGAAACGATCTCGCGAACGAGCCGGGTACGATTCTCGAACGAGCCGCCGTAAGCGTCCTGGCGGTGGTTCGAGATGGGCGAGAGAAATTCATTGAGCAAATAGCCGTGGGCCGAGTGGATCTCGACCAACTCGAAACCGGCCTCCAACGCACGGCCCGTCGCCTCGACGAACCTGTGGACGACCCTCTGGATGCCGTCCGTGCTCAGTTCTGACGGCACGGTCGCGGTCGCGTCGAACGGGATCGGGCTGGGGGCGACCGGTTTCCAGCCCCCTTGCTCTTGCGGAATGTAGCCTTTCTGGGGGCGCACGTGCGGCGAATACGTGCTGGCTTTGCGGCCGGCGTGGGCGAGCTGGATGCCCGGCGCGGCGCCCTGGGATTTGATGAACGTCGTGATGCGTTTCAGGAATTCGATCTGTTCGTCCTTCCACAACCCGAGGTCGCCGGGCGAAATGCGGCCTTCGGGTTCGACGGCGGTGGCTTCGGTCATCACCAGCGCAGCGCCGCCACAGGCGCGGCTGCCGAGATGCACGAGGTGCCAGTCGTTGGCGAAGCCGTCCTCGCTGGAATACATGCACATGGGCGAGACGGCGATGCGGTTCCGCAGGGTCAGGCGGCGCAGTTTCAATGGTTCGAACAGATGAGGCATGGATCGCATCGTATGGCCGGGCGGACCGCCCGCAAGGAAAATCTTTGGCTGTCTCGGGCGCAGTACGGCATGCTGGCGTTCAAGGAAGCGGAACGGCGGGGATGCAACGAGACGGCTGACCGAATGCCAGCGGGAAACCACGCAGGCTGCGCCGCGTTCGTAAACGCGGGGCAGCCTGCCCCATTAACTCCGCCGAAGCACCAGAGTTCTATGTCCGTTGCCGACGACGGGCCAGCGTGAGCAACCCTCCGCTCAGCGCCACTAAAGCAAACGCGCCAGGCTCGGGAACCCCGATCGGGATCACCTCTTGCGTAAAATTGAAATGCGAGGCACCGCTGAAAGACAACTGGTAGCTGAAGGCTATATCGTTACCGACCGGGATCGGTGCTCCTGTGTCGAGCAGCGCTGACACGACGTAGCTACCGAGCCCGTTGGTGGGGGTAACTGCCGAGATGCTCACGACTCCCCAATCGCCCGGGGTGAGCACGTTGAAGTTAGAAAGCGTGAAAGTATTGCTCATGTAGACATTGACGATATAGGCCGTCCACGCGAAGTTGGTGTCATTCTCGATGTCACTGGCCAGCGTGAGCGTCGGATCCGTTCCGCCAGTCGTTTGAACCCATCCGTTCATGTGGCCCGGTCCCCAGTACTGATCTCCGGACATGCTCAAGGTCCCGGATTGTGCATCGCCGCTTAAAGTCAGATTCGTCCAGGCACAAACGAGCGCACCATCCCCATCGTCCCACCACGAAGCGGCAGTAATAGAGGCGCGGCTGGGTGAGCAATAGAGTAACGTGGCTACGGCGATTAAGGCAAAAGCTCGCAACTTCATAAAGACTCTCCTACCCCTAGGGCTTTCCCGCAATACTGAGAACGTTTATAGCCCCAATGGTACCCCTATGTCAAGAACTATTCGTCGAATGTGTTGGGAGCGTGACGGATATGTGGCCCGCCTAGTGGCCTTGGCGGTCGGTTCAGATGGGCCAACAAGACACAGTTGCCCGCACCCGGCCAAGCGTCCCATAGACCTGCGCGCCTTATTTTCATTGGTCCACAACGGGTTACGGCGTCCGATGTTGGTCTAATTAGTGCTATCTGGAGGTAACGAGACGTTGGGGATGTCGTTGTAGTGGGACATCAAATGCGAATTGTTGCGAGAGTAGTTGCCGTATTCGCTGCCGCGGCCATCGGCATGGTTGCGCGTGGTCAGACCATCACAGCCACGGCTCCGGGGAATGATCCGGGTGAAACATTGGCTGCCTCGGCCACGTTTAGCATCTCGAATCTGGATCTCATTGTCACACTGTCCAATACGGGCACGTTTGATCCGTCCAATGCCAACGACATTCTCACGGGGATATTCTTTACGCTCAGCGGCGACCCGGCGCTCACACCCGAGTCGGCACAGGTCGCGCCGGGCAGTTCGGTCATCGGCCATCGGTTGCCGGTTGGTTTCACGGGCGACGTTGGCTCGCAATGGGCTTATCGGAACAATTTGGTCGGCGCTACGAACGGAGCGAACGAAGGGATTTCCAGCACCAGTCTGAAGTGGTTTGGCACGAAGAACCTCTTCTCGAGCAAAAAAATCAAGGGATTCGGCTCCTTCGGCGGCATATCGTTCGGCCTTACGACGACCGACGATCTCCCCGGCAACGACCGAGGCAGCCTCAAAAATCAGGGGTTGATCCAGAACTCCGTCGTGTTCACTTTTTCCGGGCTGCCGCAGGATTTCGCAATTTCGGACATTTCCGATGTCATTTTCCAATATGGGACGAACCTCAAACAACCGGAACTCATCAGTCAAGCCATGGCGAACAATGTTGCCGAACCTCCCACGATTGCGCTGGCAGCCATGGGGATACTCGGGGCGCTGGCCGCTTCGCGATGTCGCTTCCCGAGGAAGCCAGACCCCGTTTACTGACCCGTCCGCAAGCGACCGAGAGCGTCCCGGGCAACGGTCAAATCCGGTTTGAGATTCAACGCCTGCTGGTAATGCGCGATCGCGTCCGTCGCGCGGCCGACGTGTTCCAAAGCGACCCCGAGATTGCAGTGCGTCGTGGCGGAATCAGGCGTGATTTGCAGTGCCTTTTCGTAATGACGGATCGCTTCATCGAGGTTCCCTTTCAACATCAGGGTGTTGGCCAGGCCGTTGTGGGCCTCGGCGTAATCCGGCATGATCCGCAACGCCTGTTCAAAGTGCGCGACGGCGTCCTCCACCTTGCCGGTTCGGGCCAAAGCGTTCCCCAATCGGTCGTGCGCTTCGGCGTAGTCAGGATCAATCTGCAACGCCTGTTCATATTGCCCGATCGCCTCCTGGGTCCTGCCAAATGCGAGCAGGAGATCCCCCAGGCTGCAATACGATTCACGGTGGTTCGGCTGGAGACGTAACGCTTCCTGATACTGTCGGATTGCCGCCTCGAGATTGCGGGTGCGAACGAGGGCGCTTCCCAAATTATAGTGAGCCTCGGCCATATCGGGCTCGAGCCGCACCGCTTGTTCATACTGCTGGATTGCCGCATCGATCCTGCCTGTTTGTTCCAAGGCCAACCCCAGTTCATTATGCGCCGCGGCGTAGTCGGGATCGAGCTTCACGGCCTCGGTAAAGCGGTCGCTGGCTTCCGTCACCTTACCCAGCTCCATCAACGTCATTCCCAAGTCGTGCCTTGACTGGGCGTAATGCTCGACGCTCGACAGCAGATTGAAGGCGACCGAGAAGCCCAGCAGCAGGCTCCAACCGCCACGCGCCACGCCCCGCCAGACCGGCCGGTGAGCCAACGTCCGCTCCAATCCGAATATGCCAACGACGGCGAGCAACACCAGCGTGGGAAGGAATTCCGTTTCATAACGGACGCACGCGGCGGAAAAAAGGGTCATGACCATGGCGCAAACAACAAACAGCAGGACCGCCGCCATCAGAAACCAACCCAACGTAGAACGCGCGGACTTTGACCGGCCGCGGCATGCCAACGGCACACCCAGTGACAGCCAGACCAGCGGAACGTTCGGGAGAATTGCGAAAGGGGCCTCCGGCAACCCGTGGCCCGCTGGCAACGGCGGAGGAACCGCCTCATTTACAAAAGGGAAATGACTGCTCCACCGTACCGGTTGGAGGAAGTACGCCCGGAAATTGAACCACGCGTAGCGCACAGAGAAAAACTGCTGCGTCCCCTGCCGAAGGGTGGTCAACTGATAGCGCAAACCGAATTCCAGTGGATTGCCGAATCGCAGAGCGTTGTAGACCATCAACCCTACCCCAATGAGCACGATGGGGCCGGTCGCCGCGATTAGTAGTGGCCAAATCCTCCGTCCCTCGCGCCATCCCTGGGCCACTGGAACGAGCAGAATGATCGCGGCATACAACAGCGAGGGTCGCGCTCCCAACGCGAGCCCGTACGCCGCACTCGCCGCGACCAGCCACCGGCACTTCCGCTCCGGGCTGTGTAACGCACCCCAGATCGCACCCAACGCAATCATCGTCAGCATATACCCGCAACTGATCGCCACTTCGTAAACCGAGCATCGTGACAGCAACACGGGAATTCCCGATGCCAACCCCAGTCCCAGAGCACCAGCCGCCAGCACCCACACGCTCACTTCTGAGAAGTGGCGCCGCCACAGCCCGCACAGTACACCCGCGCCGGCCAGATAGCCGACGGCGCAAAAGATCTCCACGGCTTGCCGGTGATACAGGTAGTGGCCGGTCAGCGAGACGAACGGCCAAAACAGGATCAAGGCGGGTGCTATCCCGAAGTAGAGGTATAACTTGCCCTTGTAGTAGCTCAAGTCGTGCAACTGATAAAAGGCGCCGCGATAGTGGGCGTTGGCAACCTGATCGTAGGGATCGGCGAGTTGCGTCAGTCCGGCCGGCGCATCCTTGTTCAGGCTGAGTTGGCCGACGCGAAATCCCTCCACCAACAAATTATAGTAGCTTTCCGCTGGATTCAGGCTCAACGATTCCCAGAAGCCCGAATGGGCGGTGACGGCATACACTCCAATGACCAGCGCCGACACTGCTCCGAGAACTCCGCGCTGCATCCACGAAGATTTTTGGGGGAGCGCAGCGGCCTCGCGATTTGGCCTGCCGTCAATCATGGCTGTTTGGTGGCGTCGGGCGGGCGTTGCGTCACAGCGGACAAAAAGTACGGAGTACTCACCTCGATCGTCCAGTGCTCTCTCCTCGCCTTCGCGGCTCAACGCAACCCGCTGGATGAAGGCGATGCATCTACTGTCCAGTCAATGCGACGGTCGTCGAGAACCCAAGGGGAAAAGTGCGGCTTTTCGGCATCGGCGGTCGGTACCAGTCCACGGTCGCCGAGAGTGTGTTGTTGGTGTCAAACGACACCCAGCCGACGCACGCGCCCTGCTTCTTGCTATAGAGCGCTTCGTAAAGCGGCCATGTGCCATACTGTGAGACGGGTGCGCTCACGTTGATCTTCGTCCCGTCCCCCAAAATGCCCGTCATCCGCCCGGTGCCGGCAGTCGTCACAGTAAAAGTTGCATTCCCGGTGCTTGATGGAAGGTTGGTATCGTTGCCGGTCGGCGCGTCGAAGACCACGGCGTACTGACCGGCTTGGGGACAGGGATTTGTGCGGCTGAATACCGCGCGATTGGCGACGAGAACTGAGGTGAATGTGCCATCCGATACCGTTCCCGTGATTTGGTCGGTCTGATTCTCGATGTCCAGATGCAAAATTACTTGCAGTTGGTTCAATCCATGCGGGGTGACCGTGTTGGTCGAATTGCCACTTGCGTCGAATTGTCCCCGGAAGCTCGCTTTCACGCCGTCCATATCCAGTTTGGCCGTAAACGCTCCGGTTTTGGAGATCACCAACTGGAGGCTGCCCGAACTGGCATCGGACGGCGCATTTGTCTGGATGGCCAACCCGCTGTACGTGCCCAGCAAGGATCCGGGCGAGGCGAAGGTGTTCGTGCAGACGGAAGCGCTTGGGGGTGAAGTAGTCCTCTGGCTATTGTACGCCACTACCTCGTAGCAATAATTGGAGCCTGGCGCCACCACTGTGTCGGCCAGATTCGTTGCCACGGTTGCCATCACCTGCACTCCGTTACGAAAAACCTCGTAACCAACGAAGCCCAAATCGCTGGCGTTTGTCGACGCCATCCAGCTCAGGTCGATCTCGTTCGCCGAGACGAACGTCACGGCAAGCCCTTCGGGGGTCGCGGGTGCCTCTTCGTTGCCAATCGCGATATAGTTTGTGAGCGTGACCGAACTGGTTCCCGCAGGTCCGCTCACGGTCAGGCTGACCGTGTTGGTACCCGACCCGGCGTAGGTATGCGTGAGGATATTGGCCGTGGTATTCGTAGCCGAGCGATCGCCAAAATCCCAGAACCGGTTTGTGAGCGTGCCTGTAGAGGTATCAGTAAACGTGACCGTAAGCGGCCACGGTCCATCGGTCGGGGCTGCCGAAAAGCTGGCGGCCGGTGCCACGGGCGAAGCCCCGTCGAGGATCCCGTTGATCCACGCGAGGTTGGCCGATATGCGCGTGCTGTAGAATGAACTGGGTATACTCTCGGTAACCAATATCCAATTGTTCGTGATACCGAGTGCATAAAAGCCACTCATATTTAAGAGGGCCGCATCGAATTCGGTGTTGGTCGTGCCATCGGTGCTGAACGGGCCATCTACGCCGTGATGAATCCCCGCGAGCTGCCATGTCGAACCATTCTGGATGAACATTCCGCCGCTGGAGTCGCCGTCGGACAGATCGCACTCATTGATCCCGAAAAACGCCTGCAGCATTTCCCCGTTGGTTTGGTCCGTGTACACATCCGAGACAACATTCTGCCCCCACCGCTCGACACTGTCACTGGCGCCCCATTTCCAGCCTTTCAAGATGCCGGTTGTGTTCGTCACAGCGTCTCCCCGTTGTGTGCCGCGCCCGAAAACAATGCATGGCTTTCCAACCTCGTTGCTCGCCACATACAACGGAGCGTGCGTCGGGAATGTTTCCGCGACCTGCCAGAGGCGCAGATCGCAATTCGGGCAATCGTTCGACGCCACGGCGTGGTACGTGAATCCGTTCAACACGAACAGGTCTCCCGTCGCGCCGCCGACGTGCTTGGCCGCGAGAAAAAACATGGGGGCAACCGGCGTGCCGAGGAAACCTCCGTTCTCGGTATTCCACAGGCCTTCGTACTGCCAGCCGCTGCCCGAGAGCGTGCCGCTCGGTGCTGTCGTGTTGAAGCCGGGATCGCCGGTGGATTCAAACAACACGGCGTGAGACAACGGCAACGATACAAGACTGCCCGTCACCATCCATACCGCAACCAAGAGATAACCCCGAACTTGCACAGCGCCTCAGTTTAGCAAATCCATCCCCCGCAGCAAACTGCAATTGCAGATCGTCAGCGCCGACATGGTTGTTCATAAGGGCTTCGGCTGGAAGGGGTTGGCTGACGGCGAGTTTTCACGGAGAGTGAAAATGGTGGAGAGGAATGGATTCGAACCACCGAAGGCATAAGCCAGCAGACTTACAGAAGCCGCAGGCGACCGCTTGATCACTCGAGCACCTGCCCTTGAATCTTCGGCTGTAACCTACCGACGAGCTTGCAGTCGCGCGAGCGCGTTTCGCGCCTGGACAAAATCGGGCTTGATGCGCAACACCTGCTCGTAGTGCCCGATGGCCTCTTGTACCCGGCCTGCTTGTTCCAAGGCGTCCCCCAAGTTGTAGTGCGCCTCGGCGAAATCGGGCTTGATTCGCACCGCCTGTTCGTAGTGGCTGATTGCCTCCGGCAGTCGGCCCTGTCCCATCAAAGCGGCTCCCAGGTTATTGTGCGCCTCGGCAAAATCGGGTTTGAGGCGCAGCGCCTGCTGATAATGTTCAATCGCCTCTTGCGCTCTGCCCAGGCGAACCAGGGCGATTCCCAAGGTGTTGTGTAGTACGTCCGTGTAATCGGGTTGGACCCGTAACGCTTGCTCGTAGTGTCCAATCGCCTCCTGTAGCCTGCCTTGCCCCATCAAGGTCACTCCCAAGTTGTAGTGCGCCGCGGCGAAATTGGGCTTGAGCCGTAGCGCCTGCTGATAGTGTTCAATCGCCTCTTGCACTCGGCCCAGGCGGACCAGAGCGATTCCCAGGTTGTTGTGTACGTCGGTGTAATCGGGTCGGATCCGTAACGCTTGCTCGTAGTGTCCAATCGCCTCCTGCAGCCCGCCCTGTTCAACCAGGGCAACCCCCAGATTGTAGTGCGCCTCGGCGAAATCGGGTTTCAGCCGCAGGGCCTGTTCGTAATTTCCGATCGCCTCTTGCACCCGGCCTGCTTGCCCCAAGGCGACCCCCAGGTTGTAGTGCGCCTCAGCGAAATCGGGCTTGAGACGCAACGCTTGCTCGTAGTGGCTGATGGCCTCCGGCAGCCTGCCCTGTTCCATCAAAACGGCTCCCAAGTTATTGTGCGCCTCGGCAAAATCGGGCTTGAGGCGCAACACCTGCTCGTAGTACCCGATCGCCTTCTGTACCCGGCCTGCTTGCTCCAAGGCGTCCGCCAAGTTGTAGTGCGCCTCGGCGAAATCGGGCTTAAGACGCAACGCCTGCTCATATTGCCCGATCGCCTCCGTCACCTTGCCGTCTCGTAGCAACCAACGCCCCAGGTTGTTGTGCGGCTCGGCACATCGCTCGACACTGGTCAACAGGTTAAACGCTACTGAGAACCCCAGCAGGAGGCTCCAACCCCAGCGCATCGCACGCCGCCGAAGCGGCTGACAAGCCAGCCCCGACTCCGCGGTCGGGGCCAGTGCGCGCTCCACACTCAGGATGCCAATTACCGCCAGCAGCACCAAGGCGGGCAGGAACTCCACCTCATAGCGGGTGCAGGCGGCAAAAAAGAGGCACAGGGTCAGCGTGCAAATCCCGAAAAACATTCCAACCGCCGTCACGAACCTGCGCAAGCTGGAACAAGATTCCGTTGACCGCCCCCGCCACGCCAGTGGCACGGCCAGCGCCAGCCACACCAGCGGAATGTTGGCCAACACGCCAAACGGCTCGTCAACCCGCCCGTGGCCTGCCGGCACCGTTGGGATGCTGATGTCATGCACGAATGGAAATCGACGGCCCCACCGCGCTGGCTCCAGGAAATAGACCCGGAAGTTGAACCAGAGATAGCGCAGATGGAAGCGTTGGGCCGTGTCCTGGCGGTCGCCGGCCAACATGTAGCGCCAGCCGAACTCGAGGGGACTGTCGAACCGCAAGAAATTGTATATCATCAGCCCCAGCCCAATAAGGGCAAGGGGAACCGTGGCCGCCAGCAACGGAGCCAACACCGTCCGTCGCTCACGCCAGGCCTGCGCCACCGGCACCAGCAAGATGATCGCACCGAACAGCAACGAGGGCCGCGCCCCCACCGCCAACCCGTACGCCACACTGGCTGCCGCCAGCCAACGGCACCTACGCTCCGGCTCGTGCAACGCCTTCCAAATCGCCGCCACTGCCAGCATCGTCAGCGCATACCCACAACTGATCGACACTTCGTACACATCACACCGCGCCAAAAGCAACGGCGTGCCGGTGACCAAGCCGAGCGCGAGCGTGCCGGCCGCCACCACCCGGGCGTTGACTTCGGCAAAGTAGCGCCGCCAGAGCGCGCACAACAGGCCGACGCTGACCAGGAAACCGACAACACAAAAGATCACCGCAGCATCTTTTTGCAGCAGATAGTGACCGGTCAGCACCACATACGGCCAGAACAGCATGACGGCCGGCGTCACCCCGAAATACAGGTATAACTTCCCGTTGTAATAGCTCAGGTCGAGCGCGCCATAGCGAGAATGGGCCGGCGGATCGTAGGGGTCGGCGAGCTGCGCGAGCCCGGGCGGCACCTCCTTTTTCAGGCTCAACTGGCCGGCGCGAAAACCCTGCACGAGTAAATTGTAGTAATCGTCAGCCGCATTCGGACTCGACGATGTAAGAAAGCCGGAGTGGGCCGTATAGGCGTAAATCCCAATGACCAGCGCGCACACGGTGGCCAGGATTCCGCGCTGCATCCACGAGCGCCTTGCTCTGGGTGCCTTCGCCTCGCGGCCATCTGACTGGCTGTCGATCATCTCTGGAATGAGCCCACGCTCCTCAAGTTCCCACCAATCGGAAGATAAGGGCGCCGACCACGCCGCCGAAGCCGCGCTTCATCCCTCGGATGCGAGTCGATTCCGCCTTCCGGTGATTGGACGGTTCGGATGATAGCCGTCGGGCGCTGCTTCTGCAATCCATCCCCGCTTTGGACGGTTCGCGGACCTTGCGGTTTGAGATTCCGATGGCGGTGACTTACTGACGAGCTTGCAGAAGGCAATCTCGACCACGATTCGGAATCACCAACGAGATTACTGGACCGGCATAGTCGACACAACGAATCGCCGCGTCTGGGAGCGCGATGACGGGTTCAAACAGCACCTCCGACGCATTCGCTGTATGGCCATCGACACGGCATGCGCGACACTGTTCATCACCGGCTTCTATTAGCTGGCTGTGTTCGTGTCGAAAGAGATCACGTATTCAAGCGGAATCTGGACGCGATGCCCGTTGACCATCTCTCGGTAGATTTTGCTGTCCAACACGAAGATCCCGTCGTCTGCGAACAACGATAGCAACCGGGCGTTCCGACCGAGTGTTCCTCGGAGCGGCACACGAAAACCCAGGTTGCCGGGGACACCGAGGATAAGTGCCGATTTTTCCAGCCGGTTCTCGTAGGCAGCCCAGAATGCAAGCGCACCCTCGCCGGATCGCACCTGACTCGCGGCCTTTTGCAAATTGAGTTGCTCCTGTTTCACTCGCTGGTTCGTATACCATCGGGCAAGAGGAGAATCGAGAAATCGGTTTCCCGACGAATTGCGGGAACGACTGGAGGCGCCTAGCGTGCCAGTCCCCCGATCATCTGTATTTGTATTATATTTATATTAGTCGGGGCTCGTATTCGCATTGATGAACGGCCACCAGTGCCACAATATACCGGCCTGCCAGTCCCCGTCCTGGACTGCGCTCGCATCCCATTGTATAGACCCAAACGGCGGAGGACAGTTCCCATTGGCCTGATTGCCCAACCGACAGAACTGAGACCAGGGAATCCATTCCACGTGTCCATCGCCAAGAACGAAGTTCGATCCACCGGAGTGCCTGGTCGTCGTGTCGTACTTGCCATTCGTCTCCGAGAAGTTGTCTTCCGGTTCCTCGCAAAAGACGATCGTGTTGCCAGGAGCTACCATCCGGTCCCGGCGGAATCC
>JBEKUF010000016.1:0-31280 GCA_049515295.1 Verrucomicrobiia bacterium | reverse complement strand
ACTGGCCGAAGGCGTCATTAAGTTGCTTCAGGAGAAGAAACCGTTCACGAAAGAGAACCTCGAAGCGGCCTACGTAAAACGCCGTCGCGCCGGTTGGGTGGAAACCGAAGGACGGACCGCCAAACGAGCGCGCGACGGTTTCCATCACGGTGTCGTGACGGGTCTCTTCGGCATGGCCCTGGCTGGTGTGACCAAAGGCGTTCTCGACATACCGGTAAAACCGCGCCGACCACGCGATCATACGCCGACGTTGGCCGAGTATTATCGAGGACGGATTCCGAAAAGTGAGGTCACGAAAATTTGCCAGGATTGCGCCGCGAAGAATGTCTCGTCCCACAACGCGTTAATGGATCGCGTGGGTTGGCCCACGATTCCGTATGACGGCAAGCTGCTTGTTTCGCATCAGGATGCATTGCTGATGGGCGGAAAGGTCCAAGCGCCGGCGGGGTACGCCGACCACGTCGTGTTCCTCTACCCGGAACTCTGTGAGATCTGTGGCACAAGGATCTGCATCGAGGTCTGTAGTGGACAGGCCATCACTCCCGGCGGAAACGGCGTTCCGACATTTGATCGCGAGAAATGCATCCACTGCGGCGCGTGCGTATGGAATTGCGCGACTCCGCACCCCGAAGACCCCGAACGGAGCGTCCTTGAGTTTCGCGCGGGCGCGGGCGGCCTGCACTCGGCTGAGAATTGATGAACGCCTCGGTCATCCTGGCTCATCCCGCACCGGGAAGTTTCAACCACGCCATCGCCGACACCGCCGTGCAAGCGTTGCGCGCTGCCGGACACCGCGTCGCGTTTCACGATCTTTACCAGGAACAATTCCCGCCGCTGTTTTCTGCGGCCGAAATCCAACAGAACGCGGAATTGGATCCGGCGGTCGCCCGTCATTGCGCGGAGATCACCGACGCCAACGGCATCATCATTGTCCATCCCAACTGGTGGGGGATGCCACCGGCGATTCTCAAGGGTTGGATCGACCGCGTCTTGCGGCCCGGAATCGCCTACCGCTTCGTCGCCAACGACAAAGGTGAGGGCGTTCCGCTGGGCCTGCTCAAGGCCCGAGCCGCCATCGTCTTCAATACCGCCAACACACCGGACGAACGCGAGCATGAGGTGTTTGGCGATCCGTTGGACGCGCTTTGGAAGAAATGCGTGTTTGGCCTGTGCGGCGTGCGCACCGTGCATCGCCGCACGTTTTCCGTGGTCGTCACGAGTGCCCTCCAGCAGCGCGTTGCCTGGCTGCACGAGGTCAGCGCCACCGTCGCCCGATGTTTCCCCGCCGACGCCCGGCTGAGCGAAGTATTGAAATAGGACTTGCCGAGGTATTACGGAAATGCTAGCCCAAACCAACCGCAAGAGACGCACCGCTTCTGCGCATCTTGCGCCATTTTGCAGTCAGTGTAAGGAACTGTACTTATGACCACTACGTATCAAATCGTCGTTTGCGGAAGCGTTGTACCCGATCCGCTCCAGACATTGGAGCCCGTGACCGGTGCGGCGGGGCCCGCATTGAAGAACGAGATGCTGCTGCCCGCCGTGCTCGACCCGTGGGCGGGGCACGCGCTGTTTGAGGCCGCGCACCTTGCCAAAAACGCGCCGGGCAGCAAGGTATGGCTGGTCAGTCTTGGGCCAAAGACCAAGCTGCAACAGGTCATGATGACCGTCGCCCAGAAGGCGTCTTTCGAACTCGTGGCGGTTGACGGCCTCGCCAGCGGTTTTACCGAGTCTGCGGAAGTGGCGGCTGTCCTCGCCGACGCCATCAAGGCCATTCCCGGCCTCGAAATGTCGAGACTGCTAGTGTTCGGCGGTTGGGAATCGGCCTCCCGCGGCGCCGGCACAACGATGCAGATCGTCGGGGAACGACTCGGCATCACCGATCAATTTCAGGGCGTGGACAAGCTGACCGTGGAAACGGACGGTTCGCTGGAGATTCTCGAACGCATCGAGGGCGGCCAACACCAAGTCTCGAAGTGCGCCGGGCCGCCGGCGGTTTTGGGTTGGGCGACGGGCAATCTTCCCGAACCGCCCAATAATCCGCAGGTGGGCATGGCGAACATGCGCGGGATCCTGCCCGCGCTGCAGAAGGCCAAGCCGTCGAAGATTGGCGCGGAGGGCGTGGTGTTTGCGACAGTTGCGCTGCCGAAGCAACAACGCGACACGAAGATCGTCAAGAACGCTCCGACCGACGAGATCGCCAGGGAAATCGTCGCCTGGATCACCAACACCTGACGCGAAAGGAATCACGGATCATGGAAAAGGTTCTCGCTCTTCTTCACACGGAAACAGACGGTTCGCTGGCAAAATCAGCGCTCGAAACGCTCGGCGCGGCAAGGGAAACGGCGGCAGCGCTCGGCGCGGAATGGATCGTCGGGCTGGTCGGGGAGAAGGTCTCGGCGGCGGCCAACAGCATTGCCGATTGTGGCGCGGCCCGATTCCTCGGCGTCGCCGGTGCGGATTTCGTCCAAGCGCGCTACGGCAGCGACGTGGCGGCGGCGGAAGCAATTTGCCGCGCCGCGAATGCGACGGTGGTGATGGTGCCGGCGACTTCGCGTTGGAACCGCGTGCTCGCGGGTGTAGCCCATCGCCTAGGCGGACGCGCGGATACGCATGTGACGGGCGTTACGGCGGCAGAAGGGGTGGTCACCATCACGCGTTGGTATTACCGTCAACGCATGGAAGCTGTGCTCCGTCGCGCTCACCGGCCGTGGTTCATGACGCTGGAATCAGGTTGCCACCAGCCATGGAAAGCGGGCCGCGGGACGGCGAGCGTCGAGGGGGTGGCGGTGTCGCTGCCCGACGGCGCTAAGCGCACGACGGTGAAGGGTCTAAAGGCTCCCGCGGGCGATCAACAAACCATTCGCCCCGACGCAGCGTTGTTGTTCGTCGCCGGAGCGGGCTGGACGAAGAAGCAATCCGACGGGCAAACGCACGTGCCGGAGGCGGAGAAACTGATTTTGGAGTTTTTGAATCTGACCAAGGCATCGCTGGGGAGCAGCAAGTCGCTTGTTGATTTAAGCGGGGAGGGTCAGGCAATCCTGCCGTTCATGTCACACCTGAATCAAGTTGGCCAGACTGGCTCGACCCCGCGGCATCCCAGGGGGCTGTCGACTTGTTGCCACGGCGAGGAGCCGCATGCGATTGGCTGGCGATTCGTCAGCGAGCGCCGCGCAGTGAATCTCGACCCGAACTGTGGATGGGCGCGAGGCAAAGCGGATGTGCTGTATGTGGCCGATGCGTTTGAAGTTGTGCGCAAGGTCAACGCGCTGCTGGCGGCGAAGTCAGCTCACTGAGCAGTCACCGCCCTGAGCACACCGCCCCTGCTGGATTCTCGGGACCTGCCGGGGAGGTTCGGCCATGACAAGCGTCTTCTACCCCACGGGCTTATCTTCAACGCACAGCTTTGCCTTGATTGGCGACAGCCCGCTGGGCTGCCTCGACCGATTCCGAATCGCCAAGATAATAATGGGCCACCGGCTTCAACTCGGCGTCGAGTTCGTAGACCAGGGGTATTCCTGTGGGAATGTTCAAATCAACAATGTCCGTGTCGGAAACATTATCGAGGTACTTGACCAACGCGCGCAGACTATTTCCGTGAGCCACAATGATCGCCGCCCGTCCCGCCCGAACTACTGAAGAAATGGTAGCCTGCCAGTATGGCAAGAACCGTGCAACAGTATCTTTCAGACACTCCGTGAGTGGGAGGTCTGACGGTTCCAGATCCGTATACCGCGGATCACGGCCGGGATACCGCGGATCGTCCTTCGTCAGAGCCGGCGGTTGTGTGTCGTAGCTCCTGCGCCAAAGACGGACTTGTGCCTCGCCATACCGCGACGCGGTTTCCGCTTTGTTAAGACCCTGCAATGCGCCGTAATGTCGTTCGTTCAGGCGCCACGAGCGCTGCACGGGAATCCACATCAGGTCGAGTTCATCCAGAACAATCCACAGGGTTCGAATGGCTCGTTTCAACACCGACGTGTAAGCGATGTCGAAAGTGTATCCGTTGGCTTTCAGAAGCGCGCCGGCTTGCCGAGCTTCAACGATCCCTCGATCAGAAAGATCGACGTCCGTCCATCCTGTGAAGCGATTCTCCCGATTCCAGACACTCTCACCATGGCGCAATAGGACCAACTTCATTGTCGCGTTACTTTGTTCGGTTGCGTTCATGCTCCATTGGATTGTACCAGCGGGTGGTCTTCCAAAGCGACACCGTTTGTCGCTTCCGGGCGAAGATCTCATCTTGAAGCCTGCATGACTGCTTTGACCGCGTTCAACATAAATTGCATTGCCACCGCCGCCAGAAGCAACCCCATCAACCGCGTCGCGATTTTCATGGCCAGTGGGCTGATCCATCGCAACCCGTGGGCCGACATGCGCAGGACAAGATAACTGGCCACAGACACGGCTACAATGCAGCCATACAACCCAATATACTGCGCCACCCCCTCCGCCTCGCTCTGCAGCAAAATCGCCGTCGTAATCGCTCCTGGCCCGGCCAACATCGGAATAGCCAGGGGTGTAATGGCGATGTCCTCCTTGTCCGTACCGGCGGCAGTTTCTTCGCTGGTTTCGCGAACTTCCGAGCGACGAGCTCTCACCATGTCGAGCGCGACAAGCAGCAATACGATGCTGCCTCCCATCTGAAACGCCGGGAGCGTGATGCCGAGCAACCGGAAGATCCACTTTCCCGTCGCGGCGCAAACAACCAGGACACCGCCCGCCACGCCACAGGCCAATCGCGCCATCCTGATTCGACTGGCGGGCGAATCTTTGGGCGTCATCGCCAGAAAGGCGGGAAGAACGGCGATCGGATCGACGATCACAAACAGCGAACTGAATGCGAGCAGGATGTATTCGTGCAGTCTCATCGTTTATCGAGAATCCACCATTGCAAACCCGCACTTACCAGGCAAGCGGAAACCAGAAGTGGGGCCCTGCGGATGTGCTTGCTTTTCGGGCCGGGTCTGGTAGCCTCGCAGCGTCGTTCCCCGTTTGTGTATTCCAGGCCATTGGATTGGCATAATGGAACACATAGTCCTATTCCGCGTTCGGTATAGCGAAACCGATCAGATGGGGACGTTCTATAATTCGCGTGCCCTAGAATGGTTTGAGTGCGGTCGCACGGAGCTTCTACGCGCGAGAGGACTCCCCTATGCCGAAATGGAGCGGCGCGGTGCATTTCTGCCGGTTGTTGAATCACACGTCGAATACCTCGGGCGCGCCCGCTACGACGATTTGTTGAAGATGACGAGCAGAGGCTCGCTCTCCGGCAAAGCGCGCGCTCGGGTTGACGTCGAGATTGTGCAAGCCGAGGGAGGCGCTCCAGTTGCCCGCGGCTATACCATCCACGCGGTTACGGATCCATCCGGCAAACCCATTCGCCCGCCGGCGTGGGTGGCCGCGTTGTTTGCCAACAACTCTCCTTAAATGAATCCATGATGAATCCATGAACCCGCTCTTTTATTCCAGTCTGGTTGTTCTGTATGTGGTGGTAATGCTGGCCGTCGGGTATTGGTGCATGAAACGCACCAAGAACGTCGGCGACTTCTTTCTGGGGGGGCGCACGCTGGGGCCATGGATGAGCGCGTTCGCTTACGGCACGACGTATTTTTCGGCCGTGCTGTTCATCGGCTACGCCGGCCGGCTCGGCTGGGGTTTCGGCATCCAGACGATGTGGATTGTGCTCGGCAACACGTTCATCGGCACGTTGCTGGCCTGGTTCGTCCTTGCCGGGCGCACCCGTGACATGACCGTCCGGCTCAATGCGCTAACCATGCCCGAATTCCTCCGGGCGCGGTACGACAGCATGCCGCTGCAGATAATCTCGGCGCTGGTGGTGTTTGTGTTTCTGGTGCCGTACTCGGCTTCGGTGTATATGGGCCTGAGTTATCTTTTCCAGAAAACACTCGGGCTGCAGTACAATCAGGCGCTGATCTTTCTGGCCGCATTGACGGGCGTCTACCTCATCATGGGCGGCTACTTTGCCGTGGCGATTAGCGACTTCATCCGGGGCATCGTCGAGTTTCTGGGTGTTGCCATCATGGTTTTCTTGCTAACGGGCATGAAAGGGGGACTCGGGGCCAGCTTTGTCGCATTGCTGGATCCGAAATACATGCCAGCCCTTCACGCGCCGCCGCCGCCCACGGGGCCTCCCTTCCCCGGCTGGGTGACACTGTGGTCGCTCGTGCTGATCACCAGTTTCGGCCCGTGGGCGCTGCCGCAGATGGTGCAGAAGTTCTATTCCATCCGGAGCAAGGCCGACGTGAAACGCGCCATGGTCATCGCCACGATCTTCGCGTTGTTCATGTCCTTTGGCGCCTACTACAGCGGCGCGCTGACGCATCTGTTCTTCGCCAACCCGAAGACCGACCTCGCGCCGATTGTCGATGCCGCCACCAAAAAGCCGAACCTCGACCTGTTGATGCCGTTCTTCATCACCACCTACGTCCCTGCATGGCTGGTGCTGGTCATCCTGTTGATGGTGTTCTCGGCGTCGATGTCGAGCCTCTCGTCGCTGGTGCTGGTGAGCAGTTCGGCCATCGCCATCGACATCTACGGCGCCTCGGGCAAGCGCGAGCAGAAGCAAAGGCAAACCATGCTACTGATGCGCGTGCTCTGCGCCGTGTTCGTGGTCCTGTCGCTCCTCATTGCACTGAGCAAGGTGGACGTGATCGTCAACCTGATGGTGATCGCCTGGGGCGCGTTGAGCGGCGCGTTTCTGGCACCGTACCTCTACGGCCTTTTCTGGCGGCGTGCGACCAAAGCCGGCGCTTATGCCGGCATGATTTCGGGAGTCGGCACCGCGGTCGGCTTGTTCTGCTTCTGGGGCAAGCCTCACATCCCCGTGGCGGGCGCGATTGCGATGGTCCTGCCGCTGCTGGTGATGCCGGTTGTCAGCTTCCTCACCTCGCCACCCGACGAGGCACATCTGGCAAAATGTTTTCCGCCCGCGACGGCGAAGTAGTCAATAGACCCGAATCCATAAACCGACGTTCCAGACCAAGAAAGGGAAGAATTCGCGATGAGAACCAAGACACTCCCGTTAGCGGCGGCGTTGCTGGCGGTCACGTTCATGGCAACCAGCCTACCGGCTCAAACAACGGTCGTCTCAACAAACGTGGCAAGCCCCTCCAGCGCGACACCGCGGGCGATCTGGAAATTCGATCAGTTCGCCAAAATCGTCAAATACCCTACGGATTACTTTAGTTGTGGGGGCGACCTCCGTCTGCGCGACGAGTATTTCAAGAATGGGATGAGCCTGAGCTCAGACCCCCACTTCAGTCCGCTGTTTGCTCGCGTGAACGAACAGGAACTATTCCGTTTCCGCGGCCGGGTATGGGCCAGCCTCTACCCGACAAACCCTGTGACCTTTAACGTCCGTCTGACCGCCGAACCGCGGGAGTTCATCAAACCTGCGTTTTCGGACACGTACTTTGATCACACGGGCACGCAGTGGCGCTATGGGATTTTTGACAACCTCAACGTGCAATGGAAGAGCCCGTTTAACACTCCATCAACCTTGACGGTCGGTCGCCAGGATATCTTTCTCGGGGATGGCTGGCTGGTCGGAACTGGCACACCCGAGGTCGGATCGTTCTACACCTTCTTCGATGCGGCCCGCTTGACCTGCAAACTCCAGGATCTGCACACCACAATCGATGCGATCGTGCTTTTTGAGGACGCGCGTCCGGATGGCTGGCTGCCCACCCTCGGACCCTCCGGAACCGTGCCCACCCTGCCATTCACACCCGCTGGCCTGCTCAACACGGACCAAAACGAAAGGGGCGCCATTCTCTGGGTTGCCAACAAAACTGTGCCCGCGGCAAATCTGGACGGCTACTTTATCTACAAGAATGACAAGATTTACAATGAGGGAATCGCACCCTACGGGGATAGTGGAGACATTTTCACGCCCGGCGGACGCGTCTCGGGATTGATCGAGGACCACTGGAAGTATTCCGTCGAAGGCGCTTACCAATTCGGGCGCAAGCTGGACCCAGTGTACAACGACAGTGTCAACCACCCCGTCACGACCACGGGGTATCGCGACATCGACGCTTTTGGCGGACAGAGCAGGCTGACCTATCTATGCAAGGACGAATGGAACGATCAACTCAGCCTCTCGTTTGAATACCTCTCCGGGGATCATCGAGCCAGTAGGACCGATGGAATGTTCGACGTCTTGTGGGGCCGTTGGCCGCAATGGAGCGAGATGTATAACATCTACAGTTATGTCCCCGAAACCCGCGTCGGCCAGACCGCCGATCTCGTCCGTTTCGGCCCGACCTGGACCGTCACCCCTGTTAAGAAGCTGGACTTCAGCATGAGCTACTACGCGTTGTGGGCTCCCCAGGACGCACCGACACGAGCGACCGGATTCCCCGTGAACGCTCAAGACTCGTTCAGTGACAGCGGCGACTTTCGCGGCCACTACTTTCAGGCGATTCTCAAATACAAATTTAACGACTACGTCAGCGCCCACCTTTGGAGCGAGTTCCTCTGGGAAGGCGATTTCTACGCCAAACAGCAGATGATGGATTTCCTGCGTGCAGAAGTGATGTTTACCTTCTAGAATCGCTCCGACACGATGATGTTCTGGGATCAGAAGGCCGAAATCATCCAACGCGACGAACTGGAGGCGCTTCAATTGAAGCGCCTCCAGGCGACGGTGCGCCGCGTGGCTCGCAAGGTGCCGCTGTATCAGCAGAAACTGGCTGATGGCGGCGTCAAGCCGCGTCATGTCCAGTCACTGACCGATGTGCGCCGGTTGCCGTTCACGACCAACGCCGACCTGCGGGACGCCTATCCTGCGGGGCTGCTCGCCGTTCCGCTCGAGGACGTGCTGCGACTGCACACGTCCAGCGGCACCACGGGCAAACCGAAGGCGCTGTTCTTCTCCGCCAGGGACGTGGACAACGCCGCCGAGTTGATCGCCCGCTGCCTGGTCATGACCGGCGTGACCCGGCACGATGTGCTTCAGAACATGATGACGTACGGCCTGTTTACCGGGGCGCTGGTCATGCACTATGGCGCGGAGAAGGTCGGCTGCCTCGTGATCCCGGCCGGGCCGGGTAACTCCGAGAAGCAAGTGCTGTTGATGCAGGATTTCCGGACCACGGTCATTCACGTGACACCGAGTTACGCGCTGTACCTGGCCGATTTCCTGGAAAAGAAAGGGGTCGACCCGCGCCGGGACCTGGCATTGCGCAAGGCGTTCGTCGGCGCAGAAGCACACACCGAGGAAACCCGGCGCAAGATCGAGCAGGCGCTGGGAATCGATGTGTACAATTCCTACGGTCTGTCGGAGATGAACGGCCCCGGCGTCGCCTTCGAGTGCGAACACAAGTGCGGCATGCACCTGTGGGAGGACTATTACCTGCTGGAGATCGTGGATCCGCAAACGGGCGAGCCTCTGCCGGACGGACAGACAGGAGAGTTGGTCCTGACCACCCTGTGCCGCGAGGCCATGCCGTTGTTGCGGTACCGCACGCGCGATATCACCTCGATCATTCCCGGACCGTGCCCGTGTGGCCGTACGCACCGGCGACTCCACCGCATCACCGGCCGCGCTGACGACATGCTGATCGTGCGCGGGGTGAACATCTATCCGCAACAGATCGAACGCGTGCTGATGGCCTTGCCGGGTGTGGGGCGGAATTACCAGATCGTGCTGGATGGCCTCGACGAAATGACGGTCAACGTCGAACTGGCCGAAGCGGGTTTTGATGGACACGTCGAGCACCTGACCCGGCTGCAATCGGAAGTCGCTGACCGGTTGCGCGCGGAAATCCTGACGAAACCCAAGGTGCATCTGGTCCCGCCGGGGACGTTGCCGGTCAGCGAAGGCAAAGCCCTACGGGTCATTGACAACCGGTCACTGTAGGAAAGGAATCAGACCATGAGCGCTGTCAATTTGATCGCCGTGTTCGCCGAAAACCAACTGGGCCAGATGGCCCGGATTACCAAGGTGCTGGCCGATGCGGGCGTCAACATCCGTTGGGTCACCATTGCCACCAATGAGACGCTGGGCGTTATCAAGTTCCTGGTCGACAAGTGTGACCTCGCTTACCGAAGCCTTCACGGGAAGGGGTGGACGGTATCACTCGTGGAAGTGCTGGCCATCGAGGTGGAAGATAAACCCGGCGGACTTCACGCGGTCGCGGACTGCCTGTCCCGTAACCACATTAACGTCGAGAACTCTTCGGGTTTCGTCTCCAACAACCGCGCGGTGTTGCTCATCGAGGTCCAGGACGTTGCCGGGGCGCGGCAGATTCTGGCCAAACAACCCCTGCGGTTGCTGTCGCAGGAGGAGATATTGACGCTGTAGACGGTGCTGCGCTACTGTTGCTTTTCTAAACGGTCAGAAAACGGTTACAATTTGGGGCGGATTGTTGGGTATGAGTAATTCGGAGCGAGTATTACTGAGTGGCGACGAAGCGGTCGCGCTGGCGGCCTTGCACGTGGGCGTGGCGCTGGGCACGGGTTATCCCGGCACGCCGTCCACGGAAATCCTCGAACATTTCTCGGAGATCGGTGGACACGCGCAATGGGCCCCGAACGAAAAAGTCGCCCTCGAAGTCGCCCTGGGTGCGGCGTTCGCCGGGGCGCGCGCCCTGGTCACAATGAAACACGTCGGCTTGAACGTCGCCGCCGACCCGTTGTTTACCGCGGCGTACACGGGCGTGACGGGTGCGCTGATCGTGGTGTCGGCCGACGATCCCGGCATGGCCTCCAGCCAGAACGAGCAGGACAACCGGCATTACGCTGTGGCTGCGGGCGTGCCGATGCTGGAACCGTCGGATTCACAAGAAGCCTACGACCTTACCCGCCAGGCAGTGGAGATCTCCGAACGATGGAAGATCCCGGTCCTGCTGCGTTTGACCACGCGGGTCTGCCACAGCCGGACCATCGTTCGTCCGGGCGCGGTAAACCCGCCACCTCGACCCCCGAAGTTCGAGCGCGACATCCGTGGACGGGTGATGATTCCAGCGTATGCGCGGCCGGCTGGTCGCCGGCTACGACAGAAGTTGTCGGAAATACAGACCTGGAACGAGACCTGTCCGCTGAACCGAGTGGCTGCGGGAAACGACTCGCTCGGCATCATCACCTCGGGCATTTCGTTCATGCACGTCCGCGAAGCCGCGCCGGACGCGCGCGTGCTGAAACTGGGTTTCACCTATCCGTTGCCACTGGAAAAAATTCGCGCGTTCGCCGCGGGGGTGAACCGCTGTCTCGTGATTGAAGAGGGCGACCCGTATCTGGCCGACGCAATCCGCGCCGACGGCGTGAACGTTGAGAGCAAGCCGGAAATGTACCGTTTCGGTGAATTGGACGTGTCGCGTGTAAAGCGGATTCTGGCAGGCGACACCTCGCCCGAGCCCGCCAGCGTCCCCGGAAAACCGCCGCAACTTTGTCCCGGCTGCTCGCATCGGTACGTGTTCGAAGCGTTGCACGACCTCGACTGTATCGTCGCGGGAGATATCGGCTGTTACACCTTGGGAGTGTTGCCCCCCTTCGAGGCCATGGACAGTTGTGTTTGCATGGGTGCGAGCATCGGCGTTGGTCTGGGACTGCGTCACGTGTTGCCGCCCGAACAGGCGCGTCGAGTCGTCAGCGTGATCGGCGACAGCACGTTTGTGCACGGCGGCATCACCGGCTTGGTGGAGATGGCCTATAATCCACCGCCCACCGGCCACATTGTGCTCATCCTCGACAACAGCACCACGGCCATGACGGGCCATCAGGAACATCCCGGCACCGGTCGAACGCTGGCACACGAGCCGACCGGGAAGGTTGCGTACGAAACGCTGGCGCGAACGCTGGGGATTTCACAAGTTCATGTTGCCGATCCAGCCGCCGATCCGGAGGGGTTCACGAGGCTGCTGGCGGACAGCCTCGACAGCGAGGAGTTGGTCGTGATCATCGCGCGCCGCCCCTGTTTGTTGATTGCCGGGAAGATCAAGGAGTACGACCGTGCCGCGGCGCAAATGTGTACGGAGATTTCGCCGGACTAGTATGAAGAACGGAGTTACCAACATCATTGTCGCTGGATTGGGAGGACAAGGCGTCCTGAGGGCATCGAGCATCGTGGCCGATGCGGCGTTTCGTGCCGGCTGGGACGTTAAGCAGAGTGAACTGCACGGCATGAGCCAGCGCGGTGGTTCGGTCACTAGCGACGTGCGTTTTGGCCGGGAAGTTTTCAGCCCGATGGTACCGGCGGGCGAGGCCGACTTCCTGGTGGTCGTCGCGCCGGATCAGATCGAGGTCAACCGCCATCAATTGCGGGAGGGTGGCATCTTGATCGCGCCTGACGCCGTCGCTGCCAACAAGCTCACGAACAAGAAAAGCGTAAACATTGCGTTGCTGGGAGTTTTGAGCCGTCACCTGGAAATCTCCGAGGAACGCTGGCTCGAAGCAATCCAGGCGGCATTTTCCGAGAAGCTGCAGGCAGCCAACCTGCAGGCGTTTGCGTTGGGGCGCAACGGAGCCTAGCTGGTGAACGCCATGGAACGCCACCCGGTCAGCGCACCTGATTTCATGCCGTTATCGGCACTGGGCGAAACGCGGCTGCGGCGTCTCCAAGCGACTGTTACGCGGGCCTACGACCGGGTAAAGTTGTTTCACCAGCGGATGGAAGAGCGCAATTTGAGACCGCAGGACATTCGTTCCCTCGATGACGTCCGCAAACTCCCGTTCACGGTCAAAACCGACCTGCGCGACACGTATCCGTACGGCTTGTTTGCCAGTGAGATGCGCGACGTTGTCCGCCTGCATGCCTCCAGCGGGACAACCGGCAAGCCCATTGTTGTTGGATACACGCGAGAGGACATCGCCGTGTGGACCGAGGTCATCGCGCGCAGTCTCGCTGCCTGCGGCTTGCACGCGGGGGACATTGTACAGAACGCATACGGGTATGGCCTGTTTACGGGCGGGCTGGGCGCGCACTACGGGGCCGAGGCATTGGGGGCCACGGTCATTCCGATCTCCGGCGGCAACACCGAACGTCAGATTACCGTGTTGAAGGACTTTGGTGTTACGGCCATTTGTTGCACACCAAGCTACTTTCTGCACTTGCTCGACCAGGGCGCGCTGCTGGGTGTGGATTTCCGCCAGCTTCCGTTGCGCGCAGGGGTCTTCGGGGCGGAACCGTGGACGCAAGCGATGCGCGAGCGTATCGAGGCCGAAAGCCGGCTCAAAGCGTACGACATTTACGGTCTGTCAGAAATCATCGGTCCGGGCGTGGCGATCGAATGTGCCCGCCAGGATGGGCTGCACATTTTTGAAGATCATTTTCTGGCGGAGATTGTCGACACCGAAACCTTGGAGCCGCTACCAGACGGTAGCGAAGGCGAATTGGTGTTGACGACACTCAGCAAGCAGGCAATGCCGATGATTCGGTATCGTACTCGCGACATTACGGCATTGATTGCCGAGCCGTGCCCGTGCGGGCGTACGCTTCGGCGCATGCGGCGAATCGGTCGGCGCAGCGATGATATGCTAATCATTCGTGGTGTAAACGTGTTCCCCTCGCAAATCGAAGCCGCGTTGCTACGAGTCGAGGGGACGCTGCCGCATTACCAAATCGTACTGACGCGCGAAGCCGACTTGGACCAGATGGAGGTGCAGGTGGAAGTGACGCCACAAGTCTTTAGCGACGAGGTTCGCGTCCTGGAAGAATTGCAGCGAAAGCTCGTGCATTCCATCGAGACCATCACCGGCATTCGCGCTGCGATCCGGTTGGTGGCGCCCAAGACCATTCCCCGCAGCGAAGGCAAGGCCAAACGCGTCATCGACAAACGGAAGCTATGAAAATCCATCAGTTATCCGTCTTTCTCGAAAACAAACCCGGGCGATTGCGGGCCGCTTGTGCGGAATTAGCCGCGCACGGGATCAGCATCGTCACGCTGTCACTGGCCGACACCGAGCAATTCGGGATTCTGCGGTTGATCGTTGAGGACTGGCAGAAGGCCAGGACCACGCTCGAAAACGCCGGCTGCATCGTCAAGGTCACGGAGGTGCTGGCCATCGAGGTGACGGATGAACCCGGCGGTCTGGCACGCATTCTCGATACCGTGGACCGCGCGAGCTTGAACATCGAATACATGTACGCCTTCGCGGAAAAACGTGGTGGCAAAGCCGTGCTGGTGTTCCGCTTTGAGGATCCCGACACCGCTCTGCGTGTGTTGAAAGACGGCGGCATCAACGTGCTTGAAAACGTCAAACTGTTCCGCCTCGCCTAGTCGCAGCATGGACGACCTCAAGCAATTCTTCGATCGCGATCAATTTGCCAAACTGGCCGGCATTGAGTTGCTGTCGTTTTCCCCCGGCCAGGCTGTCGCCCAAATGCTGATTCGCCCGCACCATCTGAACGCCATCGGTATTGTGCAGGGAGGGGCGATTTTTACGCTCGCGGATCTGGCCTTCGCCGCCGCCTCCAACGCCCATCGCAAGGCGGCCGTTGCCATCAACGTAAGCATCACTTATGTGAAGGCGGTGAGTTCTGGCACTCTGCGGGCGGAAGCTCGGGAGCTGTCGATCAACCCGAAACTCGGCACCTACACGGTCGACGTCACCGACGAGAACAAGACCCTCATTGCGGTGTTTCAAGGCTTGGTTTATCGCAAGAGCCAAGCGATTCCCTAGACGAGGGTCGCTTGGTCAAAGAACTCGTCTAATCGTCGATCCGGCGCCACTGCCATGGAGCCATTCCGTACCCGGCGCTCGCCGGGCGGCGATACCGGGTGCGCGGAGGTCACTGTCGTCCCTGAGCGGGTCTGAGTTGAGGACCCTTTGGGAACCTGAGAGAAGAGCGCAGCCGCGGGTCAGTTCACCGAGTCGTGAACGAGGCAGTTGTTTTGTTGTTCTGCCTTGCCAGCACGGCTGCGCTCTGTAATCAACTGGCATCGCGACTCGACGCGGCCAGGGTTTCACCGAAGCGGAGTTCCAGCGCGCCAAGGATGATTTCGGCGATCTGGTCTTTGTTGAACCGTGAACAATCGATGACGAGGTCGAAGCGAACGGGCGTGGAGCGATCTCGAACGAAGAACGTCTGGAGAAAACGGGCGCGCTCCGCTTCTGATTTGTCCACAAGCTTCGCTGCTTCGGCATGGGAAAGGTTGCGCTCTGCGGCCACGTGATGAATGCGCCATTCACGAGGCGCCACCAACCGGACGTGTAAACCAGTCTTGAGATCGGGTGTGATCAGGTAACCACCGCGCCCTACCAGCACGACCTGTCCGTGCATCGCCAGAGAACGAATCACTTCAGCGAGTTTCCGGACCACCAGCGCTTCGTCCACTTTGCGGTTCAACACGGAATCGAGCAGTTCGGCTATTTCCCCCCGCCGTCGCTCGGTGATCGATTCCACGATCTCGCGATGCAAATGCAGGTCTTGGGCAACCGGCTCCATTAGATCGCGACCGTAAGCAAGCCACGGAATGGACGATTGAAAGCGCTCATTCAGCAGTTCCACAAGGCGTTGCGCTACCCAGTAGGCTCCACAGCCAAACTCCCGAGAAATCGTAACAAAGGGCTGGGTCCCAAGCGGGACACGACGACGCATGCCAGTCGCAGCCTCCCAGGCATGGACATGCGCTGCTATTCGCGCATCAGTTCCGGAGTGAATCCGCGTATCAGATTTCCCGTCCATGGCTTCAAGCCTCCCGCACGCGCTCAGATCCTACCCCCCAAGTACAATATTCCATATTGCCGATCTGCGCAACCCTGACTGTCCGCCGTCAACGAAATTCGGACTCGGTGGAGCCGGAACCAAGACCAAGCACGGGAGAGCGTCAGTGCATTTCAAGCATACAGGTTGGTCCCGGTTTCAGCTTGTCCGGAAATCACCAACGACATCCATGATAACCACTTCCAGCGCCAACATGCCGCGCTACCATGCAAGCCAAGAAAACAGTGAGTTGGACGGCCAACTTCCCGTCGGAAAAGGCTAGACTTGGTGCCGCTTGTTTGCTATCAGGGAGTCGTCGCTGGGAAGGGTAGCACGCTGTCAAGCGGGTTGGCGGCGGTTGTCGGGCGTACAACACTTTCCGAATTCAGTTGCTTCCTCCCTCCGTCGTGCAGTCGTTTTGATAAGGGGACACACTTCATCGGCATGGGCAACAACAAAGACCGAGGGAAAAGGCCATGAAGATTCTTCGCAATCTCACCTTGATCGTGGTTTTGGCACTGGCCGGGCGACCCGGCAGCGTGCCCGCCCAGACACTGACGAATCTTTGGACATTTGGCAACGGCGGTGGCCAGGGGTTCTACCCATTCGCGTCGCTCATCCAAGCCACCGATGGCAATTTCTACGGGACAGTCGGCTCCGGCGGGTCAAGCAACAACGGCGCGGTGTTTCGGATCACTCCGGCCGGCACCCTGACCTACCTGCATTTGTTCACTGGTTCCGATGGGGCGAATCCTTCGGCCAATTTGGTGCAGGGCAGCGACGGCAATTTCTACGGGACCACCGGTTCCGGGGGAACAAGCAATGATGGCACTGTGTTTCAGATCACCCCGAGTGGGAGTCTGACCAACTTGCATTCGTTCCTCGGCTCGGACGGATCGAATCCGCAGGCGGGTGTCATACAGAGAAGCGACGGCAATTTCTACGGGACAACCTACTCGGGCGGGGCGAATGGCACCGGCACCGTTTTCAAGATCAGCCCCACCGGAACCCTGACGATTTTGTACTCCTTCAGCGGTCCGGACGGCGCGTTCCCCTACGCGACACTCTTGCTGGGTGGTGACGGCAATTTCTACGGAACGACCTACGCGGGCGGTGCGAACGGCTCGGGCACGGTATTCAGAATCAGTCCAACGGGTGACCTGACGAATCTGTACTCCTTCAGTGGCAGCGATGGAGCCCAACCCCAAGCGGAGCTTGTGGAGGGAACCGATGGCAACTTTTACGGGACGACCTATTCCGGCGGGACCATTGGATCGGGCACTGTCTTCCAGATCACTTCAAGCGGGAGTCTGACCAATCTGCACTCGTTCCTCAGCTCGGATGGCGGAAATCCGTGGGCCCCTCTCCTATTGGGCAGCGACGGCAATTTTTATGGGACGTGCTATCGGGGAGGAGCGAATGGGGACGGCACCATTTTCCGAATCAGTCCGGCGGGAAGCCTGACCAACCTGCACACATTCACTGGCGGCGTTGAGGGCGCCTTTCCCCAAGGGCCGGTGGTGCAGGGCAGCGACGGCAATTTTTACGGCGCGACGGTCAACGGTGGGACAAACAATCATGGCACGGTTTTCAGACTTTCGGTTCCCCTCTCCCCGCCCGCCAATCAGATTTCGATTCTAGTCGGGCCCTTGCCGGTTGCGAACTTCACGGAAATCGTGGTGCTGATTCCATCTGTCGCGGGGGAAACTTATCAATTGCAGTACACCGCCATGATGTCCCCGGCCAACTGGATCGATACCGGCGACCCGACCCTCAGTATCGGTGGTACATTGCTCCTGCCTGACTTCATGGAGGTGCTGCCATCCCAGCGCTTTTATCGGGCCGTGATTATCCCGTAAAGCTCGCGACGGCTGTTTGCGTTAGTTCCACTTTCGATCTCGTTTCCGAGCCGCAGTCCGTCCCCACCGCCAATTGCGGATCTCCGGCATGTCTTCGCCATGCTCGGCGATGTATTGCTTGTGTTCGAGAAGCTTGTCGCGAATGGCCTGCTTGGCGTAAGCCGCCCGCTCGCCGAGTTTCGGCACACGGTCGATGACGTCAGCGACGAGGTGAAAGCGGTCGAGGTCGTTCATCACCGTCATGTCGAACGGCGTCGTGGTCGTGCCCTCTTCCTTGTAGCCGCGCACATGCAGGTTCTTGTGGTTGGTGCGGCGGTACGTGAGCCGATGAATCAACATCGGATAACCGTGAAAGGCGAAGATGATCGGTTTGTCGGTTGTGAACAGGGCGTCGAAATCCTTGTCGCCTAGGCCGTGCGGATGTTCGCTTTGCGGCTGCAGCTTCATCAAATCGACCACGTTGATCACCCGCACTTTCAATTCGGGAAAATGCTCCCGCAGCAACTCCACTGCGGCCAGGGTTTCGAGCGTGGGCACATCACCGGCGCACGCCATAACCACATCCGGTTCGCCACCGCGATCGGTGCTGGCCCACGGCCAGATGCCGAGGCCGGCGGTGCAATGTTCGACGGCGGTGTCCATGTCCAGCCACTGCGCCTCGGACTGCTTGCCGGCAACAATCACGTTCACGTAATTGCGACTTCGCAGGCAATGGTCGGTGACGGACAGCAGTGTGTTCGCATCCGGCGGCAGATAGACACGGATAACTTCGGCTTTCTTGTTGATTACGTGGTCGATGAAGCCGGGATCTTGATGGCTGAAGCCGTTGTGGTCCTGCCGCCACACGTGCGACGAAAGCAGGTAGTTCAAGGAAGCGATCGGCCGACGCCACGGAATATGGTTCGCCACCTTGAGCCACTTGGCGTGCTGGTTGAACATCGAATCGACAATGTGAATGAAGGCTTCGTAGCACGAAAAAAAACCGTGGCGGCCCGTGAGCAGATAACCTTCGAGCCAGCCTTCGCATTGGTGCTCGCTCAACATCTCCATCACCCGGCCCTCGGACGCGACGTGATCGTCGATGGCCATGATTTCTGCAGTCGAGCAGCGGTTCGTCACCTCGAACACGGCGCCCCAGCGATTCGAGGCCGTTTCGTCCGGACTGAACACGCGGAACGTCTCCGGGTTTCGTTTCACCACGTCGCGGATGAATGCGCCCTGGACGCGCGTTGCTTCGGCGTCCACGGCGCCGGGCTGGGGCACTTTCACCGCGTAGTCGCGGAAATCCGGCAGGCGCAAGTCGCGCAGCAGAAGGCCGCCGTTGGCGTGCGGGTTGGCGCCCATGCGGCGCGTGCCTTTCGGGGCCAATTCCGCGAATTCGGGACGAAGCTTGCCGTCGCGGTCGAACAACTCTTGCGGGCGATAGCTCTTCATCCACTTCTCCAGAATCCTCACGTGCCCCGGATGACTCATCTCGCCCATCGGAACCTGGTGCGCGCGGAAGGTGCCCTCGACCGGTTTGCCATCGACCACCTTCGGACCGGTCCAGCCTTTCAGCGAGCGCAGGATGATCATGGGCCAGCACGGACGCTCCTCGAACCCATGGGCGCGGGCGTCGCGTTGGATGCGTTGGATGTGGGCGACCACGGTGTCGAGCGTCCCCGCCATAAGCTGGTGCATCTCCATCGGATCGTCGCCCTCGACGAAATACGGCGTGTACCCGTAGCCGCGAAAGAGCGCTTCCAACTCGTCGCGGGGAATGCGGGCCAGAACGGTGGGCCCGGCGATTTTGTAGCCGTTCAAGTGCAGGATGGGCAGCACCGCGCCGTCCCGCACCGGATTGAGGAATTTGTTCGAGTGCCAACTCGTGGCAAGTGGACCGGTTTCCGCTTCGCCATCACCCACGACACAAGCGACGAGCAAATCAGGATTATCGAACGCCGCTCCGAACGCGTGCGACAACGAATACCCCAGCTCGCCGCCCTCATGAATCGACCCGGGCGTCTCCGGCGCGACGTGGCTCGGAATCCCGCCGGGGAAGGAGAACTGTTTGAACAGTTTCTTCATACCCTGTTCATCCTGTGAGATGTCGGGATACACCTCGCTATATGTGCCCTCCAGGTACGTGTTGGCGACCAGCCCCGGACCGCCGTGCCCCGGGCCGGCGATGTAGATGACATTGAGGTCGTGTTCCTTGATGACCCGGTTCAGGTGGACGTAGATGAAGTTCAACCCCGGCGTCGTGCCCCAGTGACCGAGCAGGCGCGGCTTGATGTGCGCCAATTTCAGCGGCTTCTTCAGGAGCGGATTGTCGTAGAGATAAATCTGCCCGACCGAGAGGTAGTTCACGGCCCGCCAATAGGCGTCCATCTTTCGCAACAGTTCCGGGGTGAGTGGTTTTGATCTTGTTTTCATGGTTCAAATTCCCTACGGCAGTATGTGGCTGACGCAATCCGAACGCAAGGCGGTGGCGGTCAGGCTTGAGGCGCGAGAGGCAATGTTTACCAATTGCAGGCCTTTGCCTCCAACAGCCCGGAGCAGATTTGTCGTCGATGCAATTTTGTCACCGATCGGTGAGTCGCAGAGAAATTGGGCCGTCAATGGGAGTGCGGTCGTCTCATGTTTATCCGCGAATGAGAGTCTTCCAAACGGCGTGTAGTTTGTTGCGGATCTTGCCTGATTTAGCTACGCGTTCGATGCTCTCCGAGGGAGTGGTCGGCCCATAAGAAACATCACAGAGGTTGCAATTTTAGTTTGCAAATGTGATTTTTCCTGTCAAATTGACGCGTCGCAACGGTTTCGCAGCCAACATGTTGCGCCCGTAGCTCAACTGGATAGAGCATCGGTCTTCGGAACCGAGGGTTGGGGGTTCAAATCCCTCCGGGCGTACCAACTCAGGCGAAAGGCGACGGCTCTTCCGTCAGGCGGAATCAGGCGAAAAACCGGCGGGCGCCAGACCCCTCAATTGTTGTACGTGCTGGCAAACGGTGTGGGATCGTTTCGCCCGGCGTTGCGATGAAGTACGGCTTCGACTCGAGCGACCAATTCTTCGAGACGAAACGGTTTGCTGACATAGTCGTCGGCGCCAAGTTCAAACGCCTGCATTTTGTCGCGATGTTCGATGCGGCCCGACATCATGATAATAGGCGTCCATTGCACGGATCGGCTCTTGCGGACCATGCCACAAATTTCGAAGCCGTTCAGGCGGGGAAGCAAGAGATCCAACACGATGGCGTCGGGCCTCGATTCGAGGATGTAATTCAGCGCATCGATGCCATCCTTCACCCAGTGGGTCTTGAAGCCTGCGTCTCTGAGCGCCTCACAAACGAGTTCGCCCGCCGCTTCATCGTCCTCAACAACCAGGAGGATTTTACTTCGCACACCAGTCGCCTTGGATCTCATAGATGGCGTCTACAGAGCACTCGCAATGCCAGCGGAAGACCAAAGTTTCATCCCGAACCCTCGCCACCAGCGCGTGCTGCGCAAATGGTGGTTCAGCGAAGTGCTGCACCGGTGAAATACCGCCGTTTTGTGCGGACAACACACAGTTGGATCAAATCGAAGCGTAACGGCCAGCCCAAAACCACATCCCGACACGCCTACCCTACGACTATCAAAGTTGAAAAGCTAATGTCGTGACGTCCAAAAAAGTCCACAAGTCCGGGCATGTTTTTCCCACCACACACCCGCCCTTCCGTGTCTAGTCGAACACGACCGTCTTCTTGGAGTAGACCAGAATCCGACGCTCGATATGCCAGCGCACCGCCCGCGACAACACGACCTTCTCCAAATCGCGCCCTTTTTGCACCAGGTCCTCCAACTGGTCACGGTGCGAGATGCGGACGACGTCTTGCTCGATGATCGGCCCTTCATCCAGTGTCTCTGTCACATAATGGCTCGTGGCACCGATCAGCTTCACGCCACGCTCGAACGCGCGATGGTACGGTCGCGCTCCGCTGAATGCCGGCAGAAAGGAATGATGCACGTTGATGATCCGCTGGGGGTACTGCGCCACAAACTCCGCCGACAAAATCTGCATATACCGCGCCAGCACCACGAGGTCGATCGCATTGTCCTTCAGCAGCGTCAATTGCCGCCGCTCCGCCTCCGCCTTGCCAACCTCATCGACCGCTATCATGTGAAAAGGAATCCGATGAAACCCGGCCAGTCGTTCCGCCTCGTGATGGTTGCTGATGATGAGCGGGATCTCGCACGCCAATTCCCCACTCTCGTGCCGATACAACAAATCCGCCAGGCAATGGTCAACCTTGGACACGAAAATCGCCACCCGCTGTCGCTTCGACGATAACTCCAGCCGCCATCGCATCTGAAATTTCTCCGCGACAGGGTCAAACGCCCTTCCGAAATCGGCAATCGGCAATCCAAATTCCTTCAGGTCCCATTCCACCCGGGTCAGGAACAGATTCTGGTCATCATCCTGGTGCTGGTCGGCGTGCAGGATGTTGGCTTGATAACGAAAGAGAAAATCCGACACCGCCGCCACAATCCCTTTTTGGTCCGGACAATCAATCAGCAAGATAGCCGTATTCTTCATAAAGCAGCCGGCGCTCAGTTTTCCACGGCAAACCGCTGCCCGCAAGAAAAACCTGCTTCTCACCATTCGCGGGCTGTGCCACACTCATCACCGTGAATCAAACTCAGCAAATCAGGCTTCGTGGCGGCGGTAATGAATGAACAACATGGTCAAAGTCAATCCTGAGGCGCCGGAGCAGGACGCGATTGAGCGCGCGGCCACGATTCTTCGTGGCGGCGGCCTCGTCGCCTTCCCCACCGAGACCGTGTACGGGCTTGGTGCGCTTGCGCTTCATCTGAAAGCGATCCACAAGATCTTCATCGCCAAGGAACGCCCCGACTGGGACCCGCTTATCGTCCACGTGCGCGACGCGGCCATGGCACGATCACTCATGAAAACGGTGCCGCCGTCATTCGAATTGCTCGCCAGCCGCTTCTGGCCGGGACCGTTGACGTTCGTCGTCGACAAGGCCGACCACGTTCCCGGCGAAGTGACTGCGCATCGACCGACCGTCGCCCTGCGCATGCCCGGGCATCCCGTAGCCACCGCCCTGTTGGCCGCGACCGGCGCGCCCATCGCCGCGCCCAGTGCCAACCGGTTCGGCCGGCCCAGCCCCACCCGCGCCCAGCACGTTCTCGAAGACCTCGCCAACCGTGTGGACCTGATTCTCGACGCGGGACCGACCCCGATGGGCGTGGAGTCCACTGTCCTCGACCTCACCCAATCCCCACCCGCCATCCTGCGTCCCGGCGGCATGCCTCGCGAAGAACTGGAGAAGGCCGTCGGCGAGGTGCAACTGGCATCGGCCGTTGAGGACAAAACCGCGCGCGCGGGTCTGGCCGGCCCCGGCATGTCGCTCAAGCACTATTCTCCACGCGCGCGAGTCGAATTGCTCGACGGCGCTGCCGACGAGACCCTGATCGCCCTGAAACGGCGCGTTGAGGAATTAAAGCGCGAGGGAAAGACATTTTATATTTTGTCCAACTACGGTGACGACCGGCACTATGCCCAGACGCTGTTCGATCAAATGCGCGAAGCCGACTCGCAACAGGCCGACGTGATCCTCGCCATTCTTCCGCCGTCGCGCGGACTTGGCCTGGCCGTGCGCGACCGGTTGCTGCGCGCCGCAGGTGCGTCTGCCGCCGCGGCGAAATGAGGGGTCCGGACATGAGCAAAGAACAAGCTGAGAAACGCGCGAAAGCACTCGATTGGTTGAACATCCTGCGCCGGGAACATCCCGCGATGAGCAAACTCGAAGCCATCGAGAAAACGGCGGTCCGGTTCAACCTCAGTCCGCTCGAAGAAGAATGGCTTCTGATGGAAAGCACGAAATCCGAATCTCGAAATCCGAAACCGGAAACCGGTTGAGACACGCGGGTTGGCTTTCCGTGCGCCCAATTCGGATTGGTTTCGCACTTCGAATCTCGGATTTCGGATTTTATCAACGGGGGCTTGCAGGAAACGCTCCCCATCGGTAATCTGCCGTTGCTCGCGCGACTCACGGAGGGGTGGCAGAGTGGTCTAATGCGCACGCCTGGAGAGCGTGTGGGGTCGAAAGGCCCTCGCGAGTTCGAATCTCGCCCCCTCCGCCAACTTCGTTTTCCCTAATGAAATGGCGCTTTTTGTGAGTTCACACCGTCCAGAATGTCGAAAGAATAACACGAAGGCATAACAACGGCTTTTGCGGATCGGTCACTGCGGTAGTGTCGTGCTGTGGATCAAACGCGGCGCTACAACGGCCCCGGTTGCGCTCAGGATGCCTGCCAATGCTGGACTACCCCCCCCGTCAAAGGAAAAAACTATTAACGCCCGCGCAGTGCGGCTGACGGTTCGGCGCGGCGTGCTCGACCAATTCATGGCCGGAAAAACTCTTGAACGTTAAACCACCCCATGCAGGCCGTCACCCAATCGCCGACTGTCAAGGCGGCCAGTTCGCTCACACGAAGGCTTAAAGCTGTATCTTGCGAGCAAAAAGTACGAGAACGTGCATTCCGGCCAATAAAACCAACCTCCGAGTTTACAAGGGAAAACCCCACAATAGAATCAGGAAACCCTGATAGACAGCTGGGTTACCAGCGGTTCTCTGTCGATGTGGGAAGCGTTAGTCGCCGATCCTGTAAATGAAGAGCGTGTAGCCGACTCGGTCAATCGGTTGGTGTTCCTTGCGCAACCACGCCCATTCGGGGCGCATGAGAAGCATCGCGGGGACCACGAGCGTGCCCTGTTGAAGGTTGTGCGCTTCCGTCGCATCCACGGAGGTGGACTGGATGCCATAGTACGTGATCGCCTTCTCCAAGCCCGAGAAGGCTACGTAGCAGTGATTCACATTTCGGCCGGCCAGGTACTTCTTCAAGCGCTTGACGTCCTGGCCCCAATCGAGATTGGAGTCGAGCAGGTATTTGTAGCCGTTGCGAGCGCCGCCGACAAACCCGTTGAAGTATTCGATGTAGAATGGATGAGCGCAAATGCTCACCACCGCCAGCCACGCGACCAGAACAAGGGTCGCGACTCTCGACGGTCCACGAAGCGGCGCCAACTGTGAAGCTACGGCTACGGACAACAGCCCGTACACGGGCAGGAGATGGCGGACACCGATGTCCATCTTGTTGTGCATCGCGAGCGCAAAGAACATGGCGGCGGCAATCCAGGGAACGAGTTGTTCGGCACGGCGGGTTCGAATCTGCCAGAGAAGAACGATGAGGGCCCCAGCCGTCAGCGCAAGGAACACGATCGGTGTCTTCAAGGCAAATGCAACGGGGTAATAGTACCACCAACCCTCAGGGCTCCACTCTCCGAACAAGTAACCATTGTGCCCCGCGTCGGCCGTGCCTATCAGCAGCGCCACGGCCTTGAAGAAGTCAGGCGGAATCAGGATCAGGCGTAACTCCTCAAACCACGGTGGGACATTCAGCCACGCAGCTTGCCCTTTTTCCAGAGGCGGCGCGGGCGTCCAGCGCGGTGCGTAAACAATCAGGATGACGGCCCAAGTGCAAACAGCCAAAACGGGGATGAGACGGACGAACTGGAGGGTGCGCCTCTGCTCTGCCTCCAGCTTCCACCACACGAGTGCGGCCACGACGACGAATGTGGGCAGGAGCAGGAGTGCTGACAGCTTGGTTGCCAGCGCCAAGCCGAACGCCAGTCCCGCGATGACCGCACTACGGAGGCGGGGATGTTGCGCGAAATGGGTGAAGCTCCATACCGAGGCGAGCATGGTCAGCGTTCCGCCCCCGTCTGTCTGCACGATATGGCCGTGCGCAAGTGCGACCGGGTTGAAAACCCAGAGGGCACAGCCGACGAGCCCGGCCAAAGTGCCGCCGAGTCGATTGGCCCAGAGGAAAATCAATGCGGCAGTGAGCAGGGCCAGCACCACCTGCATCAGACGAGCTGCGGTCAGCAATCGATCCGCATCGTTTTCGCCACCGTACAGGAAAAACTGGCCAAACCGATCGCCTTCGAACCAAGGCCAGTAATACCAATTGTCGCGACCTGCCGGGAAAAGTTGGTTGGACTGCTGAAAGGGACCACGCCATGGACGATCCAGATGATAGCCAGTGCGGCCTTCGAATAACGACCGGCATTCCTCTGGAATCTGCACCGGCATGAACATCAGGGGTAACGCCGACCACATTTTGGCCAACGGCGGCTCGTCGGGATGCATGCGGAATCCCATGCCATTGCAGTACGTGTAACCCGCGCCGAGAATCCACGCTTCATCAGCCGTCGCACTCTCCTCGTGAATCGGCTGCCACATCAACCAAGCCATGGTCGTTGCGAGGAGCAGGAATCCGATCAATGCGCCCAATTTTGCGGGCCGAATCATCGGAAATACCCTAATGACTTCGCAGACGCGTGACAAGCCCGTTCGGTTCTCGATAGGAGAGGTGAGCGCCTGCATGCTCGCAAAACAAAAATGTCTTGCTACGCTGTGACTATGAGCAGGCAAAAAGGCCTTCCCAGTGGGCACGGGTTGGGGAAGAAAGTCGCTTATGGATAGCGTTCGCTCGAGCGCATCGGAGAGCGCTTCGCCCTTGGTGCATCAAGACTTGCATTGCGATTACTAATCGCCAGTCGGCCTTGGACTTTGCAGCGTTATCTCAAGACCGCATCGGGGCGAGCATTCGCCAAGAAGCGTTTGTAGCGAAGCGTTGCGGATATCGTCACACAACAACAGGCCGGCAACGGCTGGTGATCACTGCCTCTGGCGGCCTCTAGCAAGGCGGGGCTGGGCATCCTGGGGACACCCGTGATCGTGCCTGCGGTTCACAACCGCGGGCGGGCGCAGCAAACTCACGCGTCTGTATCCATCAACCGAACTGTGCCAAGTCACTACACGTACGCTTTTTCGCCGTGCAGGGCTTCGTCAAGACCCAGCTCTTCTTCCTCGACCGTGACTTGCACGCGGGTGATCTTGTTGATGATCCAGAGCATGATGTAGGTGAACAGGAACGCGTACACTGCCGCGCCCACCACGGCGACACATTCCTTCATAAAGAAGCTGCTGTCTCCATGGAGCAAGCCGTTGGCGCCGGAATCGTTCATCGCTCTGTCGGCAAAGATGCCCAGACAGATCACGCCGAGCACTCCGCCCACACCGTGCACGCCCCAGACATCCAGGGCATCATCCCATCCCAGCCGGTTCTTCATGTTGATGGCAAAATAGCAGACAATGCTGGCCGCGATGCCGATCGCCACCGCGCTCGGCGTGCTCACGTAACCGGCCGCCGGTGTGACAGCGGCAAGGCCGGCAATTGACCCCGTAAGCAAGCCCACGAACTTCGGTTTCTTCTCGAAGACCCAGGCCATAATCAGCCACACAATCGCCGCGAAGGAAGCGGCGACGTCGGTATTGAGAAACGCCAGCGACGTCACGGCGTCAACCCGCAACTCGCTGCCGGCGTTGAACCCGTACCAGCCGAACCACAGCAGCCCCGTGCCCAGCGCCACCAGCGGAATACTGTGCGGCCCGGGCGGTTCGGGAATCCGACGCCGGCCGACAAACATCACCGAAGCCAGCGCGGCAAACCCGGCAATGCAGTGCACCACAATTCCGCCGGCAAAGTCGAGCACGCCCCATTGGGCCAGCAGCCCGCCGCCCCAGATCATATGCACCATCGGGAAATACACCAGGATCAGCCAAGCAACCAAGAAGATCAGGTAGGCGGGGAATCGCACGCGGTTCGTAAAGGCGCCGGTAATCAACGCCGGGGTAATCTGAGCGAACATCATCTGGTAGGCGATCAACACGAACAGGGGAATCGTCTTGGAGCCGGTGAATGGGTCCATCGGGTTGAGGCCCCGGAAAAAGGCGTGGTCGAGATTGCCGATGATTCCGCCCTGGCCGCCGCTGAAGCACAGCGAGTAGCCGAAGGCAAACCAGATGACGGTGGTCACGCCCATGGAAACGAAGCTTTGGATCATGATGGCGAGCACATTCTTGCGGCTGACCAGCCCGCCGTAGAAGAAGGCCAGCCCCGGCGTCATCAGCATGACCAGACTCGTCGCCACGAGCATGAAACCGGTGTTGCCAGTATCGAAGGTGCTAGAGATCACGGTATTCCTCCTTGGTAAATGTTCCAAGGCGTGAGAAGCACATCGGTACGCCAAGCAACATTACTTTGATAGCGTCCATTGATTGTCTGAAGCTTGCGGCGGATTAGCTCACACCCCCCTTCAAAACGCAAGGTTTTTTCTGCTCCGGCCAGACGGGGGCGCATTGGAGGACGACCTCGTGAGGCGGTCCCGCCGTTCGCGCCATCAACTTCGCACGAATTGTCGATACAACTCCGCGTACGCACCGTTGGCGGCGAGAAGTTGCCGGTGGGTGCCGCGTTCGACGATCTTGCCGTGGTCGAGCACGAGCACGAGGTCGGCGTGGCGGATGGTGCTCAGCCGGTGGGCAACGACAAAACTCGTGCGGCCTTTCACCAATGCCGCCAGCGCGCGCTGGATTCGCGCTTCGGTCATCGCATCCACGGAACTCGTCGCCTCATCCAGGATCAAAATTCGCGGGTCGGCCAGCATGGCGCGCGCGAAACAAACGAGCTGGCGCTCGCCGAGGGAGAGATTCGTGCCCCGCTCCCCCGCCTGGGTCGAAAAACCGGCCGACAGCGAGCCGATCACATCGAGAAAATCCAGTTTGCGGACGGCATCCACGACTTCCTCATCCGTTGCCGGCGGGCGGGCGAAACGGATGTTCTCCATCACCGTACCCGTGAACAAAAAGTTCTGCTGGCTGACGATGCCCATTTGTCGATGCAATGAGTCGCCGCGGATGTCCCGCGTGTCGAATCCGTCAATCAACACCTGGCCACGCTGCGGCAGATAGAATTTCGTGATGAGATTGACGATCGAACTCTTCCCGCTGCCCGTGTGACCGACCAGCGCGACCGTCTGCCCGGGTTCGGCCACAAAACTCATGTCGTTGATCGCCGGCCGGTCGGCGACATAGCTGAAGATCACGCTGTGGAATTCGACGCGGGCACCCAGTGTCGTAGCCGGGGCAGGCCGTCGCGCCTGTCCGTGGGTCGCGTGCGCTTGAGGGTGTAGATGGACGTCCGCTGCGACACGCGGATCATGGAGTTCGATCGCCTCCGGCGGTTCCTCCCAATCGGGTTTCGTATCGAGCAACCGAAACACGCGCTCGGCGCCCGCCATCGCGGTCAGCGCCTGGCTGAACTGCTGGCCGATGGGTTGGATCGAACTGAAAAACATGTTCGCCAAGAAGAAGAATTGAATGAGCGTGCCGACGTTCATGTGGACCGCCGGGCTCAACACGCGGCAGCCTCCGACCACGATCAACGCGGCCGCAAACGTCTGGCTGCTCAGTTCCAGCATTGGCAAGAACACGCCCGACGCCCGCGCGACGCCGAGATTGTAGCCCGAGTGGTCCTTGATCAGGTCGGCAAACAAACCCGCATTCACGTCCTGGCGGACAAATCCCTGCGTCACGCGGATGCCCGTGACCGATTCGGCCAGGGTCGCCGTCACGCGGCTCCAACTTTCTTGCACTTGCCGGTTCGCCAGGCTCAGTGAGCGGCGGAAATGATAGTTCAACACGCCCAGCACGGGCGCCATCGCCACCACGACGAGAAACAACACCCGGTCGTACCACAGCATCAGCAGCCCCGAGATGATCATCTGCCCGGCCTGGACGGCGGTGATGAAGAACACGTCCTGCCAGCCCACGCGCATCGCCTCGGCGTCGGAGGTGTAGCGGCTGATGATGCGCCCGATTTTCGTGCGGTTGTAGAAACTCATCGGCATCCGCAGCAAATGCTGGAAAATGTCGCGTCGCAAATCCTGGATGACCGATTCGCCCAATTCCAACGCCAGCCGCTGGCGGAAGTGGAAACAGAATTGGGTGACCGCCGCGAGCACGAGAAAGCCGATCGCTCCCCCTATGATGCCGCGCGGATCGTGGCGCGAGATCGGGCCGTTGATGACCGCGCCCAGCGCCCACGCCAGCATGGGCAGTTGAATCGAGCGGAGAATCACCAGCGCGAACAGCCAGTTGCGCCGGCGCGCGTGGGGTTTCGTGTAGCGGAACATCCGCCAGATCAGCGCCAGTTGCAGGGGCCGCTGGCTGATCTCGTCTTCGTCATTCGGCTCACGTCGAATGTGCGTGATCGTGACTGGAGGTTTGGTCGTCATGGGTGCCCCTACTCAGCGAATTGGACCTCCGCGGTTCGCCGATACGGGCCGTTTACGCGCATCAATTCGTCGTGCGTGCCCGTCTGGACGATTCGTCCGTCTTCCAAGACGATGATGCGGTTGGCGCGGCGCAACGTGCTGATGCGGTTGGCGACGATAAACGTCGTGCGTCCGCGCATGGCGTTCTCGATCGCCTCCAGGATCTCCTTCTCCGTCTCGGGGTCGACTGCCGCGGTTGGGTCATCGAGCAACAGGATGGCCGGGTTCAGCAGCAGCGCGCGGGCGATGGCCAGACGCTGGCGTTGGCCGCCGGACAAATCCTTGCCGCCTTCGCCCAACAAGGTGTCGTATCCCCTGGGCAGTTGGATGATGAACTCATGGGCGGCGGCGATGCGGGCCGCCTGCTCGATTTCTTCGCGAGTGGCGTGGGGATGGCCAAAGGCGATGTTGGCGGTGACGGTGTTACTGAAAAGGAAACTCTCCTGAAACACCAATCCGACGTTGCGGCGCAAGTCACCGAGGTTGAGTTCGCGAACGTCGGTGCCATCGACGAGCACCCGACCGCGGAGCGGGTCGTAAAAACGCGGGATCAGGCTCAACAACGTGGTCTTGCCGGACCCGGTGGGGCCGAGGATGGCAGTGCACTCGCCCGCGCGCGTCTCGAAGCTGACGTCTCGGAGTTCGGGGTTGTCCGCGCCGTTGTAGCCGAAGCTGACGTTCTCGAACCGGACCTCCCCGCGGGCGTGCGGAAGCGGTTTCGGGTCCGGCGGGCTGACGATTTCCACGGGCGCATCGAGCACCTCGAACACGCGGCGCGCCCCGACCAGGCTTTGCTGGATGGTGTTGGCAATTTGCGCGACGTTGGAGATTTGTCCCGAAAACTGCTGCAGCAGACCGGCGAACACCACCATGCCGGTGCCGAGCGGCAGTTCCCCCGCGATCACGAGATGTCCGCCGTACACCAAGAGCACGAACAGGCTGATTTGCGTGAGCATGCCGATGCCGGGGATGAACAGGCTCACCCGCCAGAAGATGTTTTGTTGCTGCGTGCGGACGGCGTCGTTGCTGCGTTCGAATATCTGGAATTGCTCCCGCTCTCGCGCGAAGCCCTTGATGGTCTGGATTCCCTGGGCCGTCTCGGCGATGTGAAGGACCATGCGATCGACCAGTTCGCGGTTGCGGACGTACTGGGGTTGGACGACGCGCGAGAACGCCGCCGCCACGATCCACAACAGAGGCACGACGGCCAGGCAAGCCAGCGTGAGCCTGGCGTGGATCGCCAGCATGTAGGACAGGTACACCACCAGCGACAACACCATGATGATGCTCTGCATGAGGACGTTGTTGACGAAATTGGCGACCGCGCGCGAATCGCCCGTCACGCGGTTGATGATCGACCCCGTCTCGTTCGCGTCGTAGAAGCGGAAGCTGAGCCGCTGGAGTTTTTCGTACACGCGCGCGCGCAGCTCGACGATGATGTAGCGTTCCACGAGCACGGCTACGGCGATGCTGTACACATACGAGAACAATGCGCGCAGCAGGGCCAACACGAGCATCACCGCGG
>JBEKUF010000015.1:0-32339 GCA_049515295.1 Verrucomicrobiia bacterium | reverse complement strand
CCGTATGCGTTGATTCTGGCAGTCTTGGTTGCGGGTGTCTTGGTTGAACTGCGACGGCAGCCTGCCATGGGTTTTCTCGGTGCCTGGATCTTCGTGATTCTGGCCCCAAGCTCCAGCGTGGTGCCCGTTGCGGGCCAGCCGATGGCGGAACACCGGATGTACGCGCGTTTGCGCTTGGGAAACGGCTGTTCAATAAACAGCAAGGAGTTGTGCTCGGATGCATGGCGGGCGGGTTCGTGGCGGTGCTGCTCGCCTTCCTGACGATCCAACGCAATCGGGACTACATTTCGGCGTTGACCATTTGGCAGGACACGGTGGAAAAACGTCCCAACAACCCTCGGGCACATAGCAACCTGGGAACCGCCTTGCTCCAAATCGGCAAGGTGCAGGAGGCGATTGGGCACTCGGAGCAGGCACTGCAGATTAAACCCGATTTGGCCGAGGCGCACAACAATCTGGGGCTCGCCCTGGAGCGGGCAGGCAGGCTGCAGGAAGCGATCGGGCACTACGAGCAGGCCCTGCAGATCAAACCCGGTTACGCCGAGGCGCATAACAATCTGGGAGCCGCCTTGATGGGACAGGGCGGGCTGCAGGAAGCGATCGGGCACTACGAGCAGGCGCTACGAATCAAGCCCGATTATGCCGAGGCGCACAACAATCTTGGGCTCGCCCTGGAGCGGGCAGGCAGGCTGCAGGAGGCGATGGAGCATTGGGAGCAAGCGCTGCGCATCAAGCCTGATTACGCCGAGGCGCATAACAATCTGGGAGCCGCCTTGATGGGACAGGGCGGGCTGCAGGAGGCGATTGGGCACTACGAGCAGGCGCTACGAATCAAGCCCGATTATGCCGAGGCACACAACAATCTGGCGCTCACGCTGGTCCAACTGGGCAGACTGCAGGAGGCGATGGAGCATTGGGAGCAAGCGCTGCGCATCAAGCCTGATTATGCCGACGCGCACAACAACTTGGGGGTCGCCTTGGAGCAGGCAGGCCGGGTGCAGGAGGCGATTGGGCACTACGAGCAGGCCCTGCGCACCAAGCCTGATTATGCCGACGCGCACTACAATCTGGGGGTCGCCTTGGAGCAAGCAGACCGGGTACAGGAGGCCATCCGGCATTACGAACAGACGCTGCGCATCAAGCCCGATTTCACCCAGGCGCAGAACGCGCTGGCACGACTGCAGGCTCGCCAGTAAGTGGCAACCCTCGGAAGTTAAAACCGCAAGGTTCGCAAACCGTCCAAAGCGCGGAGCCATTTTTTAACCCGCTGGGAATCAACGGAGGTTGCTCGCGGAGGGCGTCAAAGTTGTACGGTGCCGAGCACGCGACCCAATCGAAAGCTGTCGGAGAAAAGGACAGATTAAGATGTTGCGATTTGTATAGCATTATGCAGCATGATTGTTTAGGCTATCAGAATAAACAGATGAGTGTCTTTCCCAAGGCCTTACATCTGCCGCCGCCGGGGCGCCCACGCTGGGTTTGCCCGGAAAGCGCCCGGTTGGACCTTCTTTATCTGGCGTGGGGGCACCGGCAGTACGGTCAGAATCCGATTCCTGTGTCCCGCCATCCTGGCTGGCATTATGTGCTGATAAGTCGGGGCAAACCGACTTTGGTGCTCGGAAATGAGCAGAAGGTGTTGAACCCAGGTGATTTCCTGATAATCGATCCAGATTGCGCGAGCGGCTGGACAGATCGATCCGATGGCGTTTCTGAGCTGCTCGTCTGGATCTGGCGCACAAGCCCCATCTGTCGAGACTGCGCCGTAAAACAGCGGACGTATCGACAGTGGAGGATTGGCACGCAGTTGTGGCGAAAGCTGGAGCAGTTTCATGCGATGTGCCGACAGGAAGTCGAGCAGCCGGACGAATTGACCAATCTCGCACTCAAACAACTGCACTTGACGATCGATATCACCGTCGCTCGCCACATCCAAAACAAGTTTCGGCCCCCCGAACCATCTGTGCGGATCGAACTGGCTCTTCGCTGGATGGCACAGAACCTTGCCGCACCGAATCCTGTCAGTGCTCTATGCGAATATCTCCAGATTTCCCCAGCGACCGTCGTGCGGATGTTCCAAATGTATCATGGGGAGCCGCCAGCCGTGTATCATCAACGGCTGAAGATGAGGAAGGCGCAGGAGTTGTTGGAGACTGGCCGCCTTTCCGTCAAAGAGATTTCTCGCTCTCTGGGTTACAAGCACCCCAACGATTTCAGCCGGTCGTTCAGGCAGTTTGTCGGTTCGCGCCCGAAGGATGTCAGTAACAGTACGAGCAGACGCGAACGTTCACGACGACGGCAGTGAATTCTCAAATTCCTGTGGGCTCAAACGGCTCGTCCTGGCTGCATTTTCTGGGGTAGCGGGGCATTCATTCGACCGGTTCTTCCTCAAGGCAAACGGCTTACTTACAAGTCGAACGGTTGGACGATTGCCGACCCAAGCGTCGCAAAAAGGGGTGAATTTGGGATTGACAGAAGCCGGGGGTTTATGGTATCGATACCAACATTGAATCCGCAAGCCGTCGGTGATGGGTAGGCAAACTTCGAATAACGGGAGAAGCAGAAATGAAGAGGCGAATAGCAGTGTTTGTTGCGGCGATCTGTGTGATGGCCAGTTTTGCCAAGGCGCAAAACCTTCTTATCAATGGCGACTTCAGCAACCCGAGTTCCGACCAAGCGCCAACTTCGTGGAACCTTTGGTCGTGGCCCAATGACGGTAATGAATGGGTCAATCACCAAAGTGATTCCTCGAGCGAAGTTCCCGGCACGTGGTACATGGCCGTCGGGGGATCGGAGTGGAACTCTTGCAGCGCGGGGCTTTACCAGATCGTTAGCGCAACGGCGGGCGACACTTATACGCTCACCGTTGACAGCGGGGCGCAGGCTTGGTGGTCGCCAGAGGGCGAGATGAGGCTCTCCTTCTTGGATTCGAGCTCGGATGTGCTGACTCAGAACGTCTTAGTCACGGTCAACTATCCTGCCGATGATCAGGGGCAGCCCTGGGCCACCTATTCGCTCACCGCCCTGGCACCCGCCGGAACCGCTCAGGCGAAGGTCGAACTCGCCATGAACGGCGGAGGCGGAACTGTATGGTTTGACAATGCGGACCTGACGGCCGTCCCCGAGCCTTCGACGCTTGGCTTGGTTGGGTTCAGCTTGCTCGCTGCGGCACTGATCCGCCGGCGCAAATGAAGGAATGATGGGGTTTCAAGAACGACTCATCTCGTTGTTAGAGCGAGCCCTTGTTCATCCTCAGGGCTCGCTTTTTTCCGGGATGCTTTACTCATGCGGCGGGTTTTCGAGCCGGCCATTTCGGGACGGATTCAACTTTGCCTTGCAAGTGTCCCGATGAGGCGGTAGCGACGACTTCACAGATGAATGTTTCCCGACGAACATTCTTGAGCGGTTCGACGGCGGTTTCCATCCCGGGAATGGCCGAGACGGCCATTCCATTCTCGACAGGATATCTGGACGGCCGGCGCACGAAAGTGTGCAAACGCTTCCCCATTGTCGCCATGATGGTCGCGGCCTTGCTTGGGGTGCCGGCCGAAACTGCGCACGCCACAGCTGCAGCGGGCGACAATGTTTGTAACTCTCCGTACAATGGCGCTGCCTGGGTCACAGGGCAGAATGGGGGGAACGGCTTCGGTCCCTGGTCGCTGTTTCAAACGGGCGGCGGGACGGTGAGTTTCTTCGCGGACAGCGCTTCAGACAACGGCTACAACTGTTCCAGCGGGGGAGGAATCAACAGCAGTTGCGGCAAGTCTTGGGGCGCGTTTGCCAATAATGGGGCCGTCGCCAACGCCCGCCGCGCGTTCACGGGTTCGCCGAGCTCCTTGCAGCCGAACCAGAGTTTTGCATTCTCCATCGACAACGGCTATGTCGACAACAGCGGCGGGGCGGTCGGCGTGGCGCTGGAGAATTCCAGCAGCAACACTGTCTGGGAGTTCCTCTACGCGGGGGGCAACGCCACCGGCACATACTCGGTCAGGGACAATTCCGGGTCTCTCAACACCGGCATCAGCTACCTGGAAAGCGGGATGACGGTGGTCTTCACGCTTACTTCCGCCACGACGTATTCAGCGAGTATTACACCAGTTGGTGGCTCGACCACGACCATCACGGGGTCGCTGCAGAATCCAAGCGGAGGCCAGGGCATCAGTCAGTTTCGCTTCTACAACAACGAGCCGTTGAGCGGCAATGGCTGCAATTACAACTGCTTTCTGAATACGATCAGCGTGGGCTGCCCGACATTCACCGTGTCGGCGCCGACGAATCAGAGCGTGTGCGCGGGCAGTCCAGCCGCCTTTTCCATAACCGCAAATGGGGCCGCCACGCCCAGCCTTCAATGGCAGGTCAGTGCCGATGGCGGCAGCACTTGGAACCCCGTCAGCGGCGGCACCGGCGGGACAACTACGAATTACACCACCGCCGCGACGGTGGCGGGCGACAACGGCAAGATGTTCGACTGCACGGTAACGGACGCTTGTGGCAACTCACTGACCAGTTCCGTCGCCACACTCAGCGTCAGCACGAATGTCAGCATCGTCATGCAGCCGAGCGCTCAGACGGCTTATGTGGGCGGGACGGCCAGCTTTGCCGTAACCGCATCCGCCACCGCGTATCAATGGTACAAGGGGCCCGCGGGTAGCGGCCTGTCGTTGAGCAATGGGGGATCGATCAGCGGAGCGACGGGCGCCACCCTAAACCTGAGCGGTCTCGCGACGAATGACAACGGAGCGAACTTCTACGTTATCGTGAGCGGATGCGATGGGCCGCCACAAACGTCGACTGGCGCCACGTTGATAGTAACGGGTTTCGATCCGTTCCTGAAGGCCAGTGGCCTCAATATTCGCAACGGTCGAGGCAGCGGCGATATTATGCCCCTGCACGGCGCGAATCTCGGCGCCTGGCTGCTGATGGAAGGCTGGATGTGCCCCATGGACTCTTCGGGCCTCGCGGACAATTATTCCATGATCCAGACCCAAGACATCCGTTTCGGAGTTGCCACCGAGCAAAGCCTGATCAGGACCTACCAAACCACCTGGATTACCACCAATGACCTCGACAATATCCGGGCGTTGGGGATGAACTTGATCCGTGTGCCGTTCTGGTGGGCGGACGTCGAAACCCTGAGCGGCACGTGGCGCGCGGACGCGTTCGACAGGATGGACTGGGTCGTCAGCAATGCGTGGCAACGCGGAATCTACACGATTATCGACTTTCACGGTGTCCCCGGCGGGCAATCCACCGCGCCGTCCACCGGCCAGCAGAACTTGAACCAGTACTGGACTAGCACCAACGACCAGTACCAAACGGTGATGATCTGGTCGAATGTGGCGGGGCACTTCAATGGCAACCCGGCGGTCGCCGGGTACGACCTGATGAATGAGCCTGTCGGCGCGCCGACGCAAGCAGCGATCTGGACCATGTACAACAGTCTGTATCAGACAGTGCGGGCGGTGGATGCCGATCACATCTGCATCATGGAAGGAACCTGGAGCGGCACAGCCAGCAACGGTCAATCGTTAAACTGGCAGTGGGACGTCCTGCCGGCTCCTTCAGTATACAACTGGAGCAACGTTGTGTACTCGATGCATGCCTATCCGGGCACCACGACGTACAGTGGCGTGCAAACCGAGGTCGACAAGCAGGTCAATGACTTTCAGAGCCATCAGTCGTGGAATGTCCCGGACCTCATCGGCGAGTTTCAAGCTTACGGAACCCCCGCTTCCTGGCAATACGCCGTGACGCAGTTCAATACGAACGGGATGAGCTGGGCCAATTGGGCGTATAAAGCCAGCAATGGCACTGTCGGAAACTCCTGGGGCATTTATGATCCCATTAGCAGCCAGATTCCTGTGCCCAATATACAAAACGATTCTTCGAGCACCATTTCCAATGATTGGTCTCAATGGAGCACCCTATCGGCGTTCGGTATTACGTCCTACCTTCAGCAATATCTTGGGGAGCCACTCGCCGTTGCGGATTCGCACACGGCCACTTCCGGAGTGACGTTGGTCGTCAATGCCGGCTCGGGCGTGCTGGCCAACGACATCGACATCAATAAAGGCCAGTCCGGCATCCAACTTCAGGCGGTATTGGTGAACGGGCCATCCAACGGCCAGTTGAGCCTGAATACGAATGGCTCGTTCTCCTACATTCCCAATCCCGGCTTTACCGGGATCGATACGTTTCGGTACAGGGTTTATGATAACTACGCGTATTCGGTGAACATCGCCCCGGTGGTGATCCAGGTCGCCCCAGCGCCCGTTCCTGCGGCCCCGACGGGCCTGACGGCGAACGCCGGCGACGGCTGGGTGTCTCTCAATTGGGACAGTTCCCTGGCCAATGGCTACAACGTCTATCGGACAACCGTCAGCGGCGGACCGTACACGCAGGTGGCGAATGGACTCTCCAGCATCGCGTATTCGGACTATAGCGTTATTGACGGGACAACATATTATTACGTGGTCACCGCGTTCAATTCTTACGGAGAAAGCTCGAACTCGACCGAGGTAAGCGCGACGCCTCTGTCGGCCTACCAGCAGTGGCAGATTCAGTACTTTCACAGCATTACCAATCCTGCGGGTGCCGCCAATGTGGATGCTGACGGTGATGGTTTCTCCAATCTGCAGAAATTTCTGGCTGGCATCGATCCGACCAATCCCGCGGCATCATTTCGCATCACAAGCATCGTGCAGACTGGCGCCGATGTGGTCATCAGTTGGATGTCTGGATTCGGTGTGACCAACGCACTACAGATGACCCCGGGCGACGGAAGCGGCGGCTACGACACCAATAACTTCGCTGACATCTTCACGGTCACCAACACCACGGGAGTGATTACCAACTACCTTGACAGCGGTGTGATGACGAATGCGCCCGTGCGCTACTACCGCGTCCGGGTAGTGCCCTGAGCGCGGTCGCCCCATGCACTTGTTGACCCGTCAAGCCCTGGCCATTTTCATCCTGTGGGCGACGACGCTTCCGCTGGTTTTCACACCAGCGGCGCTCGCTGCGTCTGAACTTGAATTCCTTCACCAGCAGGGGACCAGCATCGCCGGCGAGAACGGGGCCGTGTGCCTGAAGGGAGTTAACCTGGGCAACTGGCTTCTGAATGAAATGTGGATGATGGAAATGTGGCGCCCGGGCGACCCGAAGGACCAATGGCAGATGGAAGAACTGCTGACACAACGTTTCGGTGCGCAGGAGAAGGACCGTCTCCTGGATGTCTTTCGCGAGAATTGGGTTCACCCGCGGGATTTCGCAATCATCAAGTCCTGGGGGTTCAACGTGATACGCCTGCCCTTCAACTATACGTTGCTTCAGGACGACGCCACGCCGGACCGGCTTCGTCCAGACGCCTTTCGCTGGCTGGATCGCGCCATCGAAATGGCCACGAGGGCGGGTGTTTATGTGATTCTCGACATGCACGGCGCCCCGGGCGGTCAGAGCACCGACCAATGCACCGGTCACGGCGGTCAAAACAAACTTTGGGACCTTGAGAACCGGAAGCGCACCGCGTTCCTGTGGAGAAAAATCGCCGAGCACTATCAACACTCTCCGACGATTGCCGCCTATGATTTGCTGAATGAGCCGTATTTCAATTACAAGGGTGAAAATGATGACGCCACGCTTCTCGACACGATGGATGAATTGGTCCGCGCCATTCGGGAAGTCGACCCAAGACACCTGATCTTTTGCGCGGGATCGCTGCGCGGAATTGGGATGTATGGGCCTCCGTCTTCGCGGGGCTGGGAAAACGTGGGTTACACCGAGCACTTTTATCCGGGCGTATATGGCGGCGAGCGGACAACGGACACCCATGCCCGGTTTCTCAGCCGCGATTTGCGAGCCAAAGCCGAATTGCTCCGGCGCTGGAAGGCGCCGTTTCTGGCGGGGGAGTTCAATGTGGTCTACGACAAGGCCGGTGGCGCCGCGATGATGCGACGCTACTACGACGTCTTTGCCGGGTACGGCTGGGCGGCGGCCATGTGGACTTACAAGATGGTCAAACACGATGGCGGCCGTCATCCGGATAATTGGTACATGGTCACGAACCGCGATCCACTGTCCATCCCCGAGTTTCGCACCGCCTCGAGGGACGAGATCGAAAGCTTTTTCAAGACGTTGGGCACAATGGAGTACGCTCAGGATGAGGGGTTGCGAGCCGCCTTGACGAGCCGTAACGCGCCGGTGTTGGCGCTACGCGAGTACCCGATCATTTCCTGGCCAGCCCCGCAAGACACGCTGATGGATGGCTGGAACAGCGTCGATCTGGGCAATCCGTTGCTCACAGGAGGACAACGCGTACTCGCCGGGACCGGGGTCGAGCTATTCGGCGGCGGGCGCGACGTGTTCGAGGGAAACGACGAATGTCATTTCGTGTGGCGAGAAGCGGGGGATCATTTTGACCTTGGCGCGAGTGTGACTCCGCCGTTTGACACGCACACCTACGCCAAGGCTGGACTCATGTATCGTACCAGTCTGAAGGCCGACGCGCCGATCGCCATGGTATGCCTGCTTCCCGACGGCACCTGTACGTTCGCGTTTCGGCGGCAGGCGGGAGCGCGCATTACGGAAACTCGCCTGCTGTTTTCCGGCAAAGCACAAGCGCTTCGCCTGGTCCGCGACCGCGCACATTTTGAAGCCACTGCGGTGGATCGCGCCGGCAAACCGCTGGCCACGCAGTCCGCAGACATGCCGGAGTTCGTGGCGGCGAAAGGTCAGGCCGGGATCTTTGTGCTGAGCCATGAACCGATGCTCCTCAGCCAGGCTTCTTTCACCAACATTGAATTCCACCGGTAGCAACCGACAGACACGAGACTGCCACGAACAGATTTTCAGGATGCCTTCATCGAAGGCCTCTCGATAACGGGCATCAAGAGGCCGGGCTGTGCTCCGAAAGGTTGACATCGCGACGTGCAAGAGTTAAACGAGGTTGATATGCGAGCCCGACGCACTGGCAAGGTAACCATGAGCGACATTGCCCGGGCCACCGGTCTTTCCCCGATGACCGTCTCGCGTGTGCTCGGTACGAAAGGTTCCGTATCGAAAACGAAACGGAAGCTCGTACTGGCGGCTGCCAAGCGTTTGAACTATCACGTGGACATTGTGGCGCGGCAGTTGCGGGCCAAGCATACATTTCAGTTGGGCGTAGTGGCCCCGTTTCAAGGACTGGTGGGGACGTTTTATTTTGGCCGTATTTTGCAGGGGATCCAACAGGTTTTGACGGGAACGGATTACCACATCGCCCTGTTTGACAGCCGTTCCGAGGATTTTAACGACATTCGGAAGTGCGCGGACCTCTGCCATGAACGGCGGGTTGGGGGATTGATTGTCGTTGCGCCGGAGTTGAGCGCGCGATTTCCCCAGGCCTTTGCCAATCTGCAGATGCCGATCATTATCGTGGGCAGTACCACCAGCCACCGCTCGCTGAGTTTCGTGGACGTCGATAACTATGACGGGGCGCGAGTGATGACCGAGCACCTCATACACCTTGGTCACACGAAGATCGGTTTCATCGGAGGCCGGAGCGATCTGCAGGATGCGTTGCAGCGGGAATCGGGTTTTCGGGAAACGCTGGCCAAGCATCATTTGCCCGTGCTGGACGAATGGGTGGAGCAGGGGGAATACGAAACCAGAAAGGCCTTCCACATTTCCATGAGCCTGCTGGCCAAGAACAATCGTCCGACGGCCATCTTCGCCGCGAACGATGAGATGGCCTACGGGGTAATCGATGCCGCCCGCGTCCTGGGTCTCCAGGTTCCCGAGGATCTTTCGGTGGGCGGATTCGACGACCTCGACGCGTCGGCGGAGTTTGTGCCCGCGCTGACGACGGTCGCGCAACCCATGCTGGAACTGGGGCAAGTGGCCGCGCGTTATCTGCTGGACGTGTTGAATCTCCCGAAGCGCCCGGGAATTTTGCACAAACGGTTGCCCGCGCGGCTGGTGACACGTTCCTCAACGGCTCCGCCGAGCAGCGCGCCCCGGGCGTTGGAAGCCGACACCAAGCGGTTGAAGATCATTGGTTGAGAAAACTGATGGCCGAGACAGCAGACTATATCCAGACGTTGCAGGCTGCTATCCGGAAAGCCTATGACGGCGAAGCCAGGCACGCCGGCTCGGTGCCTGTGCGTGAAGTGTTACAGGGCAAGACCGTTTGGGACAGTGTAGTTGAAGTGTTTGATTTGATTAAGCACCCCCTGGCGAGACGTGCTTACGCTTGGGGCCATGCCATGCGGGATACGGGCAATGAAACCCGCGTTGTGACCATCTTGGGTATGTCGCCTGTGGATTCACCGCGCAAGGCGGTGCAAATGTCTATTCTTAGTGGCATCAAGAGTCGGCAAGACCACTCGTATTGGAGATCGGACACTTGGCGTTCGTAAAATGCAAGGAATGCGGCGGCCCGATCAATGTCACCGCCTTTCGATGTTCTGGTTGCGGCTATATTAGCCATGTAATCCGTCGCTTGGCGTGGGCAGTGGTGATCATTCTTTTCTTAGGATGCGTCACCGCCTATGTCATTTACAAGCACCGGCTCCCGCGACCCACGCTTTCAAATTAGGGCAACGCCCCCCGCAGGACGACTTGACAAGCTGCGCGGGGTATGGTATCGATACCAGTCTTCGGTTCGGAGGAAGCACATTGGTACGGGCACCGACTAAAACTGCCTCTCGAATGGCAGCGTTGCCAGCACGGCAACGTTGGAACAGCCAGCGCGCGGGCCTGGTGGGAGTCGTCACCCCGTTCGGCGGATTGGCGGGGACGTATTATTTCGGCCAGGTTCTTCAGGGGGTCCAACAGGCGTTATCCGGGACGGGATTCCACATGGCGCTGTTTGACAGTCAGTCCAAGGAATTCGCCGATCGGGAAAAGCGCGCCGATTTTTGCCGGGAAGCGCGAGTGGATGGATTGATCGTCCTGGCCCCCGGGCGGGACGATGTTTTCCCGGCGACTTGCGCCCACCTGAAAATGCCGGTCGTGGTCGTGGGCCGATCCTGCGACGATGGGTCGTTCAACTATGTTGACGTGGACAACTTTGGCGCCGCGAGCGCCATGACCAGGTATTTGATTCGTTTGGGACACAAGAAGATCGGTTTTCTCCGCGGCCCCAGTGACCGGCGGGACGCTGCCGAACGTGAGCTGGCATTCCGCAAAGCCCTGGCGTCGCATCATCTACCCGTGCTGGAGAAGTGGATTGTGCAAGGGGATTACGAAACGCGGAAGGCATTCCACATCGCCGTAACCTTGCTGGCCAAGGAACACCGGCCGACAGCGATTTTTGCGTCCAATGACCTGATGGCGTACGGGACCATTGACGCGGCGCGAATGTTGGGGCTTACCGTGCCAGAGGACGTTTCGGTAGCCGGGTTTGACGATTTGGAAGGTTCGGCAGTATTCGTGCCGCCGCTGACGACGGCCGCGCAGCCGATGAAGCAACTCGGGCACCGGGCCGCCAGCCATCTACTTGACTGTCTGGCCACTGGCCAGGCGCGCGTAACGCATCATCAGAGGCTATCGGCCCAACTGATCATTCGGGCGTCCACGGCGCCGCCCTCGCGGTGCCCGAACAAAGCGGAGCCAGGGCGGTGGGATGGTGGCGGGGAACGGGTGCACCGGCTGAACTAAGGCTGGGAAATGGGTGAAATTGGGGTTGACAACGGGGCTGGTTTTTGGTATCGATACCAAAGCTTCGGGACAACACAATTCCGGGTGAACGGAAGGAGAGCGGGCAGTGAAAAACAATCAGATTGGCGCAACTTTGAGGCGAACAATTCTCGGCATGGCAAATGCGACTCGACCAACCATGACATTCCGTCGCAACAGCAAATTCCGTGTGGCAAAGCGACTGGCGGGCGTCCTGCTGGTGGTGTTTCTGGCGTTGGCTTCCAGCCAGGCCGACCTGTTGACGTACGACGGTTTCAACTACTACCCCGTCGAACTTGAGGGACAGAACGGGTACACGAATTATTGGACAACCTATTGGGGGCAATTCCTCGGTGACCAGACGACCTATGGCGTGACCAACGTGGCCCTTTCCGATCCCAGCGGATTGCTGTACACCACGCCGAACAGTGTGTTTACGACCGGGGGATTTCAAGGACGATTTTTCACGAATGGGAATGGTTGGGCGTATCTGGGCTCGACCAATTACTGGAGTATTCTCATCCGACCCAACAACACGCCGACGTCAACCAACTATTACGGCTTGCAGATCTTCAGCAATAACCAGAACACTGGCAACGGAGTCGATCTGTTTGTGGGCAAGACCGGCGACGGTCCCAACTGGGGGATGCAGGCCGGAGAGGGGACGAATGCATTTTCCAGTGTGCCGGCGACGGCCAACCAGACCGTGTTGCTGGTCGTGCGCGTGGTCTTCTCGTCACAACAATTTGTGCCGGACGTTTTCAATCTGTATGTGAATCCGACGCCGGGCAATCCCGAGCCGGTCACGCCGGATGCGACGATCACTAACGACATCGGCACCCAGAACGGCATCGCCCTGAACACGGGTAACGGAGGCGCGGCCAGTTTCGCTCAAATCCGCATCGGCAGTACGTTTGCCTCGGTGACTCCGACAACGTCGACGATTGATCCAAACATCAGAGCCTACGAACCATTCGATTACAGCAACATCCAGACGCTCGATGGCTTGGGTGGGGGCTACGGTTGGGACAATGTCAGTTGGGGGCAGGGCCTCGGCGGCGCCACCAGCTACAGCATTACCGCGGGCAGCCTTACCGATCCATCGGGCTTGCTGGTGACCAGCGGAAACAAGGTGACCACCACGGGCGGTGACGCGGGGCGCTGGAATCTATTCCCGGGTTTCGGCACGCCGGGTTCGACTGCGTACTGGAGTGTTCTGATCCGGCCTGAGAACACGCCCAATACGACCAACTATTACGGTTTGGACATATACGCTTCCGCGGGGGACGCCGGTGTGATCGCTGGCAAGAATGGTTCCGGCCTGAACTGGGGTTTGGAAGCCGGACCTGGCACAGATGCGTACTCCAGCGTCGCTTGCGTCCTCAGCCAGACCGTGTTTCTGGTCGTACGCGGTGATTTTGGCTCGAGCAGCGACACCTTCCGTTTGTATGTGAACCCGACGCCCGGCGCCCCAGAACCGGCGACGGCGGATGCGACCCTATCGGACTTTATTGGCACGCAGAACGGAATTAGCTTCACTACCGGCAACGGAGGCGCGGCCAGTTTCGATGAAATCCGCATAGGCACAAACTACGCGGACGTGACGCCGTCGGTGCCAGTGATCGTCACGAACGCGTTCAACATCGTGTCCATTGCGGTCACGAATACTGTTCCGTACCCGGGCATCTTCCTGAAGTGGGCGACCACGGGGGGCAACACAAACGTGGTGCAAGCCACCTCTGGCGCCAACGGCAGCTACAACACGAATGGTTTCGCCAATATCAGCGCGCAAATGGTCATTCCCGGCAGTGGCGTCGTGACGCAAAGCTTCACGGATGCGTCCGCGGCGACGAACCGACCGGCGCGCTACTATCGGGTGTTGCAGGTGCCGTAGCTTGACACAGGAACAAATTGGGAGCGCGACCGTCACGAGATTACAGGCATAGCAACACGAAACAACAACGCCTGCGTTCACGACTCGGTGAAGCACTCGTCGGTCGCGCTCCAAATATTGAAGCCGGTGCAATGAAACAGCGCTCCACAATTCAAATCCGCAACCAATTGTTCCCCACGCCGTCATTTCGGAACCGTTGATCAACTGCGAGCTTACAATGCCACCACTCATCACATCAGCCAATCTGACCAGCCGCCCCGCCCGTCCTCTGAATCGCGGGAGGCACGAAAAGCCCCGACAGGCGTATGCATTCCCCAAGAATTTCGTCTGGGGTGCGTCGACGGCCGCCGCCCAGATCGAGGGTGCCGCGTTCGATGACGGAAAGGGCGAGTCGATCTGGGATCGACTGGCCGAGACGCGCAAGATTGATACGCCGGCGGTGGCGTGCGACCATTACCACCGCTACCATGAAGACGCAGCCTTGCTCAAAACACTCGGCATTACGAACTATCGGTTGTCGGTGTCGTGGCCGCGGATCTTCCCCAAGGGAGACGGCGAGGTGAACGTCCCAGGGCTTGATTTCTATGACCGTCTGATCGACGCGTTGCTGGTCAACGGGGTGACGCCGTGGGTGACGCTGTATCATTGGGACCTGCCCCAGGCACTGGAAGACCGGGGAGGCTGGCGTGTCCGGTCCACGGCCGAGGCGTTTGGGCGGTACGCGACATTTGTGGTCCAGCGGCTTGGCGATCGGGTCAAGAATTGGATGTCGTTAAACGAAATCCTGCGGTTCGTGCCGGCCGGCTACGCGTACGGCCAGGATGCGCCCGGGGCGATGGAACCGCCGGGGGTGATCAATCAGATTTATCATCACACGCTTCTGGCCCACGGATACGCCGTCGATGCGGTGCGGCGGTTCGGCGGGAGAGGCGCGCGGATTGGACTGGCGCATAATCCGCCGACGCCGGTGCCGGTCACCGAAACAAAGGGGGACATTGAGGCCGCCCGCTCCGAGTACATCCAGGGCACCGAACAGCTTCTCGGGCCCCTCTACCTCGGAGCCTACCCGGAAGCATTCCTGAAAGAGGCCGGCGAAGACGGGCCGAAAGTGGAACCGGGCGATCTGGATTTGATTTCGCAGAGAACAGATTTCCTGGGGCTGAACGTTTACTTTGGCGAATTTGTGCGTCGTGGAACGAATGGCCGGGCGGAAAGGATGGCGCTTCCGTGCCAGTATCCCAAGGCGGATATCTCCTGGCTCAGCATCGTGCCGCAAGCCATGTATTGGGCGGTGCGGCACGCGCACGAAGCGTACGGGGTCAAGACGTTTTACATTACCGAAAACGGGGCGCCGTACTTCGATCGGGTATTGGCGAACGGGGAGATTCACGACCTGGCGCGACGGGAGTTTCTCCGGAATCACCTGATCTCACTGCATCGCGCCATTCACGAAGGCTTCGATGTGCGGGGATACTTTGTGTGGTCACTCATCGACAATTACGAATGGACGGAAGGATACAACCGGCGGTTTGGGATTGTGCACGTCGATTACAAGACGCTTCAGCGAACCCCCAAACTGAGCGGCTACTGGTATTCGAAGGTCATTGAATCGAATGCGGTCATCTAGGTAACGATCATAAATTGGGCGAAATGCGATCCGTGAGGGCAAAGCGCGAGAGGGCAACAGGATTCACGTTGATCGAATTGCTGGTGGTCATCGCCATCATCGGCATTCTGGCGGCGATGCTGTTGCCGGCACTGGGCAAAGCGCGCAAGTCGGCCCAACGCGCGGCTTGCCTGAACAATGTGAAACAAATCACGATGGCGTGCGTCATGTACGCCAATGACAACGACGAATGCCTGCCGTTCGGTGTCACGTTTTCCGGGGATGTTGGCACGTACATACCGTCTGACGGCGCCCCGGATCCGTATCTTCAGGATATCATTGGGGCTCAAATCGCCAACATGACGAATCATATTACGCAGATCTTTAAATGTACGAATGCGCAGATCATTCCGAATGCGGGCGATCCGAATTGGCTGAGAGAGACAAACGCATGCGATTATCGCTACAACTGTTACTGGGCCTGTCATGATGCCCGATACCCTCTGCCCCATGGAACCTACCCGGGCCGACGGCTTAGCAGCGTCCCGACCCCCGCCGCCGCCATATTGATTTCAGACATGGCGTGGTCGAATTGGCAGCCGGGCTGGCTGCCGCACGACGGTCTAAATTGCGGATACGTCGATGGCCATGCGGAGTGGGTCATGAGCGAGAATTTCTTTAGGCTGAATACAGGAGGTGACCTGTACTCCGCGTTTTACTCCACCGGTTGGGAGTAAACTGGCGGCGCGGTGCGGTGAGCTGCAACAAAGCTGAAGCGGCGAAGTGCGTTGCGTTGGAAGACGTGTGAGTCTCCATGCGAAGTGACCTCGACTTTAGGCTGACTTTGCAAGGAAAGGTGGCCGTTTCGAGCCCCGTCACTCCCGCCAGTTTCAAACGAGCGTGAGCGACTGAACTGCAGCGGCTTGCGCTTTTTTGATCGGCCCCCCGGTTCCATCCATACTCCAATGCAGACCATCGCCCGTTTGGGGGGCATTTTGCCTCCGTGGGGTGCGTGCCGGGGGTGATAGTTTTGGGGCGGCGTTGAAGGCCGGTTTCGGGGAGTCTGTGGCGGCTAAAAATAGCAGATTAACGAGGCTCCGTCTTCGGTTGTTCGTTCGGATGTTCCAAATAATAAACACAACGGCGATAACTTTCGACTTTCCCTGCTTGCCATTGGGCCATATACTCGACCGACAGAGGTCAGGAAATGCCGGACGTTTTCTTCAAATGCGAGGCATGCGGCAGACATTTCGTCGCCGATGATGCGGGTGCTGGACTGATAATCGACTGTCCCGACTGCAACACGCCAACGACGATCCCCGAAATAGCAACGACCGGAAAATGTCCTCGATGCAGGTATCGACTGAAGTTCTCTCCGGAGATACGGGGAGAGTCGGTGCATTGTCCGGCCTGTCATGGAGAAGTTCGTCTGCCCGGCCAGCGTTATCCCACCATTTGTCCGCAATGCGGAGCCGGTTGGGTCCCGCCATTACACCGTTGCCAAAGTTGTTCCTACAGCATGGACAACGCCGGAATACCGATGCTCACCGCTGACTGACCGCCTCATCCGAGGGCTTCGGAGAACCGCGACGCTGGTCACACAGTACCAGAACGGTAATCGAGCACGGGGACAGTCTTTGGCCCGGCCCCTTTGGAAACGAGCTTATTATGGATAGTCCCTCGTTGGCTCTAATGGCGACGACGTATCAGGCCGGCGCCGCCGAGCAAGCCCACGATTACGAGCGCGATGCTCGAAGGCTCCGGAACCGGGATCGTGGTGACAAGCGCGTCCGAACCAGCACCCAGATTCGGATCAGTAATCGTACCAGTGCTGTAGGACCCAACGATGATGACAAGGCCCGGGTCGCCGGTATCAAGGTCGACCGCGCCGTAATCAACGCCCGGGAACTTCCAGCTCGGATTGGTGACCAAGGCGTTGCCTGAGCCCACCTCGAGGTAGATTTGAGCGCCGAAGAAGCCAGCGCCAGAGCCAAAGCTCGGCTCCGTGAAAGTCCCATCATAGTCAGTACCCTCGCCAACTTTTGCGGTACCGCCTGGGTCGGAGTCTATGTCGACCCCAGCAGACCAGAGAGTAAACCCGGCAAGGTCACCAGTTGTGTCCGAACCGATCTTGACCACAGTGCCCTGAGGCAAAAGTGTCAGGCCATCGCTATACGTCAGAAACGGACCGCCTTCGTCACCCCAACCGACCGTTATTGCATTGGCCTGGTATGCCCATCCAACGATCGCGGCCACTGCCGCGGCTACTGCATATTTCGTGAATTGTCTCGTTGTTCGTTCCCCTCCCGGTTGTTTGTTCCATCCTCTTCTATGATTGTCGTTGCTATTGTTTCCGTTTTTAGATTTGTCTGCGGTTTGGAATGTCGACTCCATTGCCGATGCTCCCGCCCCATTTCTGACAGGTCATTGAGCGTCACGACGGTTTGCGAACGGGTTGGGAACCGTTGTAGCGTGGAAATCTCGGACGGCAGCAGGAACAGGTTTGCTTTCATAAAGAAAGCCCTTCCGCTTGACGGTCGGAATCATACGAAATGCGAGACGCAATTACGAGACAATGCAGGTAAAAGCTGGGTAAAAAGTCGGTCTAGGAGCGCCTGACGGAGCGGGAGCGTTAGTGGCAACGGCTATGGCAATGGTTTGGCTCCCATGAACTTATCGTCTTTCCAAACGCCGTCTTCGACCTTGCCACTTGGATAGGTCATTTTGCCAGTCCCGTCCATTTTCCCATCACGGAACTGACCGACGTATTTGCGACCATCTGAATATGTGAGCGTACCTTGGCCATTCGGCAGGTCATTCCTAAACTCTCCATCGTACTCAAACTCTCCGACGAACCTAACCTCTCCACCGTGCTTCTTCCCGCCGGGCCATGTCAGCGTCCCCCGGCCATTCGACTTGCCATCCTTGAACTCTCCAACGTACTTCAACCCATCTGGCCACGTGAACGTCCCCTGGCCATTCGGCTTCCCATCTTTGACCTCGCCAACGTACTTCGTCCCATCCGGAAATGTGTACGTCCCCTGGCCATTTCGGCCGCCGCATCCCGAGAGGGATACGCACAGGAACGAAATGGAGATCATTGCGCCCCAAAAGAGGCTCAGTCGCTTCATCGTCGGCTCCGGTTCGGACTGCTATGGCGAGCTTGAGCCCCCCATGAACGCGCCGTCCTTCCACACGCCTTGCTGGACTGCACCGTCTGGGGAGGTCATTTTGCCACCCCCGTCCATTTTGCCATCCTTGAATTGACCAATGTACCTGCGCCCATCTGAATACTTGAGAATCCCCTGGCCATTCGGCTTGCCATCCTTAAACTCTCCAAGGTACCTTGCCCCATCTGGCCACGTAAAAGTTCCCTGGTCATTGTACTTGCCATCCTTGATCTCTCCGACGTACTTGCGTCCATCCGTCCACGTGTACGTCCCTTGGCCATTCGGCAGGTCATTCCCGAACTTGCCCTCGAACTTGCTTCCATCCGGAAACGTCATCGTCCCCTGGCCATTCCGTTTGCCATCCCTGAATTCGCCAATGTACTCGCCTCCAGTTGCATACGTGAATGTTCCCCGCCCTTCGTACAATTCATTCTTGAACTCTCCAACATACTTCGACCCATCCGGCCGCGTGAGCGTCCCCTGGCCGTTCATCTTGCCATCCTTGACCCCGCCAACATACTTCGACCCATTTGGAAACGTGACGGTCCCCTGGCCGTTGGGCTCCCCATCCCGAAACCCTCCAACGTACTCCGCCCCATCTGGCCACGTCTCCGTCCCTTGCCCATTCGGCTGACCGTCCTTCATCTCTCCAACATACTTGGCTCCGTCGGGCAGCGTATTGGTAATTTGACCCCAGCAAACGAAAACGCACAGCAAGGGCAGGGTGATTATTGCTGTAAGAACGTGTCGCAGTCGCTTCATCGTCGGCTCCGGTTCGGGCGGCTTCTCATGGCCCCTTGTACCACTGCCTCGAATTTGCTTCAAGCCTTGCCGATATTCCGCTACCAGCGGGAGGCCGATCCCCTGACGCATTTGGGCAAATGGGAACCCAAAAGAGCATTCCGGAAAACCGGGTCGCCCGCCCGCGTTCAGGCGATGAACTGGCACCCAAAGGCCCGACGACGCCGTCGCGGCTACTGGTTGACGTGGACGATCTTTGCCGGCGGAAACCCGTTGAACCACGTCGAGGAAGCCGCGCTGTAGGCGCCGATGTTTTCGCTATACAGCAGGTCACCGAGCTCAAGATCGGCGGGCAACTCCTCGGCCATTGAAACCACGTCCAGCGCGTCGCAGGTCGGGCCAAACACCGAGCAAATCTGCGTCGCGCCTTTCCGGAAGGCCTTGAGATGGTAGTGGCAGTGGTCGAAGATGACGCCCGAGAACGTGTGGTAGACGCCGTCGTTGATGTAGTAGCACAGCTTGCCGTCGCGAATGGTCTTGCCGATGATCTTCGAGACCGCGATACCGGCCGTGGCCACCATGAAGCGCCCCGGCTCGGCCAGGACTTGAATCTCTTTCGGGAAAAGCCGGTCAATTTCGCGGTTCAGAATCTTCGCCAGCTCGCCGAACGGTCTGACCGTGGCGTCATACGGCGCGGGGAAGCCCCCGCCGATGTCCAGCAGGTTCATCTTGGTGTAGCCGCGGGAGCGCGCTTCCTTGAAGATATTCGCGGCCAGGTTGATAGCTTGGACGTAGTTCTGAAAGTTGGTCGTCTGGCTGCCGACGTGGAAACTCAGGCCCTCCACGACCAACCCCGCCCTGTCGGCCGCCAGAATAAGATCAACCGCCTCTCCCGGGGCCGCGCCGAATTTTGAAGAGAGCTCGACCATCGCACCGGTATTCGGCACTTTGAGCCGCAGCGCCAGCCCGGCGTGTGGGGCGTACTTCTTGATCTTGTTGATCTCCTCATAGTTATCGTACGTCACCAGCGGCCGATACCGGTCAAGTTCCTGAAGGGTTTCGTTGGCCTTGATCGGATTGGCATAAATGATCTTGTCCCAGATCCAATCCTGCCGCTGCCGGGCCGGCATGTCCTTGATGTACTCGTGGACGATCATGAACTCCGGCATCGAAGCCACGTCGAAACTCGCGCCCGCTTCGTACAGCGTCTTGACGATGGCAGGGTCCGGGTTGGCTTTGACGGCGTAGTAGGCCTGCACGCGCGGCAGGTATTCCTTGAACGTGGCGTAGTTGCGCCGCAAGGCGTCGTGGTCCACGATAAACAGCGGCGTGCCGTGCTTCTTGGCCAGGTTCTTCAGCGTGCTTCGCGAAACCATCCTAATCTCCGTCCGTGATGAGAAAGTTCTTGAACTGCCACGGATCGTCCCAATCAACCGCCGGATTGTTGTGCCCTTGGAACGCGTTCGTGTAATGCTTCAACGGCGTCCAGTCGACCGGCTTGGAGATCCACCGGCCGAGATAGGGCTTGGAGATCTTTAGGACGTAGTCGTGCGGGAGATCGTCGGGCACGCACACGCCTTGGGCCGGATTCTCGATCATCCACATCCCGGCGGCCACGACGGAAATCGCCACCTGCATGGTCGTGGCGTTCTGGTGCGGTACCAGGCGCCGCGATTCCTCGATGCTGAGGTCGCTGCCAATCCACCACGCGTTGTAGCTGTGACCCATCAACAGCGCGCCGAGAATGTCCGCGCCGCCGGTGATCTCGTCGTTCATGATCCGCTGCTTCTCTTGGAGCTTGTAATCGTAGCCGCGCAATTCATTGAGCGAGGCAATCGCGCAGTCGCAGGGGCAATACGCGTAGTGCACCGTCGGACGGTAAATCGGTTTGCCGTCCTGCCGCACGGTCAGCCGGTCGGAAATGGTGAACGCCTCGCCGTGTCGCACCACCATGCCGTGGATGCAATAGTTGGGCACCCACGACGTGACCCAGGTGTTGATGCCCATGCGGGCGAGGCAGATTTGATTGCGCGGGCCTTCCGCGTGCTCGTAGGCGAGCGCGGGCAGTTCCTTCTCATGCGTCCCCCAGCCCATCTCCGCGGTCGTCGTGCCCTCCTCGCGGAAACCTTCGACGCTCCAGGTGTTCACGAACTCATCCACCTGCTTCGGCTGGTCGGTAACCTGCGTGTCGCGCTCGCTGCAATGGATCACCTTGACCCCAAGCTTCATCGCCAGCCGATTGAACGAGCGATCCTTGGTGAACTGCCGGATTTCCTCCGCGTCCAAACCGTTGGCCTTCCGGTCCGTGATGAGCCGCCGTCCGATGTCAATCAACCCTTGCTTGACAAAATGCGAGATGAGGCCCGGATTCGCACCGTGCTCCAGCACCGCCGTCGGGCCCGGCTCGCCCCACTTCGCGATCAGGCGGCGGACGTTCATGTGGCGCCAGTACAACGTGCGCTCGCTCGGGGGCTTGTTCTGCGCGCCTTCGTACGGATCCCAGACTTCGACCGAGGTGTTGACGTACAGCACGCCAGTATCGTGACACCACTGCAGGATTTCGCAGGCGTCAATATTCCACGCCAGATCAATGAGGACGTCGCCGGCGCTGACATGTCGGCCCAGCAGGCTGCCGAGGTTGTCCCGCGTGACGCGTTTGCGCACGAACCGCACGCCCCGCTTCAACCACGGCCGCAGCAGTTCGCGCCGATCCTCGAAATCCATGACCGTGATGTTCTGGCACGGCACATGGATATGTTTCACCAGGATCGGCAGCGTGCACTGGGCCACCGCCCCATAACCGACAAAGAGAATTCGATTCCCGAATTGGACCATTTTCCTTCTCCAAAAAACTCCAGGCGCAGGACTCTGTCCGAAACACCGGTGTGTGACAAGCGTTTTTTCGATTCGTGTTGTTCGCTAACGAAATGACCGCTCGTTTGGGCAAGTGAGGTGTCCGCCGTCGCGGAGTAACGATATGCGCCCCAAGGTGCTCAGCCAATCCGTTGCGCCGTCTGCCGATCCACCACGCTCGACGTCGCGCCGGTATCGATCAAGAATTCCAACGGCTGACCTGCCCCGGATGCCGAGACACTCGCCCAAAGCAGACCGTCGTGATATTAGAAGGGGATCGTGGCGATGGCAGACGGCTTCGTCGTCCCGCTGTCGGCGCTCGACAAAGCCGGAACGAGAAACGCCACTGCGATCCGTACACCACGCATGAAACCGAGGCACTTGCACAACCTGTGCCGAGACAAACCATCACAGACATAACGTGTTACACGGGAATGTGTTGTATCCGCCGCTGAAGAACGCACCGAGACCCCGCTTTGTCCGTCCATTGCCGCCGTGGCCAAATCACGACAACCGTGTCTTCGTCTGGCTGGAGATTCTTCCGGGGCACCCAACGAAGTGCCATCAATCATGATGCGTTGAGCGGTCACAAACGCGCTTGTTGACATGCGCTGTGTAACTCGAATAACTGTTGTCCAACGAATCCCATGCGCGTGATCACTCTGGGGACTGGAGACGCGTTCGGCGCGGCTGGCAGGTTTCATTCTGCTGTCGTCGTGCGTTCTGGCAACATCACGGCGCTGGTGGATTGCGGTCCCTGCATCTTGCCGGCGCTCTACCGGTCACGGATCCATCCGGAGGAAATTGATTTCATTCTGGTCACACATCTGCATGGCGACCACGTCGGCGGCGTGCCGATGTTGCTGCTGGATTACCAATACCGCTCGCACCGAAGACGGCCGTTGGTGGTGGTTGGCTCCGCGTTGTGTCCCGCACGGCTGGAGGCCCTGACCGACGCGATGTTCGCGGAGGTGACGAGGAAGCGCCGCCACTTCCCTGTCGTCTACCAGACGATCCGCCCCGGGCGTCCGATTTCCATTCGCGGGATGCGGATTCGTGCCTATGCCATGAGCCACATCGACCGCGAACCGTGTCTCGGATATCGCCTTGAGCACCGCGGCAAGGTTCTGGCCCTCACCGGTGACACGAAGTGGTGCGATTCCATCCCCGCGATGTCACGGGGCGCCAACCTGCTCGTGACCGAATGCACGGACTTCGATCTGCGGACACCGGTGCATTTGAATTACACCGAACTTCGGGAGCATCAGGCCGAGATCGGCGCCAAGCGGATCGTGCTCACCCACGTCGGCGCCGATCTTCTGAAGAACCGCTCGAGGATTCGACTCCCTGTCGCGCGAGACGGTGAGTGTTTTGACATCTGAGAGGATCCAGCGCCGGAGTGGCGTCAGCGTCTTGGACGGAGAGATCAAAACCGGCTTGGTGTCCTCGCCATCCATGCCCGGTGGGGGCTGCCGAACCTCAGAAGCGGATTTGCAACGTCAGGTTCGGCCCGGCATTAATGACCTTATAGGAAAATGTATTGAGGCTGGAGTTGTTGTTGGCGAACAGGGCGCTGGCGTTCACCGACGCATACTGGTTGAGGCGCCAGATCAACGCAGCGGAAAGCGTCTCAGTGATGTCGCTGCGGTTGACATTGAGATAATCCTGCCACTGTGCCTGCGCAAGCAATTGAAGATAGAGCTTCCGCAATAGATCTACATTGGCCCCCAGAAAAAACGTGTTGTCGATTCGGGTCAAAACCGATGGGTCCGAAATCCGCCAGTCACACTGATAACCGTAAAACGGCTCGACATGTTTGGCAGTCCCTCCCCACAAGGGCAACCCGGTATCGAGATCGCAGCGAAGGCCAATCCTCGCATCCACCATTTCGAAAATCTGCGCGTCATCCGTCGTCAAGGCGAGCCGCTCGTACGAACCGTCACCGTACAGGGTCCAGGTCGACGAGGTCTGTTCTTGATGATAGGGAATCGGGGGGGGGACCAACGTGTACGCCAGATCCACGCCGGCCTGGTCACCATAAAAATCGAAGGAACTGTTGGAATCGTAGTGATCGTAGTAGTGCTGCGCGTAAAACACGGTTTTGAGGCCGTCAAAAATCCTCGGGGAATACGTTACGCCGAAAACCTGATCAAGCACTTCGTCCGAGACCGGCTTGTGGAATGTCAACAGGATGTTGGAATCATAGAGGTACGATGTATCGCTGTAGACTTGAAACGGGGTATACCGCAACATCAACAGCGGGTGGAGCGGCCCCAGTTCATCCCGATAATCCACCTCGTCCGGCTGCGATTGCGTGGACGGCGCGGGTCCCAATTGGCCAAATCCACGCGGGTCGATCAGGAACAACTGCGGCTGCTGCGCGCGCGCCATGGACGCCGCGAAAAAAAGCGAACACCAGAATAGTTTCACGCCGCTGCTCGTCCGCGAGACCATGGATTTCCTTTAGCAGCCCTCACTTGATTGAACTCGGTGTCGGTTGGTTGGCCCCGGCGATGTTGTCGAACTCGTAAAGCAACAAACCGTCCCGCGATCCCGAATCGTTGGATGGCGGCGTTTGCATTCCGGGAATCTCGGGCACGGGAAATTGGGCGGGTAGCGTCCCTTGTTGCATGCCGCGGCCGGTCCAGTAGAAGGAAGTATGCACCATTCTCCCATCCTTCAACGCCCGGAATTGTTTCTCAATGACGGCGTTGATGTCGTCCAAGCCGGGCCACGGGCGGTGGAATCCGGTGAAGATACTGGCGTTTTCCGTGAGCGCTTTGACGTCGAAATCGAACGACGGACTGAGCGTGAACGCACCCTCGCGCTGGAAAACTCCCTGGCCCGCGTGCAACGACACCGGGGCCTTCCCGTTGGGGAGCCACACGTTGGCTGGAGCACCTTCCACCAGGAGGAATTTCGTCCAATGCAGCATCTTGCCTCCCGTAGGCTGGTCAATCTCTTCGACCACCACCGTACAGCCTTCGACCGCGCCCACCACGGCGTGAGAGAAAATCCGCAAGCCGCCCATGTTCTTCGGAATGAAGAACACGCTCAGACCACTGTGCGTCTGCACCTCCCGGCTCTCGGGTGAAAATGTGAACGCGCTATGCGACCCCAGCCGCGTCAATGTCCCATCCGGAAACTCCAGCTCGACCATGGAACTGCCACCGGTCTTCACCACTTCCCGTCCCTGCACGACATCTTCCACCTTCGCGGCGCGTTCCGTTCCATCCGCGGCCTGATAAGTCACCTGGTTCTTGATTTCGCTGACCGTGGCGCTTTCCAAAGCCGTGGGGGAACCGCTCGCCGCAGGGAGCAGCGGGAGTGTCATCAGGGCGCCAACCAAAAAAAATGAGCCTCGCCTTCGTTTCATGCGTGGGTCGCGGGTCCTCGGCACTGTTGCTATTATTTCTCGGCTGCAGAGTCAACACTAAACACCAAACGACCCGAAATACGTTTGACAAGCCGGGGTGCATTTGTTACTCCCGGAATTGAAGGCGCATGGTCGCTGAAGGAGCCCATCAACAGGGTGGCCGTCGGGCATTGCTCGTTGCGTCTGTTGTCTGATGGCAGTGGCTGATTTGCAGAATGAAGTTGGAGAAGACCGGGCATTACGGAAGAAAACATCATGAGAACCTCCGTGCGACTTTGTTGCCGCGTATTACTGATTACCGCCCTGACCTTTTTCTGCGCCGGGCTCGATCGTTCGGGCGCGCTCGCTTCCACGACAATCACTGTAACCACCACCGCTGACAGCGGCGCCGGGTCCTTGCGCCAGGCTATCACCGACGGCAGTACCAGCTCGCCGCCAGTCACCATCAACTTCGCCATTCCGCCGTTCAATGGCTCCGTGCAGTCAATCGCTCCCCAGACGAACCTGCCGCCCATCACAGGACTTATCGCCGTCAACGGGTTCAGTCAGTCCGGTTCCAGCCCCGGCACCAGCCCGGGCACCCTGACAAATAATCCCGTGTTGCTGATCGCCCTGGATGGAAGCATCTCCGGCGGGGGCGTGATCGCCACCGGGCTGACGTTTGCCGTCGCCGGGTCCGTCCAGGGTCTGATTGTCCAAAACTTCAACGGCGTTGGCGTGTCCGTCGTGGGAGGCGTGACCCTCACGGAAAACATCGTCACCAACAACCAGATCGGTATTGTATTTGCCGGCGACACCAACACATGTACCGGCAACATCCTGGTCCACAACAGCCTCGGCGTCAGCATCTCCGGCTCCTCCAACACGTTCACCGCCAACCAGATCGTCGACAACATTGGAAACGGGGGGAGTATCGCCGGAGGCAACAACACTTTCGTCGGAAACCTGATCGTATCGAACACCGCCGCGGGACTGTTTATCAATGGCGGCACCAACAGCTTCGTCAGCACCACGCTGTCGTTCAACGGCCTGGAAGGAGTGTCTGTCGATGGCGATGGCAACAGCTTCTCCAACGTCACCATATCGGCCAACGGATCGGACGGGCTGGATATTCAGGCCGTTAGCAACAGCCTGGTCACCTGTACGATCTCGTCCAATGATCTGCACGGCGTAAACATCGGCGGTTCTTCCGCCAGCTTCGGCATTAGCGCGGGTAGCAACATCATTTCCGGCGTCACGGTTTCCGCCAACGGCGGTGACGGGGTGATTCTGGGCGGCGACGCCAACAGTCTCGTCGGCAGCACGATTTCATCCAACGCTGGAGATGGAGTGTTTGTTCTTGGTTCCGGCAATACAGTCGGGGGAACTGCTGCCGGAGCCGGCAACGTGATTTCTGGAAATGCTGGCAATGGCGTTGATATCGCGGCACACAATGTCGGAAGCTCTGGGCCCACCCCATCCGATTTCAACGTGGTGCAGGGCAACTTTATCGGAACGGATGCCACGGGCACCAACAGTTTGGGCAACAGCCAATCGGGTGTCCTGATCGACGGGACACTTCTGGAAGCCTCGACCAATCTGATCGGGGGAGAATTGTCGGGTCAGGCCAACATCATCGCCTTCAACGGCAGCAATGGCGTGACCGTGGTCAGCAATGCCGTCGACAACGCGATTTTCGCCAATTCGATTTTCTCCAACGCCGTGCTGGGTATCGATCTCGGTGCCGACGGCGTCACCTCCAACCATCCGTTTGGCGCGTTTCCCACAGGCCCGAACAATTTCCAGAATTTCCCCGTCCTCACGGCCGTTCTCTGCTCGAACGCCGGCGCGCTGATCCAGGGATCCATCACCAATTCCACCGGCGGCACCACCGCGCACCTCGAGTTCTTCTCCAACGTCACCTGTGATCCGTCCGTCTTTGGGCAAGGCCAGGTGTTCCTCGGGTCCGCCGATGTCACTACGGACCTGAGTGGCGGGACCACGTTCAGCCTCCCCTTTTCCAACCCCGACCTGGTGGGCCAGTTCATCACGGCCACCGCCAGCGACAGCAGTTCCAATACTTCCGAGTTTTCCCAGTGCACCCTCGTGCCGGATTTCACCAACGCCTTTCTGGTCGTCAACAATTGCACGAACATTACCGTGCCCGCCAGCTCCGCGCAGGTGGTGAACTTCCCCACGCCAACGGCCACCGATAATTGTTCGGTCACTGCGACCGTCACGTGCGTCCCGGCCTCGGGCTCGATCTTCCCCTTGGGTACGACGCCCGTGGTCTGCACCGCCGTCGACGCCGCTGGGAACACCGCTTCGTGCACGTTTAGCGTCACCGTCCAGGCCCCCCTACAGGCGATCGTGGCCATCGCCCCGGGTTTCTGCCCGGTCGTCGTGAACACCAATGACGGCGGCGTGATCCAAGTGGCGATCGTGGGGACGGAATCGCTGAACGTCAGCAACATCATCCCCGCGAGCGTGACGTTGAACGGCGTGCTGGACAGCACCAACTTCACGATTGAAACGAATGATGTGGTGGGTCCGTTCGTGTACACGCACGGGTGCCCCAAGAAGAAGAAGTTTGGTCGCCCGGATTTGGTTGTCGAGTTCAACGTAAATGAACTGATCGCCAGCTTGGGAACCGTGAAGAATGGCGAAGTTAAGGTGCTGACCGTGAACGGAGTCTTAAATATCATCGGCACGATCATCACCACCAACAACAACGTGATCACCACCAACAACCTCGCCGACGTCGGTACAATCACGTTCGAGGGCCAGGACAAGATCAAAATCAGCACGAAGAAATCCGAGCTCCCGAAAGGGCTGAAAAACCCGTTCTGATGCGTGAGGGCCATCCGATGCCACGATCGTGACCGGAAGGAGACGGTGAGATGAGGCGCCGACCATTCTGGAGATGCACGAAACGCCTGACGCTCCTCGGGAGCACGCCGCTGAAGACCTGGTACAACAATCCCAGGCGCATCCGCACCGATCTCTTGAGCCAGCGACCCAATGCCAGCATGATCAGGTAGAGAAGCGGCGCCGTGATCGGCAGCATCACCGCCCAACCACCCATCCGCAACGCTCGATCCATCAGGGGGGACATTTAACGACAAGCGCACCGTCAAGGACAGCGCTTCCTGAAGATGAGAGGCTCCAGGATGTGCCGGCGACGCAAACAGCCGGCCGCTGTTGCCTGGGCGGAAAAAAGAGAGCACAGCCGGTAGTTTGGTTCACCGAGTCGTGAACGAGGCAGTTGTTCCTTGTTCTGCCTTTTGTCTACGGCTGTGCTCTCGATTGTATTCCGCTGGCGCCACTCAACGATCCAACCGCACCCCTACTGGTCGCAGCCGCTCGGGGTCTGCCGGACGCGATAGAACACCGCGGGAATGTTCGTCGTCGTCGTCACTACGTCGAGCGTCGTGATGATCCCGGGCCCGGTGGTCCCGTTCCCAACATTCTTCCACACTGAGCTGTTGGTTAGTGCCCCGCTGGCCAGGCTGTTCGTGGTGACTTGCAACTGGTACAGCCAGTTGGTGATGCCCTGCGCCTGATTGGCCTCCGTCTGATAACTGACGGCGATGCGATTTGTGATGCCGCTGCCGAAGTTATTCGTTACAGCATTGCTCGGGTTGTTCGTCACGGCAATGCTCGTCACCCGCATCTCAGGACCGACGAGGAAATAATGCTGTCCGGGTAAGCTGCCGAAGTTGACGACATTACTGGTGCCGCCGCTTGCCAGATTGCCCTGGCAACCGCTCGTGGCGATGGGGCCAAGGATCTGGTTCGAAATGTACGTGCCGTTGTCGTTGCTGATAAACGCGCAGACCTCGATCACCCCCGTCGGGCTGCCCAGCGCCTGCAACGGAATGGCCAGCTCAATACCATTCGTGACAGTTGCCGCAGCGACGGAGTTCAACTGGTATGCTGAATTAGTGGCGCAGGAGGAGCCGTCGACGCCGTTGGTGTTGCTATTGTTCACGGTGGCCTGGATAAGGAATGGATTGGTCGCTGGCACGAGTGTGCCGTTGGTGGGGGTCGAGAAACCCACGTAGTACCAATTCGTGGCCGCGCCGCTGGCATTGGTGCCGCCGGGCCACAACTGGGCATAGTCGAGGTAGTATGTGGTAGGACTACCGCCAATGTTCACGCCCATCCAGTAGTCGGGCTTAAAGCCGGAGTCGAACGTGACTTGAGAGCCCAGACTCAGCGAACCCATGTTGTTCAAGAGGTTGTAGCTCACTTGAGGTTCGACATTGGTGAGCGAGTTCAGAACGCCTGTCCCGCCCGCAAAGAATATATTGAGATGGTTGTAGTTGTTCTGCAGATTTCCCGCCAAGAACAGGAACAAAACCTTGTTCTGAATCAGTCCGTACGCCGCGTCGAGCTCGGAGCCACCGGCGTACGCCAGGTTCATGCTGGTGTTCTTGCCGAATGACGTGCCGAGCGTCTGAACCACCAATGGGCACCCGTAGTACGGATCCTTCGTGCCATCGACGGTAACGATCCCGTACGGAGGCAACACAACGCCGGCCTGGTCGATCGTGATAATCTGTCCCCCTGTGATGGTCAAAAACCCCGACCGCCCGGCAAACGATGTGTTCGTGGCCACGGTGTAGGAAATGGTGCCATTGCCCGTGCCGCTCGCGCCCGACGTAATCGTGACCCAGGGCACACTGCTGGTCGCCGTCCATGCGTAGGATCCCACTACAGTGACGGCCTCATTGCTTGTGCCGCCGGCATTACCGAACGCGATGGGACCGACTGGACTGGCGGAGAAGCTGTTCCCCACGGGAACGGAGATCGAAAACGTATGCGTACCGGGAAGGTTCTGGAAGTAGACATCCGAAGAGTCACCATCAGGACTCAGGGTGAACGCGCAAGTGGACGAGTTACCAATGCTTCCTGTGACGGGACCCAAGACTTGATTGTATAGCGCGTCATAGCCTTTATCCGTTATAAACGCGCAGATGGTAATGGTCGCGCCCGCGGCGGGGCTGCCAATGGCCGTAAGCGGAATGGCCATTTCTATCCCCCTGGCCACCGATAGTGGATTGTTGGTCGTCCCGCCATTCACGGGGCAGCCGCTGATGTCTCCCCAGACACCGTTGGTGTTGCTGTTGTTGAGGGCGACCTGGATACCAGTATTTAAGCCCTGGTTGTCGCTGGTGTCCCAGACAACGTTGCTCGGGGCCGCGCTGCCCATAAAGGCCCCGGGGCAGCCGTCACAGACCATCAAATAATTCGCGTACATGGTCGGGTTGGTGCCGGCCCCGCCTACGCCCACGCCGATCCAGTAATTGGGCGCAAAGCCCGGGTCGAACGTCAGGCCAAGACTTGCGCTCTCACCCGCCGCGCCATTGCCGCTGACCCCCATCCGGTTGATGCCGCCAAAATCAGCAGCGCCACTGTAATTCGTCCCGAGCGTATTATCTCCACCGGCCCCTGTCATGATAAAAACATTCAGTTTGTCGAAGGGCACGCTGCTGGTATTGACTACGGAGCCCGTTCCGCCGGAATCGAGGTTCCCCGCCAGGAACAAATACAACTCGCCATTGGCAACGATTGCATAAGCCGCATCCAGTTCGGAGCCGTCGGCTTGGTCAATGAGGCCCATATCATTGTCCAGCGCGGTCGTGGCGAGCACTTGAGTGGCGAGCGCCGAGCCGAAGCCTGGGTCGTACGTGCCGTTGATGGTGAACCCCTTTACTAACGGCGCAAAGAAAGTGAGCGTCAGACAGATAGATACCAACCACTTGGTTGCTTTCATGGAGCCAGCCTTCCGTATTCCTGCGTTTGTGATTTATTAACCCTAATGGAAATGAGACTAATGTACAACCCGGCTTCCATACGGGTACCAGAAAGGAAGCCACATTTCAAGGGAAATTTTTTGGGCATTTTGGCCATCAGCCAGTATCTGGTAACTGGATTCAAGCTCCTTAGCCAGATCAAGCCACGCGGCCACGACGTCGTTTGTTCTTGGCACGTCCCTTCTTGGAATGCCCATGCTCGCCATGAGCTTGCGCATCCTCCAGCCGCCAAACAGCTTGGGAGTTTTCGGCCGCCTTATTTATCTGGTTATAGACCCGTGTATGGCATCACTCTGAAACACTGCGCAAGCGCGGCCATATCCGCATTTGGCTCTCTGGGCTTTCAATCGCCGACTCAACGCGTCGCCATCCGAAATCCTCTGGCATTCTTGCGGCAACTCGGCGTCAACGTCATTGAAGTCAGGCCCATTGCCGAATTCGACAAAAACCACAGTTGGCGCTACGACCCAGATCCTTACGGTGCGGATCGCGGCCTCCAATCAGTTCATAAACCTGACGTTCGGCCTTATCAACACTAGGCCTCCCCATGCTCCGATCTCCACTTCCCATCTGGTCAACTACAGCGGTTGGGCGTCCAATTCCACGCCCCAGACCAACGGCAACAACCAGATCACCATCATCTCACCCCCACCAAATCATCTCACCCCCACCAACCTCAGCCCCTGGCCACCCAATGAGTTCTATCGCGTCCAGATCTCTTCGCCCTGAATTGGCAACCCTGTGCCGCTAAGATCCTCCCCTGTGCAGTCTTATGCACTGCCAACGTGTAAATTGGGCATGGCCCAGAGTAAACCGATTTCGCAATTTCTGACTTGAATTTTGGCGGGACACCGCTAGAGTTAGTGGTGAAAGGTAGCTTGGCCGCGTTCGCTAAGGAGTGGTAGCAGAGTTCGTTTGGTGGCGGGGAAGAGGTGCGGGAAGAACTTTAGTCGGGGACGTTCGGCTGGCCAGGTAGTGGGCGCACGATCATGATAAAATGCTTCGGTTGGGGAAGAACATCCCAAGCGGCAATCGCTTGGATGATTTTTTTTGGTCTGGTTGGTAAACCGGTTTCCTCTTCCGCGGGGGGGCCTTCGTCGCTTGCAGGCATGGGCTCAATCCCGTATACCTCCCTTTGGACCAATGGCGCCACCGGCGGCAACGGCTTTGGAGCGTGGCAACTCAATCCCACGACGGACAATGGCAGCGTTTTCTGGTACGTGCACAGTTCAACCCAAAACGAAAACGG
>JBEKUF010000014.1:0-32287 GCA_049515295.1 Verrucomicrobiia bacterium | reverse complement strand
GGTCGATATGACGGACTTCCAAGTGGATGGAGAAGGTGCCCTCGCGCATGCGCTTGAGAGCGTCGCCCAGGTCGCGAGGCAAAGACTGCGCCAGCCTTTCCCAGTCATGGAAAGCGTGCTGGACCCGTCCAAGAAAGCCCCGGACCGAAAAGCGCTTGCGGACCATCGTGGCGTAAAACGGCTGGATCACTTCGGCAAGGCTGAATTCCGGACTCAACCGCTGGGCGGTCCCCTCCAACTCGACCAGCGTGCGCAACAGCAGCGAGAGGGGTGGAGGCAGGGTGATGTTGTAGCGCCGGATGATTTCAAACAAGCTGTTCAACGCGCCGCCCAGGTCCATTTCCTGGATCGACTGGCCCACGTAGTCGGACACAAAATCGGTGAGGTCGGCGCGCAATTGGTCACGGGGCGTGCCAGCCGGCGCGGAGCCGAGGCGAAGGATTATGTCCCCCAGGTCCACCGCGTTGCGGTTCACGATGGCCATGAGCATTTCATCAAGGCCTTCCCCCAATTCTTCATCGAGGCGGCCCGTCATCCCGCAGTCGAGCACCCCGACCACGCCGCCGGTCAGCAGCATCAGGTTTCCGGGATGGGGGTCGGCATGGTAGAACGCATCGCGGAAGATCATCTGGAGATACATATTAGCACCGCGGCGCGCGAATTCATCGAGATCAACCCCCGAGGCGACAAGCGCCTTGGAATCGGTGCCGAGGATGCCCTCCAGCCGTTCCATCGTCAGAACCCGGCGCGTCGAGAACTCCGCGTAGGCGCGGGGGAAGTGGACGGTGTCGTCTTGGGCGAAATGTTCCGCGAACTCCCCAAGATTGCGGCGTTCGACGGTGAAATCCAACTCGCGCAGGAGAGTGCGGCGGAACTGTCGGACGACTGCGACGGGCTGGTAGGGACGAATCTGGGAAGCATGCTTTTCCGCCAACTCGGCCAGCCCGGCGAGGATATCGAGGTCGGGCATGATCTTGTCCGCAATGCCGGCGTGCTGGACTTTGATGACGACGTGCTCACCCGAGTGCAACTGGGCCAGATGGACCTGGGCGATGGAAGCCGAGGCCAATGGCGCATGTTTGAAATGCACAAACAGGTTACTCAGCGGTTTGCCAAACTCGGCTTCAATGGTGGCCCGAACCGTATCGGGCGAATCGGCCGGGGTGGCGGTTTGCAGTTGGGCCAGTTCCTGGGCCATCTCAGGGCCGACGAGGTCGGGCCGAGTGCTGAGCATTTGGCCGAGCTTGATGAACGTGGTGCCGAGTTCGGTGAATGCCAGGCGCACGCGTTCCTCGACTTTGAGGTCGGGGATGGACTGGCCGTCAATGCTCTTGATTCGATCCTGAACCCACGAGTAATTCAGGCCCTTGACCCAGTCGGACAGGCCGTACTTTGCCAGCACGCCGATGATTTCGCCTGCCCGGTGCGCGTTGCGCTCCACTCGTGCTACCGCGTGAATTCTCATTCGTGATCGAATTCTAACCTATATTTTCGCGTCCGGCGAGGAGTCATGCGGATGAAGCTAGAGGTGAATCCTGCAAACGAGTCCTCGCTGCGCCGTCAGACCATCGGAATAATTCAGGTAATACAATTTTCCCACAAGCAGAAATTTCAGAGATACGGGGAAAACAAGCGCACCGCCGCATCGCGCAACCGGATGGTCAAAGGACGCGCGTCCATTTCGGCGAGTGTGACTTCGCGAGCGGTGGAGATTTTTTTCGCAATGACCATTTCCATCTTCCGCGCGAACTGGCGTCCGTAGCCCTCGACGTTCATTTCAAAATTCAGCCGCAGGCTGCGCGCATCCCAGTTTGCCGACCCGAGCAACACCCAGTGGCTGTCCACAATCATCAGCTTGGAATGGTCGAACGGCGGCGGTGTGAGCCAGATGCGGCAGCCTCGTTCCAGCACCTGCCACCACATCGCGCGCGACGCCCAGTGCACGAACGGCAAGTTGTTTTTTCCGGGCAGGACGACGTCCACGCGCACGCCGCGCAGGGCGGCGAGGTTCAGCGCGGAAATCAGCGTGCCGTCCGGCAGGAAATACGGGGTGAGAATTTGCACGGACGTCTGCGCCTCGGCCAGCGCCGCGAGCAGCGTCAATTGTAAGCTTTCAAAATCGCCGTCGGGCCCGTCCGTGATGACGCGGGCGACAGCCTCTCCGGCCTCGGACAATTTCGGGAACCAGATTTCGCCGTCGAGGACTTCTCGGGTGGTGAACGCCCAGTCGTTCGCAAACGCCGCCTGCAATTCTGCGACGACCGGGCCGGTGACGCGGAAATGCAAATCCTGGACCGGGCGGCGCGGCGTTTCTGAAATCATGTTGCCGTGACGGATGTTCATGCCACCGGTGAACGCGATCTGTCCATCCACGATGAGCGACTTGCGGTGGTTACGCAGATTGATGGTTGCCACGCGCCACGGCGTAAACAGCGACGCGGGCAGAAACCGCGCGCAGGGAATTTTCGCCTGCCGCAATCGGCCTGTGATCGGCGGCCACGAGTAGCGTGCTCCAGCGTCGTCGATCAGCACGCGCACCGGCACGCCACGCCGCACGGCGCGTTCGAGCGCGGCGACGAATTGTCCTCCGCTGGCGTCGTTGTCGAAAATGTACGTACAAAGCGAGACAGATTCTTTCGCCGATTCAATCGCGGTAAGCATGGCGGGAAACGCCTCGTCGCCATTCACGAGCGGCTCGATGGCATTGCCGGCGACCAGCGGCTGTGCGTCTAGGCGGCTGACGATGCGGGCAAGATGCTGGAGATGCTCCGCGCCCGCGTGTTCCGGTTCGCCGAGGTTGTCGGGCACGGGACGGCGGAAAGTGCCGTGGACGCCGAGCGACACAGCACGGCGACGGATTCGATTGACGCCGAGCACAAGGTAGAGCACCGGGCCGAGTAGTGGCAACAGCCAGATACACCCGATCCATAGCGTGGCGGCGCGTGTATCGCGCTTGTTCAGCAGGACATGAACCGAAGCGAGCAGGCACGCGAGCAGGTCGAAGCCCGTCGCGAAGAACGGCCAGAAACGGTCGATGGATTCCAGCGAGTGCATTGCACGGAAGTTTCGCTGGAAAAATCGCCGCACGCAAGCGCGGGAAACCGCCGAGGAGTTTTAGGGATGGGAAACGGGTGGCGAGATGTTATAGTTGGCGCAGCAAGAACAGGAGGCGATCATGGTGAGGCGAACCATATGGGCGTTGTCGATACTGCCGTTCCTAACTGGTGCGTGCTCGAGCATTCGCGTGACCACGGATTATGACCGCAAGGCCGACTATGCCGCGTTAAAAACGTACAACTGGGCTGAGCCCGATAAGAACCAGCGGACAGATCCTCGAATCGACTGGCAATTTGTTGACGCACCGGTGCGTCGCGCCGCAAACCAGGAACTGGTGGCGAAAGGGTACACCCTTGCGGGGACCGGGCAGCCAGATTTCACACTGGTGTATTACGTCGTGTTGGAAAACCGAGTGGAGCCTGTCGAGTCCGTTTTACCGGCACGGTATCCCATGTACGGGTACCAGTACACGGTCAGCGGGAACATCTCCTGGGTGTTGGCATCTCCCGGACAGACGCGCCAGTACACGCAAGGCAGCCTGATGCTGGACATCGTGGATGCGCGAACCAACCAGGCTTTGTGGCGCGGCACAGCAACCGCACGGCTCATTGGGAAGCGAACACCGGAAGAACGCGAGCGCCGGATCAATGAAGCCGTCAAAGAATTGCTACAGAAGTTTCCACCTTCGCGCTAAGTCATGCGGTGGATTTGGCTCGTCATAGTGCGGCGATATTCACTACCACAGCGACAGAGCCGGCGGGAAACCTCTTGAGTCTCACGACGGCTAGTGGCAAACGGATTTCACTTGTTTCTGTGAGACCTTCTTTGGAGGAGCGATGCCGACGCAAATCCGAATCATTCAGGCCAAGGAGTTCCTCGAGGTCACGACGCATGGAACTCTAGATGTGGGAGAAAGCAAGCGGGTTCTCGTGCAACTCGCGGCGATCCGTCCCCCTTCCAGTTCAGTTTCGGCTCGACTGGCTTCCTCGAAATCGCCATCAACACCGGCCACGCCGCCAAGCAGTTCAACCAAAACGTCGGCACCCCCATCGAAGTCCGGTAACGGTCAGCCACTACGTTTCAGCGCGAGCAACGCCGGGTGACAACCGGGAGTTTACCCTGCCGGCTTCTTCAGTCCCCACTTGCTCATGCGAGACAACAAGGTGGTGGGCTTCACGCCGAGTAGTTCGGCTGCGCCGTCTGGGCCTTTGATTTTCCAGTTGGCCTTTTGGAGCACGAGCAAAAGATTGTCGCGCTCGCGGCGTTGCAGTTCGGCTTCGGTGAGAAACTCTGGATCGGGAGCGTCACTGGCCCGGGCCGCTGATGGAGTTGGTAGGGGCTGGTTGGCGATCGGCAACTCAAAATCCAGTGCCCCGCCACGAGCCAGAATGACGGCGCGCTCAATCACGTTGCGCAATTCGCGAACGTTTCCTGGCCAATCGTAACTCTGGAGTTTCGCGATCCCCGCCCGGGTCAGCCGCGGTTTGGCGCATTTCAGGTCGCGTGTGGAGAGTTCAACGAAATGTTTCGCCAGCGATGGAATGTCGTCCAACCGTTCTCGTAGCGGCGCGACCTGGATTGGGAAAACGTTCAGCCGGTAATAGAGGTCCTCGCGGAACCGGCCGGCGCTGACCGCTTTCTTCAGATCACGATTGGTGGCCGCAATGATTCGCACATCTGCGAGGCGCGTGCGGTCGTCGCCCACGCGTTCGTAACGTTTTTCCTGGAGCACGCGCAGGAGCTTGTTCTGAATGTCCATCGGGATTTCGCCAACTTCATCCAGGAAGATCGTCCCGCCCTCGGCGGTTTCGAAGCGGCCGGCCCGGTCTTTCACGGCGCCGGTGAACGAACCTCGCATGTGGCCGAAAAACTCGCTCTCGAAAAGTTCGCGTGGAATCGAAGCGCAATTGACACGCACCAGCGGCCCGTCTCTGCGCTTGCTCCGCCGGTGGATCTCGTGGGCGACCAGTTCCTTGCCGGTGCCGGTCTCGCCGAGAATGAGCACGGAAGCGTCCGTGGGCGCGACCAGATCAATCTGACTGACGATGTGCCGGAGCGCGGCGCTTTGGCCGACGAGATCGCCAAACGCTTTGGCTTCGATGACGGCTTCCTGCAAATACGCGTTCTGCAGTTCGAGTTGCGCTTTGAGATTCTTAATCTCGTCGAACGCTCGCGCGTGGGCGATGGACGCGCCCAACTGGTTGGCAAAGATTCGTCCCCACGGGCCGATCTCCTCGGGCCGTTCTTCGCGCGTGAAGCCAACGGCTGCGCCCAGCGGTTCGCCCTTATACCAAATCGGCACGACCCGGTATCCGCGGATCGCTTCGTCGCGCAGCCAGTCCAGACCAGGAGGATTCTCGGTATCCAAGAAAGCTTTCTCCTGACCAGCCAGGACAGATTTTCCAATCGGGCCGACGCCCAGCGGGATGCGCGCGTTGAGATTTTCAAAACCCGGCCGCTTCTTGCCGGAGTCCGAGAGCGAGCGCCCTTTGGCCGCGACCAAGTGCAGGCAGCGGGATTGGTCAGGACAAACCGACCTGCACGGACACGTGGCGCAGAGATCACCTTTCTCAATCAGCCAGGCTTGGACGCACACGATATTCGGACGCTCCCCGCCGTCGGCGACGATTTTCTGGAATAGCTCGTTCAGTGACTGAGCTTCGCCGACCTCAACCACCATTCGTACAGCGACGTTTGAATCAATGCGGCTGTCGCTGAGGGATTTCACGTCCGTAATCTCGCAAAACAGGGAGGAAACGTCCAACTCAATCCGGACGATTTTTCAGACGTCCGATTTATCGAACTGGATGCCTGTCGGTCGCACTTTTCGTAAGTCGCTGATTATTAACAAACTTTGGATCAGGAAATCGGGTGGCACGGCCACTGCAAATAGGGGGAGTGAAAGCAAATGCGAGACGAGAACATGAACGTAAGCGAAAACAACTCGAAGCCAGTTCGGATTGACAGTGCGAATTTCGATTCGGAAGTGCTCAACTCCAAGCAGCCGGTCTTGGTCGCGTTCCTGACCTCTTGGAGCCACCCTTGCGCAATCCTTTCGCCGGTACTGGACGAAATCGCGTCCGAGTGTTCCGGCATCCTGAAGGTCGCGCGAGTGGACGCGGACACAAGTCTCGATCTCAGTTTGTGGTATGACGTGCAATCAATTCCGACCCTTCTCTATTTCGTTTCCGGCGCTGTCCGCGCGAAGATTGTCGGCACGGCCACAAAAGAAGCGATTCTCTCCAAATTGGAGTCAACCCGAAAGGCATCATGAAGCGCCGAACCCAAAAGCTACCAGACAAGCCGAAGTCACAGTCGCCCACGCCGGAACAAATCCAGCAGCGCGCCTACGAAATCTTCTTGGCGCGCGGCGGCACACCCGGCCATGAAATCGATGACTGGCTTCTGGCCGAACTCGAATTCAAAAGCCGCGAATATCAGAACGGATAGGCAAAAACAACAGTGCGCATTGGACCAACGGTCTGGCACGCACCAACAAAAAGGAGAGCAGCCATGGATAACAAGATGATCGTCGTAATATTCGATAACGAGAAGCAGGCCTATGAGGGTTCTAGGGCCCTCAAGGATTTGCATGCTGAGGGCAGCATCACGCTCTACGCGAGCGCCGTGATTGCGAAGGACGCCGGCGGGAAAGTAACCGTCAAACAGGAGGCTGACGAGGGCCCGCTCGGGACGGGTGTCGGCTTGGTCACCGGGAGTTTGATTGGCCTGCTCGGTGGGCCCGTGGGTGTCGCAATCGGTGCTACTGCCGGGACGTTCGGGGGTGTGCTGTACGACTTCGCGAAAGTCGGAGTCGGCGGGGATTTTCTGGACGAGGTCGGGCACCACTTGCAACCGGGCAAGGTGGCGGTGGTCGCCGAAGTCTATGAGGAGTGGGTGATGCCGGTCGATACACGGATGGAGGCCGCGGGCGGCGTGGTCTTCCGCCGGGCGCGCGCGGAAGTGCTGGACTCCCAGATCGAGAGAGACGCCACAGCACTCAAGGCAGAGCTTGCCGATCTGAAAGCCGAGCACGCTCGAGCGAACAAGCAGGCAAAGGCGAAGCTTCAAGCGAAGATCAACTCGGCCAGGGCCAAGCTGGAAGCCACGCAGGACCGGGCCAAGGCGGCGGCGGAAGCGGCGAAGCGCGAGATGGACGCGAAGGTCAAGTCCCTGAAGGAGCAGGTTGCCAAGGCGCAGGGTGACGCGAAGGCCAAGTTGGAGGCGCGTATCGCCGAGGTCCAGTCCGAGCACAAGCGGCGCAGCGGCAAGCTGCACCAAGCTTGGGAACTCACCAAGGAAGCGCTGGCATTGTGAAGCGCTTCGTTTGAGCTGCGATTGCTAAACATGAATCAAAGGAGACATTGCAATGAACCAGATTGATGTTCTGATGGTCGGAATTCCGCCCGAAATGATTCAAAACTGGGGGTGGTTCCTGGCGCTCGGCATCGGATTGGTGCTGTTGGGGATCGCCGCCGTTACTCGGTCCGTGAAAGCCACGGTAGTTTCGATGTCGTTCTTCGGGTGGTTGCTGTTGATGGCGGCCGGTATCGAGACTCTGCAGGCTTTCCTCGTCGGTCACTGGGCAGGCTTCTTCCAGCACTTGCTGGGGGCGGTTCTCTTCGGCGTAACCGGCGCACTGCTTGTGAGGAGGCCGGTGATCAGCGCCGAGGTTGTGACCCTTTTCATGGCCCTGTTCTTCCTGATGTCCGGGCTGTTTGAACTGGTCAGCTCGCTGGTGATTCACTTGCCGGGCTGGGGTTGGCACGCGGTGAACGGAATCATCACCTGTGTGCTGGGGGTTCTCGTCCTGGCGCAATGGCCGGTCTCAGGCCTGTGGACGATCGGCCTTTTCGTCGGAATCGATCTGGTGTTTTACGGCTGGGCCTGGGTCGCGCTGGCGCTTGACCTGCACAAGATGTGAGAGGCTGGGAAAGGCTGGTCGTTTCAGTTTTCCACGTAGGAATGAAACAAACAACGTAGGTCCTCGACGGACCTGAGGAGGTAATAATGAGTGCTACAATAGCTTCAAACCCTGCTGCAATCGTGAAGAAAGCGGCGGGATGGTCGGTCATGCTGAGTGTGCTAATGATCGTGGCCAGTATTCTGGCGATCATTGTGCCGCCAGCCTCCGGTATCGCTGTAACAATATTGGTTGGTTGGCTAATGGTATTTAGCGGTGCCGCCCATCTGGTGTACGGCTGGGACACACGCAGTAGCGGCGGACTCTTGTGGGGAATGCTTCTGGGCATCCTCTACATCGTCACAGGCGGCTACGTATTGCTAAATCCCGTGGCGGGTCTCGCGTCCTTGACGCTCGTGCTGGCTGCGTACCTGTTGTTGGAATCGATCCTGGAGTTCATTCTGTCATACCGTCTCCGCCCGTTGCCCGGTTCGGGGTGGCTATTGGTGGATGGGATTGTCACCCTCATTCTCGCAATCATGATATGGCGGACATGGCCATCGAGTAGTCTATGGGCTATCGGCTCGTTGGTGGGCATCAGTATGCTCTTCAGCGGGTTTGCCCGATTGACGATTTCCCTGGCCGCACGCCGCGCGGCAAACGCCTAGCGGCGAGAACCCGCCGAACTGCAGCAAGGTCGCTGAACGCATCGTAAAAAGCAACAAACGGAATAACACCAACCATGAAACCAACATTGAATCGAGGCTAATCAACGTCAGACCCGAAAGCGGTGGTCGCAGCTTATGGCATCCACTACGAGCCTGCTTCACAAGGCAAGACAAATTGAAAGTATCGAATTCATTGAGGAGGTGCAGCGTGCAACTGGTATTGAATAAAGAGGAGAAAATGGAATTGCTTGAGCTCGTTCAAGAGGAGTACGAGGAAGTCCAGGTCGAGATCCATCACACGAAGGAGCCTAACTACCGTGAAACCCTAAAGCGGCGTCACGTGGTGTTGGAAGGATTACTGCAGCGGCTCCAAGGCGATCCGCCAGCGGTTGGAAGTCCGGCGGGCAAGCCAGGCTGATCAACTACGCACGGCATGTGGCCAGCGAGGTGAAGTCGCCCTCGATGAGGCGCAAGATGAGCTAACTGCAATGCCGTTTCCGTAGTGGTCGCTCCGGATTGCGCGACAGACCTCCTACGGCCTCAACCGGTGGAAGGTTCTTATGATGAGACAGACTGGGATCGGATTAAACCGAAGAAAGGACTGAACTATGGAAACAAACCAAGAAGCCAACGAAAGAGCGCACAACACCATAGCACGGGAGCGCATGGTGACAGACTTGAAAACGCTCGCTCGCGACGCCGAGGACCTGTTGAAGGCCACGGCGGGTGACGCGAGCGAGAAAGCGAAAGAGGCGCGGGCGCGTCTCGGAGTGGCTCTGGAACGAGCCAAGACCACCTGCCAGGACGCGCAGGAACAGAACATCGCGACGGCGAAAGCCGCGGCAAAGAAAGCAGACACGGTCATCCGCGATCATCCCTACGAATCCATCGGTGTGGCCTTCGTAGTCGGCTTGTTGATCGGAGTACTCGTCACACGAAAGTAGACATCATGAGCGAATCCACGACCCATACCGACGGCTGGTTTGAATCACTTCGCCGCACCGGCGAGTCGTTGCTGGGGCTGATTCGCAGCCGATTCGAGCTGTTCGCCGTTGAGCTGCAGGAAGAGAAGCTCCGGTTTCTCAACCTGCTCGTGTGGCTCGGCATCGCCATGACTTTGGGCGCGGTCGGGCTGCTGGTTGGCATAGGCGCGCTGGCCGTGTGGGTGTGGACTGCGGCCGGTTATGCTGGGTTGATTGTGCTGGCGGTGGCGGCACTGGCTGGAGCGGCAGGGATCTTCATGAGGCTTCGCCGGCAGATCAAAAGCGGCCCGCCGCCGTTTGCCGAGACGATTGCCGAATTCAGAAAGGACAGCGAATGTTTGCGAAAGGACTGAACGGCCTGGCAGAACGCAAACTGCTTGTTGTCCTGGAGGGCGGTTTGCATCGCGGTCTCATCGAGTTGGAGTGCGCCAGTCTGCGTCTCCGGCTCGAATCAGCACGCACAAGCATTCGAGCGGGTAGCAGCCCGTGGCTCATTGCCGGCGGCGCGGTAGCCGGTCTACTGGCGGCGCGGCACCGGCGCGGGCTGGCGACTTGGGTTCCGACCGCGCTGTTGGCGTGGCGCTGGGTGCAACGGTTGAAATGTGAAATGATGGAAGGAGTTTTCGGGCCGCGCAAGACATGGAAGGACCCCGCGGCATACGACCACCCGAAAGCGCGTGACCTGCTGGCACGCAGGTTTGGAAAGAACTTCAAAGAGTACGCCCACGACGTGCAGATAGAAATCAGGGATGCTGGCCCGAGGGTGTGATGGGCCGACTGCCCACAGAATTGAGACCGCAAAGGAAAACGCAGTGTGCGCGATGAACCTAGAAACGATGCGGCTCTTGGTTAAAGAACTTGGTGATGAACTCGGAATGAGGTCGGATGCAGCCTCCAGCGAGACTGTGGACGATTCAGCGCAACGACTCGTTGCCGAGATTAGGACACACCCTTTCGTTAAGGGTATTCGTCCCGAACAACTTCAACGTCCCGCGCTGGTCGCGGGCATAAGCCATATGGGAAATGTCAACTAAAGGAGAGTCCACATGTTCAAATTAAGCGACGAGAGTCTGAACGTAATCTTCCGTGAGGCACGAACACACAGCGTCTGGCTGGACAAGCCTGTTGACGACGCGCTGCTTGCACAGGTCTACGACCTCGCCAAGATGGGGCCCACGTCCGCCAACATGTGCCCGATGCGGGTGGTATTCGTCAAGTCGAAGGCCGCAAAGGACCGGCTAAAGCCTGCCCTGTCCACGGGCAACGTGGACAAGACTATGACCGCACCGGTCACCGCCATCATCGGCATGGACGTCCATTTCTATGAGAAACTGCCCGAACTGTTCCCGCATGTGGACGCCAAGGCCTGGTTCAAGGATTTGCCGGAGAACGTGCTGGAGTACATGGCGCTGCGGAATGGGTCGCTGCAGGCCGGCTACTTCATACTGGCGGCCCGCTCGCTCGGTCTGGATTGCGGGCCGATGTCCGGTTTCGATAACGCGAAGGTGGACGCGATGTTCTTTGGGGGGACGACGGTCAAATCAAACTTCCTGTGCAACCTCGGTCACGGCGATGCGGCCAAGCTCCATCCGCGCAGCCCGCGTCTCAGCTTTGAAGAGGCGTGTCAGATTGTGTAATGCGTACTTGGTGGGACATCCCACCAGCGAAAGGCTGGAAAATCGGAATGGAATTGACATATCATCTGCGGTGCGACAGAGGAGGGATGTGAACAGGACCCTCCCCGGTGGTGCAGAAGGCGAGGATCCGCTGACTCATCGCCGCTTGCCATACCGGTCGAGGGTCTTACGAATTACTCTCATTGCGGTTTCCTGCGTGCTGGGTGGGGCTTGCTCCGAAGGTCTAAAAACCTTCGGACCTGGCGCAATGGCTCAAAGCCAGTCGCCGGTCAAGGCGTCGTTGCCATCCAGCCCAACGCTCACACCAGATGATCGGATTATGGTGTTCGCGCCACACCCGGATGACGAAACGCTCGGCTGCGGTGGCATCATCCAGCAGGCGGTCGCCATGAAGCTGCCGGTGCGGATCGTCTGGCTCACCTATGGCGATAACAACGAATGGGCGTTCTTCCTGTATCGCAAACGGCCCGTGTTGATACCAGAAGAGGTTCGGCGGATGGGCGAGGTGCGCCATCATGAGGCCTTGGCCGCCGCCAAAATCCTCGGGGTGGATACGAATCAACTGGTGTTTCTGGGCTATCCGGATTTCGGCACGCTGACCATTTGGTACCGGCACTGGGCGGACCGGCCTTCGTTCGAGAGCATGCTGACCAAAGTCACCAACGTGCCGTATGAGGACGCGTTTCGTCCTGGTGCGCCGTACAAGGGGGAGGAGATCGTGCGCGATCTGGAAGCGAAGCTGCACGAATTCAAACCGACAAAAGTGTTTGTTTCGCATCCCTCAGACCACAATGTCGACCACCAGGCATTGTACCTGTTCACGCGCGTGGCGCTGTGGAACCTCGCATCTGAGATGCGGCCGGAAGTTTATCCCTATCTCGTCCATTTCGCACACTGGCCGGTGCCGGAAGGCCTGCACCCGACGCTGCCCATCCTGCCTCCCGCGCGATTGGATACCTTGGTCAATTGGGGTGTCGTGCCGTTATCGCCACCCCAAGTTCATGTTAAGGAGGCCGCGTTACGGGCGCATCGTAGTCAGGTGGATTCGAGCGAGAACTACTTGTTGTCCTTTGTACGGTCAAATGAATTGTTTGGGGATTTCCCGCCGGTGGTCGTTCCCACCGTTCAAACGGAGAACCAGTTTCTCGCAGGCAGCCACCAACGGGCTCCACAACTCTTGGAACAATTGACCGAGGAGGAGCAAGCCAAGTTCGTGGGAATCGAGCAGGTGCACACTTGGCGGGAAGCGGACGACTTGGTAATGACCGTGCGTTTGTCGAAACCCTTGGCAGGTCCTGTATCGGCTTCCATCTTTGCTTTTGGCTATCGCGACAGCCGGCCATTTGAGCAGATGCCCAAACTACGAATCAACATCGGCAAGCTGAGGCATGAAGTCCTGGATCAGGTGCACAAGTTACCGGAAGATACCGTGGAATTCCGGCGTCACGACCGGGAGTTGACCCTGCGCATTCCGATGAAGGCGATGGGTAATCCACAACGCGTGCTCGCCTGCGTTCACACCTATTTGGGCGAGGACCCGCTGGATTGGGCCGAGTGGCGAATCCTCGAGATCGGAATGCCAAATTAAATGCAGCCTCAACCGGATCAATGCGTTACGCTTGATGTCACGATGAAGAAACAACGTTCGTGGGTTTCGGTGGGAGAGGCACGGATAGCGCCGTCCTTCTGCCGACCTTCGCTAATACACTGGCGCGGCCAAAAACAGGAGGACCGGTTTTCCGAAGGGATTCGACAAATATGCCGATAAGCTCCGACAGGGTACAACCATCTGAAAATCGGGCCATTGTCGCAACCGATCTGACAAAATGGTTTGGCGAAGGCGATGCGAAGATGACTGCCGTGAATCGTGTCGGGCTGATCGCTCACTTTGGCGAGATGCTGTTCATCGTCGGCCCCTCCGGCAGCGGCAAGACCACGCTGCTCAGCATGATCTCCGGTATCCTGCGTCCCAACGCCGGCAAGGTGACCGTCAAAGGGGCCGATATCTGGACTCTGGACAATGACCAGTTGGCTGATTTCCGTCTGAACACAATTGGTTTCGTCTTTCAAGACTACCATCTATTCCCGCGGCTGACCACTGCCGAGAATGTCGCGATCCCGTTGATCCTGAAGAAGCGCGACTGGGACGAATCCATCACCGAGGCAAACAAACAGCTTGAGATCGTCGGTCTGAAAGACCGGGGTGAGATGCTGCCCGTGAAGCTCTCCGGCGGCGAGCAACAGCGCGTGGCCATCGCGCGCGCCATCGTCAGCAGTCCCGAGATCCTGATTCTCGACGAGCCGACCGCCTCCCTGGATGGGGACACCGGGAGGATGATCATCGCCTTCGTAAAAGAGAAGATTCTCAATGAAAGCCGCTGCATTCTGATCGTCACCCATGATGCGCGCATCAACGAGTATGCGGACCGGATCCTCCATATGGAAGATGGACACCTCTCCACGTCGGACAAGGGGACCGAATGAAGACAGACGAGCCAAAGCCCGAAGCCAAACTAACCCAGTCCAAGCGTGACGTCAGAAACAAGATCATCTTTGCCCTCTCGATAATCGGCATCCTGGCCGGACTGGTCGCCGCGCACATCTTTGGGATTAGGAGGAAGGCCCAGCCTCCCGTGTTTACGCCGGTCAGTAGCCCTTACGAGTCGGCCATCTATGCCAATGGCATTATCGAGAGCGACCAGTCGAGCGGTGAAAACATCAATATCTTTCCGGAAGTCTCCGGCCCGATCACCGAGGTGCTGGTGCGCGAGGGCCAAGAGGTATCGGCCGGCACGCCGTTGTTCACCATCGAAGATTCCGTGCAGAGAGCCGCCGTGGAGTTGGCCGAATCCAACCTGAAAGCGGCCCGCGACCAGTACGACAAGCGCCGCGCCTCTTACGACATCGATCCGGAATCGATCAGCAAGGACGTGCTGGATACGGCGAAAGACGCGGTCACTCAAGCGGCAGCCGCGCTGACGGCCGCGAACGCGCTGCTGCAATATTACTCGGTCAAAGCGCCGGTCGACGGAGTCGTGCTGGCCGTCAACACAACGGCTGGCAGCTATGTGTCGTCACAGGGCGCCTATAATACCTACACGGAGTTATTCGACCCGCTCGTGGTGATGGGAGCACCTCAAAAATACATGGCCGTGCGCTGCTATGTCGACGAGATTCTGGTCTCACGGCTGCCATCGCCTGCGCATATTCGCGCGCAAATGCAGATCACCGGGACCGACATCAAGGTGCCGCTGCAGTTCGTCCGGGTGCAGCCGTATGTTTCGCCCAAGATCGAGCTATCGAATGAGCGCCAGGAGCAGGTAGACCTGCGGGTGCTGCCGGTGATTTTTCGGTTCGAGAAAAAGGACGCCCCGGTTTATCCGGGCCAGATGGTGGATGTCTACATCGGGCGGCAATAGCGCGCCGCCCGACCCGACACAAGTCAGAGTGAATGCGATGAACAATGTTCGATCATCAGTCCAGCAAGGCGGAGGCCTGACTGTGATTCTGGCAATGCCGGGGGGCGGCACGGGCTGGTGGAACGAGCAATACCCGGCGGGCAAAAGCGAGTCGCCATGAAGTACAATGGCATCCTGCGAATCGGATTCAAGCTGCTGGTGAGTGACAAAACCAAATTCTCCGCGCTGTTGATCGGGATCACCTTCGCCGTGTTCCTGATGTTGGAAATGACCGCGATGTTCGCCGGCATCCTCAACCGTGCCTGTTCGACGGTCACCAATGTCGGCGCCGCGATGTGGATCATGGACCCGGCGGTCAATACTCCCACCAGTGCGATCCCTCTGCCCGATTACGTGCTGGACGCCGCACGCAGCATGGACGGGGTCAGCTTCGCGGTGCCGCTGTTTGTCGGTGGCACGCTGGTCAAGCTCCATAGCGGCACCTATCAATCGGTCAATGTCGTCGGTCTGGACGACCACAGCCTGTTTGGCCGTCCCGAACTCGAACAGGGCAATATTCAGGACATTTATGCCGACAACACGTTTCTCGTGGTCGACGATGCGGAATTCTCGAAGCTGGAGAACCCGAAGATCGGCACCTCGTTTGAACTCAATGACCATCGCGGTACGGTGGTGGGCATCGCCCGCGTCGCCGTGAACGGACTGAATGGCGTACCGACGCTGTATACAACCTACAACCGCGCGATCGAATACATCCCGTCGATGCGGTTCACGATGTCCTATGTGCTGGTGCAACCGAAGAGCGAGGCGGCCGTGGCCGGTATCAAACGGCAGGTCGCCAGGCTCGGCTACGTGGCCCTGACCAGGGATGAATTCAACAAGCGCATCTCCGACTACTACGTCTACCAGACCGGTGTTGGTACCAACATCCTGTTGATGACCGTGATCAGCTTTGTTATTGGACTGTCGATCTCGGGCCAGACCTTTTACACGTTCATCCTCGAGAACCTGGAGAAATTTGGCGCGCTGAAGGCCATCGGCGCCAAGGGGCGCGAGTTGGTCCACATGATCCTGTTCATGGCGACCTTTACGGCGCTGACCGGCTATGGCCTGGGTGTCGGTCTGGTGACGCTGATGATCTCGCTCGCGCGAGCCCGTCTGCCCAGCTACGCGGCGATAATCACATTCGGAAACCTGGGACTGGCCTTCACCATGGTCGTACTGATCGCCGGGATATCAAGCTATGTCGGGGTACGCAAGGTCCTCAAGATCGAGCCCTTCGACATCTTCCGGGGGTAGCGGTGCTGGCACGATGTTCAAGTTACGCTTTACGAGGCAAGACGGCCATACAATGAGCCGGTTAATGAAAACCATAATCTCACTGGCCAACACGGAAACCAGCATGACGGTCGTTGCACTAGCATGCCTGGTTCTGTTCGGCGGATGCAGTTTTGCGCCGAAGTATGCCACGCCGGCAGTCCAAACGCCCGCAGCCTTCAAGGAACCGGCTCCGGAGCAATTCCAAGAAGCTGAAGGCTGGAAAACAGCGGAGCCAAAGGACGACACGATTCGTGGCAAGTGGTGGGAAATGTTCCATGAGCCCGAGTTGAACGCGCTCGAAAACCAGGTGGTTGTTTCCAACCAGACCGTCGCTGCGGCGCTCGCCAATTTCCTCGCGGCGCGAGCCGTGGTAAAACAAAACCGGTCGCAGTATTTCCCCACAGTGACCGCCAGTCCTGCTGTCACGAGATCACAACTGCAATTCGTAGCGCCTTCATCCAGTTCGTCGCCGACCCCTTTCAGGGTCACCGAATACGCGCTGCCGTTTGACGCTTCCTGGGAATTGGATTTCTGGGGCCGCATTCGCAACACGGTGCAGGCCAGCTCGTTGGAAGCGCAAGCCACGCTTGCCGATCTCGAAAACGTGCGGCTGACCGTTCAGGCGGAGGTGGCCGTGGATTATTTCCAGCTTCGCGTGCTGGATGCGCAAAAGCAGATTGTGGACGCGGCGGTGCTCGCGTATCAGGAGTCGCTGAGGCTGACACAAGTTCAGCAGAAGACGGGCCTCGCGTCCGGCCAGGACGTCGCGCAGGCGGAAACGCAACTCGACATCGCGCGCGCGCAGGCCACCGACCTTGGCATCCAGCGCACGCAGCTCGAACACGCCATCGCGACGCTCCTTGGGAAGCCGGCCTCCACATTTTCCATTGCAACAAATCCGCTGACCGCGGAACCCATCGCAATCCCCGTTGGAGTTCCGTCGCAACTGCTCGAACGCCGTCCCGACATCGCCGCCACCGAACGCCGCGTCGCGGAGGCGAACGCGCAAATCGGCGTGGCGCGCGCGGCCTATTTCCCGACGATTACGTTGAGCGGCTCGGCAGGGTACCAGAGCACGTCGCTGGGGAAACTTATCTCGGGACCAGACTTTGTTTGGTCAGTGGGTGCGTCGGTGGCGCAAACACTGTTTGATGCTGGAAAACGCCAAGCCGTCACCGAACAAGCCCGGGCGATCTACGAGGGTGCCGTCGCGAACTACCGTCAGACCGTGCTCATCGCTTTTCAAGAAGTCGAAGACAATCTATCGACGCTGCGAATCTTGTCACAGGAACTTCAACAGCAGAATGCCGCTGTCGAATCGTCGCGGCACTACCTGACGCTGGCGAAGGACCGCTACCAATCCGGCATGGACAGCTACCTCAATGTGATCACCGCGCAAACGACTCTGTTGGGCAATCAGGAAACGGTGATGAACCTCCGCATGCAACAGATGACGGCGAGCGTCCAGTTGGTCAAAGCGTTGGGTGGCGGGTGGGACGCATGTCAGCAGAAGGACAAGTTCGGTAAGAGTTGAAATCGTCATTTGGAGCACCGTTATGATCCGGTTGGTCCTATGGCGCCACGGGGACGCCCGTCGGAAGCAATGAACCTGGTGCGGACAGTTCAGATGCTGTGACAACAACGACAAACTCCGGTCGCACGATCGTCATCCTTGGATTCGTCTGCGCAACGCGCCTTCTTTTCGCTGCCGATATCCCGACCGCAGAGGCAGCGTTGAAGGCGGCCGGCTTGGATGCCGGCGCGAAAGACCGCGTGTTGGCCGGCGAGATCGTTTCGAAAGAACTCGCCGAAGGTTCGGACAAGGAACTCGCGGCGGGACTGGTGTTGCGGATTCGCGCGCCACTGGCGAAGACGATGCGGGCGATTCGCGAAGGCAAAACCTTCGAAGTTAACCGCGACGTTCTCGCCTTCGGCAAGGCTGATGGCGGGTTGGACAAACTCGGCTACACCGCCGAGGAAGCGAGCGAAGCGCTGGCCGTGCTGAATGCCGGACCCGGCTCGAGGTTCAATCTCTCGAACGTCGAAATCGGGCGCTTCCGCGCGTTGAAGGCGAGACTGAAATCGGCCGACCCGCGTAAAGACCCACAGGCATTGGAGGCGATCAACACCGAATACCGCGCCATCCTCGCCGACCGCCTGACGGCGTATCGGAAGGGCAGTGTGACAGCCATCGCGTCCTACTCACGGGGCAAGGGGGAATCTAGGCCAGCCGAGGAACTGGAGTTGGCTGTGAACGAGACGCTTGTCGGAAAACTGTTCCCCGAATTCCATCGGGCCCTGGCCGGTTATCCGTCCGCGTCGCAGGAAGGGATGGAACACGAGTATTGGTGGTTCAAGCAGCGCGTCGAGAACCGCCCGGTTTTCATTCTCGCTCACAGGATGTACCAGCAGGACGCACATCACGCTTTGATGATGGAACGTCAGATTTATTTGGGAGCGTCCTACAATTCGAGCCAGACAATTGCCGGTGGGGTTGAGGAAGGCGGAACCGTTATCGCTCTGTACGGCAACCGGTGTTTCACCGATCAGGTGGCCGGCGAGATGAGCGGCATGAAACACAATATCGGACGTGGTCAGATGATCAACGAACTCAAGGCCGACTTCGAGAACGTGCGAAAGATGTTGGAGGAATAACGGCGCGAATTAGCTTGTTGGCGTCGCCGGCGTTGGCAGGGAGCGCGGCTACGAGCAGATCCTGTGTCTCACTTGACGGGGCGTTTGATGCCCATCGCTTTCATCCGCGTAAGCAGCGTGGTGGGCTTCAGACCGATCAGCTCAGCGGCGCCGTCGCGCCCCTTAATCTTCCAACCGGTCTTCTGAAGGACCACAAGCAGATTCTCACGTTCAAGGTGCTGCATTTCAATGTCCGTGAGGAACTCGGGAGCTGTCTTGTTTCCGGGGAGCGGCTTCAATCCAAGCGAAGATGAACTGGAAGCTGCCGTCACCGGCAAATCGAAGTTGAGAGGACCGTCCCGAGCCAAGATGACCGCACGTTCGATCACATTGCGCAGCTCCCGAACATTTCCGGGCCAATCGTAGCTCTGGAGTTTGAGTACACCCGCCCGTGTCAGTCGTGGTTTGGGACAGCCCAATTCCTTCACGGACGTTTCGACGAAGTGTTTCGCAAGGAGCGGAATGTCATCCTCGCGCTCCTTGAGGGAGGCCACTTGCATTGGAAACACACTCAGGCGGTAATAGAGATCCTCACGGAAGCGCCCCGCAGCGACTTCTTCCTTCAAATCGCGGTTGCTGGCCGCGATGATGCGCACATCCGCATGTCGCGTCCGGTCTTCGCCTACCCGCTCGTAACATTTCTCCTGCAAAACGCGCAACAGCTTGCCCTGTAACTCCATCGGAACTTCTCCGATCTCGTCGAGAAACAGTGTCCCGCCCTCCGCCGTCTCAAAGCGTCCGGCCCGGTCCCTGATCGCGCCGGTAAACGCCCCCTTTACATGGCCGAAGAACTCGCTTTCATACAAGTCCTTGGGAATGGAAGCGCAGTTGACACGTACCATCGGCTTGTCTTTGCGCCGACTTCGCCGGTGGATTTCGCGCGCAATTAGTTCCTTGCCCGTGCCGGTCGCGCCAAGAATGAGCACCGACGCATCCGTCGGAGCCACCAAATCAATTTGGCTGACGATGTGCCGGAGCGCCGCGCTTTGGCCGACCAGTTCCCCGAACGCTTTGGCCTCCACCACCTCTTCCTGCAAATAAGCGTTGTGCATCTCGAGTTGCGCCTTCAGGCGGCGGATCTCCTCGAATGCACGCGCGTTCGCGAAGACGCCGCCCACGTGATCGGTAAAGATTTGCCGCCAGACCCGCGTTTCCTCCGTGATATTCTCACGGTCGAACGAGGCAATCACACCCAGAATTTCGCCTTGGAACGAAATCGGCGTGCCCGCGAATCCACGAATTTGTTCCCGCCGCAACCAATCCAGCCGCGACAATTCGCTCGGTCCCCGATCCAAATCTTGCAGGACGATCGGCTGTCCGGTCGTAGCCATTCTCCCGATAACGCCAACGCCCAGTGGTATTCTCGTATCAGAATTATAAGGGACTGAATCACCTTCCCTGAGAATGGAAAGAGGCTTGCTTCTCCAGGCAACGAGATGCAGACAACGCATCTGGTCGGGACACTCGGCCCTCTGTGGGCAACGCGAACAAATATCGCCCTTCTCAATCAACCAGATTTCCATGTGCGCAATGCTTGGCCGCGCCATACCGGCGTTAAGCAGTTTCTCCATGACGCTTTTCAGGGTTTGAGCCCGCGCAATGTCCAGCAACCACTTCGTTGCGAATCTGGTAAGATTCGGGTCAAACCGGCTGTCACTCGTTGCGTCCATAGGCTCTCAATAACCCAAGAGGAGGCGCGGTTTCAACCACAAAAAGGTCGGATATCCGAACGTTCGTACTTCAGACCCAATTCAGAATCGTAACCAACAGTGGTATTACATTGCGCAGTAATGTGTTACGAGACAAAAGGCCCGCTGGCATGAGATGTGATTAGGTAATGAAGCACATGAAAACGGTACGGGAACGCGAACTACAGAAGTTCAGGTCGCTGGGAAGGTTCAATAGGTCGGAAATCCTCAAGATGAGAGGATAGCAATGAAAGCCAAACAGTTGAAAGAAAGGTTGGAAACCTGGCTGAAGCTCGCCGAAGAGGACACTCCGGCTCCAGCGGTCAAGTCTGATTGGCAAAGCATCCTACTGAAATCGGCTGCGCAGATCGAGATGTGCACAGAACTCGTGGGGAGCCAATCGGAGAAGGATTTGCTTGCGGCTGTCACGCTGGCTCGATCCGGCAAACTTGAATTATTTGAACAGGTTCACGGTTTGTTTCGGACAATCCTTCAAGACATGCGAACCAAGAAAATTGGATGAACAAGATGTCTTGGGGAGCTTTATGACAACCAACGGAATGAAACCAATCCCAGAAATCAACCAGCCGGAGTTCGAAGCGGAAGTTTTGAAATCCCAGCAGCCTGTCTTGGTGAGCTTCTGGGCGGGTTGGAGCCAGCCCTGCAGGGTGCTCGGACCCACACTGGACAAAGTCGCCGCTCGCTGCGAGGGCCGCGTGAAGGTCGTCAAGGTCAATGCGGACGACAATTTCGACCTCGGCCTGTGGTACGACATTCAATTCATCCCGACCTTACTGTACTTCATTAAAGGCTCGGAGCGAGCGAGAATTGTCGGCACGGCCAGCACGGAAGCGATTCTTGCCCGATTGCAGTCGGCGTCTCCCGACGGGGATTTCACCGCCTTCCCTCCGGAGGAAAGTAAAGAACATGAACACCGTAACTCGTAATTCCATTCTGGGCGAACCTCGGATCAAAATCATCGCGGTCGAGCGCGAATACGGTGCCGGCGGCTCGGTGATTGCCGACCGACTAGCGGCGCGACTCGGTTGGAGATTGCTCGACCAATCTTTGACCGACGAAATTGCCAAATTGGCGCAGGTCGAGCGAAGTGATGCGCAACGTTGTGATGAACATCTGGACCCTCTTCTGTACCGGTTGGCCAAGGTCTTCTGGCTGGGAGGCTTTGAAACCACAGTGCCAATCGAGAATTTGGATGCCTTCGATGCTGACCGCGCCAAGGAACTGATGCAGTCCGTCATCACGGCGGCTGCTTCCATGGGAAATTGCGTATTGATGGGCCGTGGTGCGCCCTGGTATCTCCGCGATCGTGCGGATACGTTGAACGTGTTCTTATTTGCCCCGCGCTCATTCAAAATCCAGCGCGTACACGCCCGTGTGCATGATGAGCTAGAAGCCAACCGTCGGCTGGACATGGCCAGCCGTGACCATGCCGCATTCCTGAAACATTATTATGGCGTCGAGTGGCAGGCCCGGCAGCTGTTTCACCTGATGCTTAACACCGCCGTCGGCTTTGATTTGGTGGTCGACACCATTTGCCAGTTCAAGACCGCGTTGGACAAACAAGGAACGGAATGCTTAGCGACAAACTCAAGGTCAATTGGAGAACCGCGAGATCATGACTGACGCCACTGCTCTCAACCTCTTGGAAAGAATCAGTTCCGTGCGCGCAACCATGGGGGACGGACTCAATGATGAGGAACTGACACTCCTGATGCGCCAAGACGCCTTGCCGTCCGAAGCCGAGTTCACCTTTGTCGCCCTGTGCGACGGCTGGGCGACGTTCACAGTCCCGACTCAAGACCCAGCGAATTGGTATCCCGAAAGCGGCCGGATCGCGCTGAAGAAGGAGGCTCTTGCCAAGGCAATTGCGCAGAAATGCGGGTATTCCCTGGGGGAACCTCCTGACGAACGGCTCCTGGCGCCTGGGGTTCATCACCACTTGGAGATGAGTCGTCAGGGACAAGTCGTCGTGATCGCGCACCCACGGTACTTGAAGGTTCGCCTGTTTGACGCCTGGACCAAAAGGCGGCTTTCGCTGCCTCCAGATATCCTGGAGCAATTGGCTACCCTGTATCGGATGTGAAACTCGCGATGAGAACCGCCCGGCCATACGTCATTCAGCGAAATAGCCGTAGCGCACGAAGTGGAGGTTCCCCATGATTGATCCGACCGCCCCCAACCTCCTGGAGAGAATCGTTTCTCTCCGCACAACCGTGGGAGATGGTCTCAATGACGACGAGTTGACACGCCTTTTGCGCATGGAAGACCTGCCGTCTGAAGACGGCTTTACATTTGTGTCTCTCTGCCAAGGGTGCGCGACCTTCAGTGTTCCGCCTCAACACTTGGTCAGGTGGTACCCTGAGAGGGGCTGGATAGTACCTGCGAAGGAAGCGATCGCTAAGTCAATTGCAGAGAAATGCGGACTTTCGCTGTTTGAGCCTCCCGATGAGAAATTCTCTTTCAGCCCCGCTGACTCTGAAGGGTATCACCACTTGGAGATGGGTTACGAGTCGGAGACCATCGTGATCGCGCATCCTCGTTACTTAAAGATCCGCCTTTTTAATCCCGAAACCCGAAGACCGCTGTCTCTGCCTGCAGACCTTTTGGAACAGCTCGCCGCCCTGTATCTGGAGCACTTCGCCGCCTTGTATCAGACCTGTGACTCACGATAAATACCACCACTGCCATGGATCCCCCACAGCCTGCCGACTGTAATCGCGAAGAAAATCGCGATCTTGACTTCGTCCAACAACGAAAGGAGAATCCCATGTCAATCACGGCCAAGCAGATCGATGCTGACGTGCAACCCAGTGAGTTGATCGACGTTGCCGTGCGTAACGGACGCGAGAACGACGATATTCGCGAGCTGTCCCGGAGTTTTGCGATCCATGAGACCAACGTGCTCGCGTGCCGCCCTTACGACAACGAGAGCCGGGCTGTGGTCCTTCTCGTCACGCTCGACGAAACGAAGCTTCAGCAGGTTCTGGATGAGGCAGGCCTCGAATACAATCCCCAGCCCAGCGTGCTGATCCGATCGCGGTACGGGCTTGGGTTTGCCGCTAGAATCGGCATTTATCTTCAGGAGGCGGGGATAAAAATCTTATGCTCCTACGCGTCGCCTTCGAATCGTGACACGGGATGTATCGTTCTGAAGACAACCGACGACGAAGCGGCGGTCCGACTGCTCAAAGATTGCCCTTGGGGCACCTCCATCGCGCAAGCGTGTTTCACCCATCCCAGAAAATTGCTTGCGGCCCAGTGGGTCGATCCGGGTGATCAAGAGCGCATCGCGGTAACCGCCAGCGACGGAGCCACAGACGCCAAATTGGGAGTTCGGGTTCAGGCGCAATCCCGTAGCAAGGGTCACCGGAACGTTGTGCAGCGCCGATTTGATCCGACACATTTCGACATGCTCGTACGCTGAATTGGCCATGAATACGACCGCATACGACGAAACTAGAACAAGATTGGTTTTACTGCGCCACGGCGAGAGTGTGTGGAATCGAGAGAATCGCTTCACGGGATGGACGGACGTCGATCTTTCCGATCAAGGGCTGGTTGAAGCTCATCGGGCTGGCGCACTGCTGAACCTGCGACAATCCGTGCCAATCTGCGCCCAATTCTTGTGGGCGTATGTGTGGGCCGGACGTAAATTCAATCAAGCCGGTATTGAAAAATCATTAGGTTCGAGTCCTGGGGGCGGCAGCCATTCGGTACCCTACGACGGGCCCTTGCCGATCAGCGTGATGCCGACGGAGGCGACGAAGGGTCTGCTGCGGTCGAGATCGGCATAACGTTTCGACAGGACATGGACTGTGGCGAGGTTGTTTTCACGGAGCAAATCGGCCAGCCGACCGAGCCGCCAGCCCAAGATCACCACATTAGCGGTGGAGAACGCCAGCGCAAGTTTTTGCGGCGGGGCGCTCTTGTTCTCACCGGCGTCCGGGTTGGGTTCCAAGGTGTAGTCAATCAACTGGCTGGTATGGAAGCCATGTCGGCGCTCCTCGTCGGGATAGAACTCGATACAGGCGCAATACTTGATGGAAGTGGTATAGCAGTCGTCTTTGGTGGGGTGCATGGGGTGATTGAGGGTTGAATGTTCAGACACCAATGCCGCGAGAGTGGCCGATGCTTCCAGGCGGGGTGATGCCCCGACGCAGCTTGGGGCGGGCGGACTGCTCTTGCTGCAGAGGTTCCTTGACCGTGCGAGATCGTTTGAGGCCGCTGGTTCGTTTGACAGACTCAGCCAGTTTGACGGATTCAGCCTGTTTTATGGACTCAGCTTGTTGGATGGACTCGGTTTGCTCAAACTTGCTCGTGACAGTTTCCTTTTGCTCAACGTCGGACTCTTCGCGAAGCCAGCGATGCACATCCTCGACCACTTGGGCGAGCCGTTGCACCGGAGATAAACGCGTGGCGCGGAACACTCGCGGCGACTGACGCATCGGGCGCACGGCGCGAAAATCTTGGTGTACTGTGGACACCGGTGCGCTGATATTTTGCGTTTGCTGCGATTGTCGCAGGAAACCGAGTTTGGCCAGGTCATCGCGCAGGCCTTGGAGTTCGACGGCGGCCTTGCGTTCGCGCGAATCGGTCACGCGACGTGCGAGCAGTTCGGCATCATCGGTGAACACATGAACGCGCTTGCGCCCGCGAGAAATGGAAACATAGAACTCTTCACGGTTCACCGCGCTGAAGGACCGTGACGATGCGACCAGGAGCACGTCATCCACGGTCTTGCTTTGCGACGAATGCGAGGTGACGGCGTAGCCGTGGGTGAAGGTGTTGAATGTGCCGGGTAGCACGCGGCCATCGGTGAGACTGATACGGCCACCGCTGATCTCCCGAACCTGGACGCGCTCACCGTTGATGAACTCTTTGCCGTGATTAGCTTGCAACAATAGCCAATCGCCAGCAGCGATTTTCAACTCGCGGGACGCGCCCACGTCGAACGAGGCAGCAGTACTCGCCGGGATAAAATCCACTTCCATTCCGTCCGGACGGCGAACGCGCAGTCCCTTTTCGAGAACGGCTCGGATTTCGACCGTCTCGCCCCGATCAAAGTCCCACGTCTTTCTGACAAAGCGCAGGCGTTGACCCGGTTCATACTGGTTCGGATTCCTCTTTTGCGCTTGCGTCCACGAGAGCGAATCGAAAACGTACACCGTCTGCTCATCCTGGCTGACGACACCCTCGACTTTCAGAACCTCGCGCACCTTCTCGGTGACCGCTTCGATCTCACTCCATGTGGGCGAGACCAGCAATGCGGACCGGCCTTGTTTGGTCGCCGACAGGTATGCCTCAGCCGCCCGCTGGTAAAGCTGCCCATCATCCGTCGCCGCCTCCGTGACCGCGCCAAGTTCCACGAGCTTGGCAAGAGCCTTGTCAGTCTGCTTGGCGGCAGCCAGTTCAACGACCTGACGGAAGGCGGCGGGTTTCTGGCGGCGAATGGTGGTCAGTTCGCTGAAGCGGTAAGAGGAATACTCTTCGAGGATGCGGAGCGCATCCCCACGAGCCACCGAAGCGTGTTGGCCGGTGTCGCCGGAGAGCACCACACGAGCGCCGTTACTAACGGCCAAGTCGAATAGTTTCACCATATCATCGAGGCCAACCGCCCCGGCTTCATCCAGGACAATCACGCTGCGGGCGGAAACTGTTCGCTGCATGGCCCAATCCGTCAGCAGCCCGGCGAGCGTGACCGCTTCCAGCTTGTCCTTGCGTAGCGTATCGGCAGCGGCAGCAGTCGGAGCGCAGAACAGGGCCTCGAAACCTTCGTTGACGAGAATGCGGTTCAGTTCGACCAGAACCGTGCTCTTGCCGGTGCCGGCCAGGCCACGAAACCCTGTGAAGCGGTCCGGGCTGGTGAGAACGTGTTCCAACGCCTTGCGCTGGTCCGGGCCGAGATGGGGGGCCAGTTCATACCGGCTGGTCATCGGCGCGACGGTGTCGATGGCGGCGTTGACGGTGCGGATCAACGAGATCTCCTTGGTGAGGATGTCGCGCGTCGAGAACTCCGAACCGACGCGCACCAGCTCGGAGCGTTCCGCCAGCGCATTCTTAAGTGCCAACAGGTCCAGTTGGCCGCAGCCGCTGACCAAAGCGGCTTCCAGAATTTTGTGTTGCGGCGCGACCGAAGCCCGCTCGAAAACGTGCGCGATGCCGTCATCAACGGCCTGGCGCATCGTGAGCGAGTGGGCGAAATCCTTGGACTGCCCGTTGGCCGCTTTGACCGCTTTGCCCAGCGCCCGTTTCTCGAAGAAACCGATCTCGCCAAGCTGCTGTCGGCGCACCTGATCATCGGACGCCCCCTTGAGCTTCTTGGGGCGGGACTGATGGATGACGTGAGCGATCTCCTGCTTGGTCAATTTGCGACCGAGCTTCGCCTCCTGACGTTTCACGGCCAGGTCCCGTTGCTGCGACCGTTTCGAGAACCGGTCAATCAACTCAGGCGCGACGCCCTCGATCTCGAACCCATTGGCGGCCCGCTGGGTCTGGTAGCCCAGCCGGTGGAGCCGCTTGGCCAGTTCATTGCGGTAGACTGCCGTGCCGTAGTTGAGCGCGCCGAACATATCGCCGGTTTGCAGCGCCTTCCACCGCTTCTCGGTGCTGTCCCAGGTGCAGTTGAACAGGACGAAGTGCGTATGCAGTTGCGGGTCCAGTGCGCGGGAAGTCGTGTGCAGGAACGCTGCGCCGACTAGGTTGCCGGTGGCGCGATCCTGATCCTCAATGCCCGCCTTGCGAATGCGTGTGGCGGCGAACTGCTCAAGCTCGCGCAAGGCCATCGTTGAGGCCTCTCGGTGTGCCTCGATGATGCGATGGTCATTCATCGTGACCGCCAGAATCGACACCGACTTGGGCGGCGAGCAGACGAAGTCGAAGTAGAGCCGTCGGTCCCGGAATTGCTGCGGAGTGAGTCGTTCGCCGGTCATCGGGTGCAAATTGTCGCAGAGGCGCAGGAACACTTCGCGGGTGACAGCCTCGCTTGGCCGCAAACCCAACCGTTCCGCGCCAATGCCAATCCAATGACCACCTTGATCGTGCGCCAAGACTTCGCCCTGGGTGTAGTAATCGTTGTGCGACAGGTGCTCGTCGAAATACGTCGTGGCGGCGGCTCGATTCTTTTGTGGAATGGCGCTGAACATAGCCGGGGAGCTTACCGAAACCGTGCCGTAAAGTTGTTCCGAAATGGGAACAACATTCCAAGGGTCCGTGTGGTGATATAGGCGGCGATGAAAGCATCGTTTGTCATCGCTGGAGTCTGGCACGAAAGCCGGCTTGTGTTGTGTATGTGGTACACAAGCTCGCGAGACCCAAGGGCTATAACGCCACCGATGTTAGCCGGTTTCATGCGACTCACTATAACCAGAAACAGTGGATAGATTGTTCGCTAGCGCGATCAAACTGAGCAGGCCAAGTGTGGCATAGAAAAGGGAAAAATGAGCAGGACACTTACCCCTCCTGGCCCGAGTGGCGGGCTGCTGGAGGCCCGTGCGCTTGGCTGCTCGCCGCCAAGTGCCAAGGCTGCTTGAACAAACGTTTAATGGCGAGTCAAACGTTGTCGGTGAAATCATCCAATCGCCGACGGCAGAAAAGTGGAAGGAATTCAGTATGAGCACACGCATGGATTACACGCAGATCGCCGCGAAGCTGGATTACGCGGCGTTGGAGAAAAAACTGGAACAGTTGACGCAACGCGAGCCGCCGAGGAAGCGCAAGACTGCTGCCGATGTGCTGGAGCCGCTGCGCGAACGGTTGCTGGCGTTGCGCCGCAAAGGCTGGAAGACTGGCGAACTGGCAGAGGAGTTGAAGGCTGCCGGCGTGCCGGTGAGTCCGGCGTGCTTGCGCGAGTGCCTGAGTCGCTGGACTACGGGCGGAGACGCCGCCACCAAGTCGCGCACGCGCCGCCGACAGAAATCTGCTCCGTCAAACACCCAGCCGACGATTACAACGGGTCAGGTGGGACGAAGTAATGACAGTCAGACTGGTCAGCGGGTGACGACGCGGTGAACGCATCCACGAGGAATCTTTGCCGGTCATTCACCGGCAGAATGCTATCGGACCCGGCGCGACCGACGCTCGAAACGCGTCGGCCTCGCCGCGTCTGCTGCGCTGTCAAGGCACATCGATCATGCGACGCTGTCCGTGGCTGCGGGTTGCTCGCCACCGACAGCCGGGATCTGACGCTCACTTGCAGGTTAGCATATTCAAGCACAGTCCGTAGTCGCGGCAATGCCCTGTCCACGCAGTATCTGTTCACAGACTGCAATCATTGCACTCACCGTCTATGGGAATGGTTGCCGGGCAGTCCTCCAGCCGGTTTGTGTACTTGCTACACAATCAGGCGACTCTCCTGTGCTATCGGTGGTCGAATGATTGCGCCTTATCAGTCATCAACTTTGCGTGACGTGCCATCTCGATTGTACGGCTCGCGGCGCGCTGTCAATGTATTGCTCGAAAACTGCGCTCCACATTGCACCGCGCTTGCTGCGCCGCCGGCCCTGCTCGTATGGCTTCACGCAGGAGTAATCATCGCAAAAGGTTTTTGAGACAGGAAGGGATCGTAAGGAAAAACAGGAGATTGCCATGCAGACCAACAATAAGGAATTTCGACTCGCGCTGACACGACACGAAACAGCGAGAGCCTTGGGCGTGACACCGGTCACGGTTGACCGCCTAGTTGCTCGCGGACTACTGCGACCTTGCCGCGCATTGCGGCGACCGCTATTTCCACTCCCCGAGATCGAACGATTTCTGAAAGAAACGACTGTTGAATAGCGGTGTGCCAACCAAGCCGCACTGTTCGCCATGCGGCCAACCAGGCGACTGACGGCGAACTCAGAATGACCCGGCCATCGCCGGCTGTTAGGCATTCGGTTTCGCCCGCATTGGCACCACGTTGTCGGCCTCAACCTTTACGGCAAGATTGATCTTACTTGCCATTTCCAAGGAGTGTTTGTCTTGGTGCGCGGCGTAGGTTCGCAGAAGGAGAGCACCACCATCTTTATGACGCAACCAGCCCGCCAAGGTGCGAATCGGAACGCCTTGTTCCATGCAGCGGGTAGTGAAGTACCGGCGCATATCGTGATGCGTAAAACTCCTGCGCAGCTTGGCCTCGCGGCATGCGGTTTTGAGTGCATCCCTGCAACCGTTGACGCGCATAATGCGGTCATCTGGTTTGATGCCTTCGATCTTTCGCGTTTGCCGGGCTTGGCGGACTTTCAACAACAGTTCGCGCATGGCGGGGAATACCGGCACAACGTCCCGTTCGGTCTCATCGCGACCCTTGCCGGCGATGTAGAATATGCCTTTGTCAAAGTCCACGTCTTGCCACTTCAGCCCGCAAGCCTCCGACAACCGCAGGCCCGAATAGGCCATGAGCTCGACGAGATCGCCAGCATCGCGGTCGCGGTGATTGCGGAGGGTGACAACGAGGCGTCGGAACTCGTCTGTAGTTGGCGGGTCGGGATTGGGGCGGGGGAGCTTCAACCGCTCAAGCTTGGCCGCTGGGTCGTGCATCATCCACCCGTTGTCACGGGCGAACTCCATGATGTCGCGCAGCAATCCGACTTCGTTGTTCATGCGTTGGGCGCTGATCATGAGTCGCCGCTTGGCAAACCATTTCTGGCAGTCGATCATCGTAATTCTGTTCAAGGGCACCTTCGCGAAGCCGGTATATCTCAGAAGGGCGGTCTGGCGGGTCGTGTAATCTAGCTGGGCCAGCGGTTTCAGTGGGCGCGTCGGCAGTACGATGCGGGCGAACTTCGCGACCAGTTCCTTGAAAGACTTCGGTGGCGGTTCGCTGCCGACAATCCCTGCGCGCTCCTGATAGTCCCTTTCCAATTCTCGCAGCTTTCGCTTGGCGAGTTGGTAGTCGTCCGTCTTGAGCGATTTCTTAACCTGACGCCCGTTCACCTTGAGGATGGCGTAGTAGCGTCCGCTCTGTTGACTTTTCCACAGGTTTTCGGCAACGTTCTTGAGTGTTTGCTTCATATGCCAACGACCTCTCTCATACGCAGGCAGAATATAGCGGTTACAACTACAGGTTGCAACCACTATTTTATGGGTGGTCTATTTATCACATAATACTTTGTAAATAAGATAGTTAGCCCGGGTGGCGGAACGGCAGACGCATCGGACTTAAAATCCGAAGGTGGGTTACACCACCGTGAGGGTTCGAATCCCTCCCCGGGCACCCCGCCTTGCCTCGAGAGCTACGGCGGGCAAGCTCAGCGAAAGATGACCAGCGCGCAATGCCTGAACTTCCCGAAGTCCAGATTGTGGTGAACCAGCTCGTGACGCGGCTGGAGCGAGCGCAAATTCGGGCAATTGAAATCCGCGACCCGAAGATCAAACTCGCCGGGGATCTCGTCGGGCGAAGGATTCGTCGCATCCGGCGTCGGGGCAAAAACATTGTCGTTGACCTGTCGGGAGGGCGGCACTTGCTGGTGCATTTGCGAATGACGGGTTGGTTCGAGTTTGGCCAACCGAAACGATACCGCGTCGCTATTTACACCACCCGAGGAACGGCCTATTTTGAGGATGCCCGGCGACTGGGCATGATGCAGGTTGTGACGACGGCGCAACTCGAACATGCTCTGGAACAATTGGGACCCGATCCACTGTTGGACGGCTGTGAGCTTTCGGGCCTGCGCACGACGTCGCGTCCCGTCAAAGTTGCGCTGCTCGATCAGCGGTTGGTTGCCGGCGTCGGCAACATCTACGCCAGCGAATCGCTCTGGCGGGCACGAATCAATCCGCGTCGCCGATCGGACCGTCTGCGCTCCGAAGAATTACGTGGCTTGGGCCGGGGAATTGTCGCATCCCTGCGTCGCGCGATCGCCCATGGACCTCGCATTTTTGAGGCGCAACAATTTGCCGTCTACGGTCGGGAGGGCAGACCTTGTCGCCGGTGCGGCACGATGATCCGCCGAATGGTGCAATCGCAACGCAGCACGTACTATTGTCCACACTGTCAGCGCTGAGGCGCTTTTTGGCGTTTATCTTGCTGTTCTATCGGCCGTAGCGAAACCTGGAGCGCTGGCTGTCGGGTGTTAGACGCATGCGAATTTCCCTGGGGCAATATATTGTCGTTCTGTTTGCGGCGGGCCTGCTTGGCTGCGGACGCGCGACCGCGTCCCGGGGGGAGGGGAAACCGGCGCCGGAATTGGACGGCGGACTGACGTGGCTGAATTCGACGCCGGTGAAGCTGGCAAATTTGCGGGGGAAAGTGGTGCTGCTGGATTTCTTTGAATACAGTTGCGTCAACTGCATCCGCACATTTCCCTACCTCCGCGAGTGGCGAAAGCGATACGCAAGCGACGGACTCGTCGTGGTCGGTGTCCACACGCCCCAGTACGGGTTGTCGATGGATCCGCAGAACGTCAACGCAGGCGTGCAGCGGCTGGGCGTCGCATTTCCGGTGGTCGTGGACAGTAATTTTCATATCGCGGACGCGTACGGCAACCGTTTCTCCCCGCGTCTCTTTCTGATCGACAAGACGGGGACGATTCGCTTCGACCACACGGGAGAGGGCGCCTACGAGGAGACGGAGCTCACGATCCAAAAGTTGCTTCACGAAATCGATCGATCCAAGACGTTTCCCGCGCCGATGCAGCCCCTGCGTGCCACCGACCGGCCGTGCGCCGTGTGCTATCCGGTCACGACCGAGTTGTACGCCGGCCAGACTCGCGGGCGGTTGGGCAACACGGGGAGCGGCGGCTCGAACGGCGCTGCGGCGTTTGCTCTGCCCGGGCAGCTCGAAGAGGGGCTGATTTATGCCGCGGGCGAATGGGACAACCGATCCGAATACTTGCGCCATACGCGTGATACGGACGACGCGCAGGATTTGATTGCGCTACGCTATCGGGCCACCGAAGTCAACGTGGTGATGAAGCCCG
>JBEKUF010000013.1:0-32430 GCA_049515295.1 Verrucomicrobiia bacterium | reverse complement strand
GATTTCCTCGTCGGCGTCGCCCTTGCCTTCTTCGAGGGCCTCGAAGAACTGGATCTCGCCGACTTTTTCGAGCGTCTTGTAGAGCGTCTTGCGCCGGTCGCAGCCGATGGCGCTGATAAGCAGAACCACGCCGTCGCCCAGGCCGCCTTTAAGCAGGTCAGCCAACTCTGAGAGCGCTTCCTTGACCGCTTCGGCGCGGGTGGTCGAACTGTCGGCGAGCAGGTCGGTGTTCTTCAGCCAAACGAGTTTGTCGCCGCCGCCGAACAAGCCGACCGTTTCCAACGCCTCCCGCAGCCGCGAAAGGACTTTGAGCGCCTCGTCCTGGTTCGACGCCGAGCCGTCGATGACTTCGAGGCCGAATTCGCCCGCCTTCTTCGGGGTAAGCTTCTCCGCCAGTTTCGCTGCCGTCTCCTTGATCGAGAACTCGTCCGCGCCTCCGATGAGGTAAATGGATTTGGTTTTCGTGGCAGTCGCGGGCATGGCGGTAGTGTGCGAGGAGCGGGGCAGGCTGTCAAGTGGGGGGTAGGCGCAGAGTGTCGGCACTGGCGGTCGGAGCGCAGGCCGGCAGATTCGGCCCAACCTCAGGGCTGAGAATTTGCGGCCGCAACTGAAGGCGGCAATAAGTAGCTCGCCAGCGGGCAATCTTTGAGTTGTTTGATTCCTTCGACGACGCATTGGGCGTTGAGCTTCGCGCCGATCTTTTTCGTGTGCTGGAAGTCGTTGAAGTACGTGGCGGTTTTTTCCTGACCGAACGCGTCGAAGCGGTCGGCGGCGAGCGTGTTGAGATCGATAAAGAACGCGCCGCCGGCTTTTGCGGCGTCGGCGGCCCACCGGGCGTAGCCGTCGAATCCGCGTTTGATTTTTCCGTTGGTCCAGGAATTTCGCGGCACGGGCGAGCAGATGATCGGCGTCGCGCCTTTGGCTTTGGCGTCGGCAACGTACTGGCGCAGGTACCAGCCGTAGGAATGGACGACGGTCTTGTTGGTGGCGATGCCGAGCTGGATCGTTTCATCGCCGGCACCGGTGATGGTGGCGCGGTTGGGATGGCCATCTGAGTTGGCGGAATCGTTGTGGCCAAATTGCAGGATCACGAAATCGCCGGGCTGGATTCGCGCCAGAACATTCGTCCACCAACCTTCCTCGATGTAGGAGCGGCTGCTGCGCCCGCCGCGGGCTTCGTTGTAGACGTGAATCTTCGCCGGGTCGAAGAACGCGCCGATTTCCGAGCCCCAACCCCACGGGCCGCGGTCACCATTGCCCGAGCCGGTTTGCATGATGGAATCGCCGACGAGGAACAACGCGGGATGAAGGACACCGGTCCCCTGCCCTTCCGATGGAGCGGAGTTGGTCGATGGCGCGGCGTCCTGCGCGCGAGCGGTCGAGAGGGTCACGAGCGTCACGACGGCGAGCAGCGCCAGAACGGAAGCGAGCCGGTATCGTCGCGACGACGACGGCGTTAGGCTTGGTGCAAGCATAGCGGAGCGGTTGCGGGCGCGGACGTCACTTCCGGTTCAGCCACTTGATGATGTCGGGTTTTTGATTGGGCCAGGCGAGGTCGAGGGCGGTCTCGATGCGGTAGCGTTCTTTTGGGGAGCGCTGCCAGGCGAGGCGGAGCTGACGAAACCAGCGGGCGGGCCAGACGACGGTGTCGAGGTCGGCGCGGGCGGTCCGCAGGGCCGGGCCGGGCACGCGGAGCAGTTCATCCAATGTGACCCCGAACGCCCTGGCGATACGGATGAGCACGTCGGCGGAGGGCTCGTGGCCCTGGCTGAGCCAGCGGCTGATATTGGCCTGGCTGACCGAGAGGGCGTCGGCGGCTTCCTGTTGATTCCAGCCGCGTTTGGCCATCAGGGCGCGGAGATTATCGGCGAAGTCGCTCATGGGTCACATAAAACATCGCAAGTTGTATGTTGACAGACTATACAATATCGTATATCATCTTCCTTGATGTCAAAGCAAGCTGTAACAGTCCGAGGCATGAAACGCAAGATTCGATCACGATGGACGGGTTGCAGAGGTTATGAGGGGGGCCGCATATGCTATTTCTGCCAAACGAAGCCAATTTTTGGAGGTGCTGGCACTTGTTGATCTCGTTGACCGACAGGGGATTGAGCGGCGTACTGCGCCATTTTGTCGCTTGGCTTCGTTTTGCCGGATTGGCTTCGTTTCGGGCGTGGGCGATGCGAAGCGGGCCGAAAGGAGGTGCGTTGACTTGTGTGGCGGGCGGTTCTATAACCGCATCTATGGAACATCTGTGGGCGCCATGGCGGATTCGGTATATTCTTGGGGAAAAGGAGGAGGGCTGTTTTTTCTGTCGGAAATCGCAGGAGACCGACGACGCCAAGAACCACATCGTCATTCGCGAGCGGAATTGTTTTGCGCTGCTGAACACGTTTCCCTACAACGTCGGCCATCTGATGGTCGCGCCGTACCAGCACACGGGCGAGTTGGACGATCTTTCCGAACAGGAACTGTCCGAACTGATGGGGCTGACCCGCCGCTGCAAGCAACTACTGGCCAACGCGATGAAGCCCGAGGGTTTCAACATCGGCTTCAACCTCGGCCGCTGCGCCGGTGCGGGCGTGCTCGATCACCTTCACGTGCACATCGTTCCCCGCTGGAACGGTGACACCAACTTCATGCCCGTACTGGCCGACACGCACGTGGTCCCCCAGGCGCTGGATGAGTTGTACGCGGCGCTGATGAAGAGCCTCGCGAGCGGCGAGCGGTAAGCGGAAGGCTTTCCGTTCCCTGCCTTGACCGTTCTGGCTTTGACGCACGCGCGCGCAACGGTTATAGTGCGGGCGTGAGGTTGCCGAAAGAAATCGGTGTGATGTCGTTGCCAAACGCGATCCTGTTTCCCCGCGTACTGCTCCCGCTGTACATCTTCGAGCCGCGGTACAAGCGGATGCTGGCGGACTGCATCAACGGGGAGCGGATGTTTGCGGTGGCACTGCTGCGCAAGGGCTGGGAAAAAGAAGGCAACAATCCCACTCCCCACCCCATCGCCGGCGTGGGCGTGATTCGCACCTGTGTGGTGCGATCCGACGGCTCGGCCAACCTGATTTTGGAAGGCGTGGCCCGGGTCCGCGTGACCGACTACGTGAAACTGCGCCCGTACCGTGTGGCGCGGGTCGAAGCGCTGGCCAGTTCCGAGAAGACGCTGGACGCCGAGCGCCAGCCGCTGTTGAAAGTCGTGACGCAGTTGGCCCGGGCGCGCGCGCGCATGGGCGCGAGACTGCCGAAATCGGTCCTGTCCGCGTTGCGCTCGGTCAAGAACGCGGATTACCTTTCCGATCTGGTGAGTTACACGCTGCTGGACGATTACTACGAGAAGCAATCGATGTTGGAAATACTGGACACGAACGAGCGGCTGGAGAAACTGGTGGCCCTGCTGCAAAAGAAACTCCAGCAGTTCGAACTCTGGAAAACGCTTCAGGGCAAACTGCCGAACAAACATGTCGGACACAATTGACGCGGCGGCGCAGGCTACGGCAAAGCTCGAAGCGGTGGCCGCCCGCGAGGCGGCTGGCCGGAATCTCCACATTCCCGCTGGCGATTACGTCCGGCTGGCACAGGGGTTCTATTTCGTATTCTGGGGGCTGTTGGTGACCGTGCTGATGGGGGCGCAGTTGTTGATCCTCAGCGATATCCCGCTGTTTGCTGAATTGTTCCTGGGTCTGGGCGTGCTGGCGACGACGGTCGGCACCTGGCGATTGTATCAGGTGCGCAGCCTGGGCAAGCTGTGGCACAATCGGATGCGTATGACGCTGGCTCTGGCCGGGTTGATGGTGTATTTTTGCCTGTTCGTCTATCTGTGGCGGCGCGCTCCGGACAGCGTCTACCTGCTGGCCAATGTCTTCGCGTTCGCCGCGGCCGGCATCCTGTACATCATCGCCTTCAACCGCGTGGTCGCGGCGCTGGCGGCAACCCTGGGACGCAAGGACATGGTGCTGGAATCGCGCGTGTTCGGCACGGGTAATATCGGATTGCTGCTGCTGCCCTTCGCGGGGGTGGTTGCGTACATCGTGGTCAGCGGCATTCTGCAGAAGGGCAATCTGCTTTCCGAAATGCGGTTCGTCCTCAGCCGCGCCAACCTGCTCGTGATCGTCGTGCTGTTGTTACCGTTTTCGCTGACGCTATCCCTGGCGTGGAGTTGCAAGGACGCCGTGCTTCGACAGCTTTCGAATCTGGATCACCCGGACGGTTACGACGTCGACAGCCCATGAATGGCTATCGCCACCGCTTTCCCCGATACGGGACCGTCGGCCTGATCGTTCTCCTGTTGATGGAGACAGCGATCCTCTGCTCGCAAACGGGGGCATTCCCCGAAGTCGCCTGGTGGCAAATCACCACCTGGGCGACGCCGGTCTGCTGGTGGGCCTACCTCCTGATCATCGACGCCTGGATTTACCGCCGCAAAGGCACGTCACTGCTGACGGACCGTCGCGAGTCGCTGGTTATTCAGAGCATTCTCTCGATCGCATTCTGGTGCGTGTTTGAGGCGTACAATCGGGTGATGCCGGGCTGGCGGTACATCCATTTGGAGCAGGACCTGTCGTGGCGCCTGCTGGGATACGCCGTCGCGTTTGCAACCATTCTGCCGGCATTATTCCTCACCTGTGAGTTTCTCCAAGGTCACAAATTCTTCGAGCGGACCTGGATGCCGCGAACTCGCTGGAGTCACGGCGCGCTCGTCGCGTCGGCGGTGGTGGGCGCGGCGTTTGTGATCGTGCCGCCGTTCCTGCCGACGCAGATACGGGGGTATTTGTGGACTTTCGTGTGGATGGGCTGGTTCTTCCTGCTGGAACCATTCAACTACTGGCGCGGCATGCCCAGCATCTACCGGGACTGGGAGCACGGCGAGCCGTCGCGCACGCTGCAATTGTTCGCCGCCGGCGCCGTATGCGGCCTGCTCTGGGAATTTTGGAACATGTGGGCGTACACCAAGTGGGTCTACATTTTTCCGCTCGGCCAAAATGCGAGGTACTTCGAGATGCCGCTGGTCGGCTTCCTCGGTTTCCTGCCGTTTGCGCTGGAATGCTTTGCCATGTTTCACTTCATCGCGTCGTTCTTCACACGCGAGGACAAGCTGGGCATCTGAAGTCGGAAATTCAGCCAGCCTTGGAGGTCGCGGGCGGAAAACTTTCCATGATTTCGCCCGGCTTGCGTACCACCAGGGGGTCCCAGAAGAACATGCGCAGGGACGTCCACGTCTTTACGGGTGGACTGTGGGGTTCGACGCGGCCGTCGCGGATGGCGCGAAAGATCGAGTGCATGGTCGGTTCCGCATCCACCATCGTGTAATGGTTGCCAAACATCCAAAGGTTGTGGGCGTCGGAGCTGGCCACGACCGGTTTCTGGTATTTCCGCGCGATTCGCAGGGCGCGCTGGTTGAAAATATCGCACCAGGAAAAATGCATCGAGGCGTACTCGACCGCCTCGAACAGGTCGATGTTCGGCTCGAAATCACGACCGAGGCTGTGGCCCTTTGGGTAGCAAGGATGCGGCGCCACGATCAACAGGTCGTCACCACGCTCGCGCTTGTAGGCGCGAAGATCGTCAAACGTGAGTATTTTTTCCGCATCGCGCTGGGTGATATTGTAGAGCAACACATCGCGATTCTGGATGTTCCACTCGACCGCGCGAATGAGGAGCAGCCCCTTTTGCCGTGCGTACTCGAAAACCCGCTCATCCTCGAGCACCTGACAGTGAAGGGTGACGGCAATGGCGCTGTAACCGAGTTCGACGGCGCGGTCGATCAACGCCGTCGCCGGATAGCGCAGCCCGTCCTCGGGGTCTTCGCCCGAGTGCATGTGCATGTCCACTTTGATCATCCGCTGACTTCCCTAACCGTTCCACTGGCCAGAAAGAACAGCCATTTCTCAGCAATCGGAATGCCCGCGACCTGCTGGAGCGCGGCCTCGTACGCGCGCAATTGCCGGGTGTATTGTTCCGCTTCCACCCGCGCGTCGGTCTTGTAATCGACGATCACCCACCGGCCGTTCTCGCAAAACAGCAGGTCGATTTTTCCCTCGATCAATCCATCCCCCACGACCTGGGTGAATGGTAATTCCCGATAGACCTGCTCCGCCCGGCGCACGCGGGCCATCAACTCCGAATCGAGCGCGCCGCTGACCAGGCTGATCGCGCGGCGTTTGTCCCCATCACTCAGACCCGTTTGGGAAACGAACTGCTCGATTTGCGCGCGTTGTTGAGCACCCGTCGCAGCCAAATCGACCATTTCCAGCGCGTCGTGAACCACACTTCCAAACTCCATCGCCTTCTCGCGCTCGAGGCCAACCGGTTCGTCCTCGCGTGGTTCCGCTTCCCCCGCCAGCTTCGACGGACTAACTTGCGCCAACGGTCTGGCGGCGCGCTGGAGCAACTCCCGGCGAGATTCCTGCCATTGTCGTCGTCGATCGACCCATTGTTCCACCGAGTTGGTCATGGCGGCCGTCTCCCCGGCCCCGATAGCCGTAGCGCCCAGCGATTCCAAATCCGGCGACTCCACCAGCGGGCTGGCACCGGGCTTGAATCCTCGCGCCAGCAAATCGATGCGCCCGCCCTTCTCCGCAAACCACGGAATCACCAGGCGTTCTTTCGCGCGCGTCACCGCCACATAGAGCAAGCGGATTTCCTCCGCCTCCTCGCGTTTGGCATGGCCCTTGTCCGTTTCGTCGAAACCGGCCGTTCGCATGCCGGCGAACCGCAGCTCCGCGCCGCCATCGGGACGAAACAGCAACTTTGCGCCGGAATCCGACGATCGGCCGGCCAAATCAGCGAGCACGACCACGGGAAACTCCAGGCCCTTCGCCTTGTGGATCGTCAGGATGCGCACGACATTGTCTGTCTCCTCGCTGGCCGGTGAAGGTTCTTCGTCGACACCACCCAATACGGTCTCGCGCAATCGTCGCACGAATGCGCGGACCGACCGCAACCCCAGGGCTTCAAGTTGCCGGGCCAATTCGAGGGCCTTCAACAGGTTGGCGACACACTGCGCGCCGTCCGGCTGGCTGGCGAAGAACGCTTCGCAGATACGGGCACGGGCCAACACGTGCTCGACGTAGCCCGGAACGGAAAAATCGTGCCGCGATTCGTGCAATTCACGCAGGAGGGCGAACGTCGACTTCACTTGTTGGGGCAAGTCTGCGGCGACATTGCCGAGGTAGTCCAACTTCATCTTCTGGGAAACCAGGAACACCAGTTCATCCGCCCAACCAAACAATGGAGAACGCAGCGAGGCCACCAGGTCGAGCTTGTCAGTTGGATTATCCAGACACGAGAGCAGAGAGGACAGCGTTTGGATTTCCTGCCGCTGATAATATCCTTTCCCGCCAACGACGCGAAAGGGCACGCCGTGCTCGTGCAATACGTCGCTGTACGTCTCGACGCCGGTGAAAGCTCGGAATAGCAGCGCCACGTCGCCCCACTGATGAGCGCCCGTGGCCACCTGTTGGCGAAGATAGCACGCCACGGCCGCTGCTTCGGCGCGACGCAATTCATCCGCCGTGCCCGGGAGAGGTTGTTTCGGGCGGAGCAATGTCACCGCAGCCTCCGTGGTCTTCAGATCCGGCCACGGCTTCAGGGGAATGTATTCGGGTTGATAGTGGCCATCCTCGGATTGGATGAGGATTCTTGCAAAGACGTCGTTTACCCAATCCAGGATCGTAGATTTGCTGCGGAAGTTCTGCTGAAAGGTCAGTGTTTTGCCCGTCTGTTCGATTTGTTGACGGGTGTTGGCGTACATCTCGATATCGGCGCGACGAAATCCGTAGATGCTTTGCTTCGGATCACCGACAACAAACAGCTTGCCCGCGGCACCTTCGCCAAGCAACAGCACCAACTCGGTTTGCACGGGATCGGTGTCCTGAAACTCATCGACGAGCACGAACTTGAATCGCCGCTGCAGATCCTTTCTCACGATTGCGTTGTCGCGAACCAGATTGCGGGTTTTCACCAGAAGATCGTCAAAATCCAGCACGGCGCGCTCGTGTTTGACCTTCTGAAAGTGATCAACAAACCCGCGCAACCAGGTGACGAGTTCGACAAGAAAATTGTGATCGGCTGCGGCCCCGAAATCTGCCAGTAACGATTTGAGCTGCCTGACCAGATCTTTCATCTCGTGAAACGCTTCCTGGCCGTCAAAATGCGACATCGCCCGCGGCGTGATTATCTCCAGAGAACGAAGCACCGCGATCTGGCGCTCGGCCGACGTCCGTTCCAACGAGGGCAGCGTGTCGAGCAGGGTCCGCGCGCGGAGCCAGGCATTCTCCTTGCGCTCCCGGAAATGTTTCAGACACCGTTCCAACGCCGGCGCGGACGACCTCAATTCCGCCACGATTTTCGCAACGTCCAATGGCACGGGATCGGGTACGGCCGCGGAAGCGAGTCGGTCGCGATGATCGACGAGCCGGGCGACCAATTCGGGAAGCTTGTCCAACTCCACGCCGCGCATCAGCGCCTGGCGCAACGCCGGCGGGTTCTTCGCCAGCTCGGTTTCCAACCATTCTTCCCAGGCCTCTTCGAGAAGGAACTGGCGCTGCAATTCATCGGCGACCGCAAACTGCGGGTCGACCACGGCTTCCACCGGGCGTTCCCGCAAGATCCACGCGCAAAAGGAATGGATCGTGGTAATATGCGCCCGCTCCAGGTCGCTCAAAGCTTCCGCGAGCCTGCTTCCGGTGAGTGTCTCCTCCAGTGTCTCGCGCAGCCGGACCTTCAACTCTCCCGCCGCTTTCTCGGTAAACGTGATCGCGACGATCTCACGGAGCCGCGCGCGTCCCTTGTTTACGGCAGACAAAATGCGCGCCACCAACGCGGTGGTCTTGCCCGTGCCCGCCGCCGCTTCGACGAACAACGTCGTGTCGAGATCGTTCGCCGCCGTGTTGCGCGCCACGTGGTCGACTGGCCGCGTCATTCCACGTTCTCCTTGATCGAGCGAAAGGCTTCCATGCGCGTATCGTTGCGCTTCCGTTCGTACAATTTCAGGATGGCGTTCCCGCAGATCGGGCGGTAATCACATTGGCGGCACCCCTCGGCGGTGGCGTACTGCGCGAACACGCCGTTGCGAATCATGCTGGCCGCGGTGTCGAGCAGGCGGGTCAATACAGGACGCTGACTGTCCAGCGCCTTATGAGTAAAGGTGATGGTGCGATACCCGCCGCGTAGCGTGAAGTACAGATAGCTGGCCGACTCGACCGTGACCTTCGGCAACAGTTCTTGCGCCGCGAGGATATACAACGGCAATTGCAAAGCTTCGCCGCCCGCCAGCGAGTCGTCTCGAACGTTGCGCGGCAACCGGCCGGTCTTGTAATCCAGAACCCGGGCGCGGGCGCCATCGTCACTTCGGTCGATGCGATCGATTTTGCCACGTAACCGCACGGGCGGGGCCACGGGGACGCCGCGAAATTCTTTCTCGAACTCGGTTGGCAACCAACCAACAGACGCCGCCCGATCGCGTTCGATAAACGCACCCAGCTCCTCCAAAACAATCTGCTTCTTGACCTCCCAGACCGTCGGGTAGCCCGTCACACCGCGGCGCTGAAATTCGTCAAAGTATTTTTCGGCGACCGTCACCACGTCGCGGGCGTGCGATTGGCAATAGTCCTCCAAGATCGCGTGATAGAGCGACCCCAAATCCAGGGCATCAATGGAAATGGCTGCCTCGGGTTCCTCCCATCGTTCCACGCCGAGCACATGCTTTTGGAAATAGTAGAATGGACAACCGAAGAAATCTTCCAACGAAGTGGCGCTGATCACGAGTTTCTCCAGGCCAAACCGGTCGCGAAGCAACTCCCGCGCGTCGTCTCCGCCAAACAGTCCGTCGTACACGGTGAGCGCGCGCTCGCGCCAGCGCATCCTGGTGTTCCCCACGCCTTCGGCCAAAAGGGGCGACACGTGGCGGAGGTAGCCGTGCCCATCCGCGACGGATACGAGCCCACCCAAATCAAACTCACGGTCGTTCAACGGTTCCGCGACCAGGCGCACCGGCGACAGCGGGACCTTGATGGCGCGTTGGTCGAGCGTCTTGAAGTTGTTCGCGCCGGCATATTCCAGCAACAGAAAGGAAGCGATGCGCGGACGCGACGTCGAAGGTTCCAACCGCGGGTAACTGAGCACCAGCTTGTCGCGGGCCGCGCCCGTGGTGAGCGAGAACAACAGCCGTTCTTCCTCGTACCCGTCGAGCTTGTGAGGCAGATCCGGGCTGACGCGCGCGCGTTCGTCATCGGGCAGAAGCGGATCTTCGCGAATGACGCGCGGGAAGGCTTTCTCCACGAGACCGAGCAAAATGACCAGTGGCCACGACAACCCGCGGGCACTCATGACGTCGCCGACAAAGATCCATCCGTCCTGAAACTGCTGCGGTTGGTCGGAGGAGGCTTCGACCGCTCGCCAACAGTAATCCGCAAATGTCTCGAATGAGATACGCGTCTGAAACTCCTCCAACTCGGCCAAGGCGCGGATACAGCCAACGATGGCGTCGCTCCTGCCTCCCAAGGCACGGAAGGCCGAGATGAGTGTGGCGCCATATTCACTCCATTTCGCTTCCTCCGGCAGCCCGCCGAGAAGGGAAACGAGTTTGTTCACAAACGCCAGTATCTGCCCGGTATCGCGATGCCATCGTTCGCGATGGTGTCCCTCGCCCGCCGATATGGACGAAACGGCTTCCAGGCGTTCGACCCACTGCTGCTGTCCGCCGACGATTCCGAGTTGCACCGAGAGAGCGTCCCAGTGCGCGTGCGGGCCGGCGTGGCACGCCAACTCCATCACGGAAGCACGGCTGAAGTCGGAACGCACGATTTCCAGCAGCAGCGACAGCAGGCGCGCGTCCGGTTGTTCACTCAGCGGGCGACCACCGCGGAAGTATGCTTTGATACCGAGGTTGCCGAGGGTGTCACGAAGGATCGCGTCGTATTGCTCCCGGCTGCGGCACAAGATCGCGACGTCGTTGAAGGAACGGCCTTTCGTCGCCACAAACGCGAGCGCTTCGCGCACGGCCTCTTGCACTTCACGGGTCTCGCCGGGAGCCGAGACGATTTTGGCGTCGGGTTTGGTATTGGGCGCGTCGGCCGGTACACGGCCAACCACTTCGTAATGTTGGGACTGGAACCAGTCCAGAAGCGGTTCCGCGTAGGCGTTGTGGCTGGTCCGCGGGAAAAAGACTGTGGTTGGAGAGAGCTTCAACACGAACTTCTTTTGAACAGCCGTCAGATCGTAGAAACCGTACAGAAACGTCTCCGAGTTCGCCTCCGGCGCATTGGCGTTTTGATACAAATCGGATTCCGTTGTGAAACCGTGGGCCGCGAGCCAATTGCGGTAAGCGGTGTAGGCGGCGGAGAGTTCTGACAGTCTCCCGGTCTTCGCGGTGGCCTTGCCAAACGGCTGCGGCGACACACCCGCCTGCTCGAGGTCCTTGAATGTCTCGAGCAGCACGCGGCGAAAGCCCTTGGTTTCGCGCACGGGAGCGAAATAACCGCTGGCGGAGATTTCCTCACGGGCGATCCTGTCACAAAGCAGCTCCAAGCCGAGTCGGGGGGCCTGACGCGCGGTTGGCAACAGATCTTCCAGCACGCGGAACCGCAAATTGACGTGGCCGTTGGGCAGCCTGCGGGCCAGCGTCCGTTGAAGATACAGGCCCAGCAGGTGTGTCGGGACAACGATGGTCAGGGGAGTCAGCGCGCCGCGCGACTTCTTCCGGGCGGAAACCTCGTCCGCAAGGGCTGCCTCCAACACGGGTTGGAACGGGCCCTGATGGATTTTGCGTGGCGTTGACGCGGAAAAATTGCTAGTCGTACTCACTGCGCATGAAAATCCTGGCCAAGTATATCACACGGCAAGCGATCATCACGCTGCTTTTGACCATCGGCGTGTGCACGTTCGTGCTGCTGCTGGCGCGGATCCTCAAGCAACTCAGCGACATGTTGGTGAACCAGAAAGTGGGTCTGGAAGTGGTCGGATACTTCGTGCTGTTGATGACGCCGAACGTGCTGAGTTTGTCCCTGCCGATGGCGATGCTGGCGACGGCGATCCTGATTTTCGGCCGGATGAGCGCCGACAACGAGATCACCACCATGCGGGCCAGCGGGATGAGCCTCGGGCAGGTGGTGGCACCGGTGATTCTGGTCGCGGCCGTCGCCAGCGTCTGCTGCCTGTACATCAACGCCGACCTCGCGCCGTGGTGTCGATTCGAGTTCAAGACGATGTTTGTGCGGCTGGGCTCGCAACGGCCGATGGCGTTGATTGAGGAAGGCACTTACATCAAGGATTTCCCCGGCTATGTGATTTACGCCGGCAGGAAGAAGGGGAACATCATTGAAGACGTGATGATTTACTCCCTGGACGAGAGCAACAACGTCGCGTCCAGCATGCGCGCGCAAAAAGGAATCGTCTCCTCGAAACCCGAGGAACGCAAACTCCTGCTCGATCTGTACGACGTCCACGGCGACTTCCGCGATTCGAAGGACCCCACCAACATCCACAAGATCCAACGCGACGCCACGATGCAGCACTACCCGATCGAGATGGACCTGAGCCGCGCGTTACGCCAGGCGCGGGCGGCGCGGCAGTTGGGGGACCTGGTGTTTCCCGAGTTGATGGATGAGATTCGGGATTTGCGCGCGCACGGTATTTATCCCGCGGCGGCCCTGATCGAGGCGCATCAACGGGTGGCCGGGGCGGTCGCCTGCCTGGCGTTTACGCTCATCGGCATTCCGTTGGGAATCAGGACGAGCCGGCGCGAAACGTCGATCGGGATTGCCCTCAGTCTGGGGCTGGCGCTGATCTTTTACTTCATGATGATACTGGCCAACACGCTGAAGGGCCGGCCGGCGTTGTTCCCCGAAGCGATCCTCTGGTCGCCGAATCTGTTTTTCGAATTCCTGGGCTTGTGGCTGCTCTGGCGCGTCACGCGGGCTTGAGGCAACCTGGCCAACGCGCACTCGCGTTTCTATGAATGAGAGACCTCTCGACGCCGCACGCCTGAGACGGCTGGCAGATGATGCGGGCGCGATGGCCATCCTGGCCGTGTTTCTGGGATTTTTCTACTGGGGCTTGCTGAACGGCCGATGTTTCATCTGGGATGACACGCTGACGGAGTTCTATCCGTGCGTGAACTACTTCGCCACATCGCTTCACGCAGGACGGTTTGCTCTTTGGTTTCCGGGAGTCCATGACGGAATGCCGTTCTATGCCGACCCGCAAATGGCGGTATACTATCCACCGCAGTGGTTGTTGATTCCCTTCGTGCACAACGGGCGATTGCCCTTTCTCGTCTACCAGAGATACATCGTCTTGCATTACCTGTTGGGCGGCGTCTTCATGTATGCGTTTCTGAAGCGGCTGAAGCTCAGTCCGGTCGCGGCGGTCACCGGCGCGCTCGTGTTCTGTTTTTCCGGCTTTGCCTCTCTGAGAATTGTGCACGTTGTGATGATCCAGGTGTACATTTGGCTTCCGCTCCAATTCCTCTGTGTCCATCGCTTGACTTGCGACCCGAGACGTCTGTCCTGGCTGGGACTGGTGGGCGCCATGGTCGTGTCGTTCCTGGCGGGTTTTCCACAAATGACGCTGTATTGTTGGTATCTGGTTTTCGCGTACTGGCTCTATCGATGCTATTCCGTTCGCCGCCAGGAAGGTTCCAGTCGTCAAGCGACAATTCGACAAATTGCGGGAAGAGATCTGCCAAAAATCGCCGGCACGTTTGTGCTGATCCTGGGTATGAGTGCCCTGATGGTGTTGCCGGGGGTTGAGAACTGGCGGCGCACATCACGGCCGAGTCAGTCATACGAACACCTCGTCGACTCCTCGTTTCAGTATCGCCAAGTCCTGACACTCTTGGCGCCCAATTTCTTCGGAAAGACACAGGCCACAGACTCACCCGTTCCGTTTTGGGGTTTTGATCCGCACAGCCAGACCGTCCGAACCAATGGCCCCGTACACGCCACGCCGGGCTATTGGCAATACTGGGAATTCGGCGCCTACTGCGGGCAAATCTTCTGGCTCGCGCTCTCCTTGATTTTGTTCAACTGGCGACGAATCGAGGACAAACGCGGACTCGGGTTTTTCCTGACAGCCTGGGTTGCCGCCACGTGGTTCATGTTGGGTCGGTACGGCGGGCTATACCAGTTTTTGTACTGGATTCTTCCGGGCGTGTCCCTTTTTCGAGTCCCCGCGAGAATGGCGTGTGTGGCAACGTTTGCCGCGGCGACTCTGTGCGCGTACGCGGTAGAGCTCTTTCGGCATCGAGCGCGGATGCTGCGTCAGTGGCCCCTGTTCCTTCCAGCGGCGGGCTGCGCTTGTCTCACGCTGGTGTTGCACGTGGGCGGGAAACATCTGGGCGACGGACTGCGGAATCCAGACCGGCTGTCCTGGTCCCGGCAGGAGACGTCCATTGCCCTGGCGGTGGCCATACTCTGCGGTGTGGCTGTTGTCGGCGTGATTCGCAGCCCAAGACGATCGATACAGACCCTGTGTCTGGGCGGCTTGCTGATCATTTCATTCGCCGACTTCTATCACGCGTATGGAGATTTCCACTGCAGTCCCGTCAGTCCCGACGAGTATTATCCGGAGACCAACCGTTTGCTTTCGCTGTTGAAAGACTATCGCGAACAACGCGGTCCATTTCGATTTGGCCAAGTCGTTCAGGGCCGGGTCAGCGAGGAAATCGCCACGTTTCGTAACCTGTCTTATTTCCACGATTTCCTGGAGGTCCCGGAGGGCTACACGGGTTTTGACCCCGAAAACGTTGCGGGGTTTCAAGCCATGACCAATCAGGCGGCCAAGATCGACATTCAAAATATATGTGTCACCATGGAACGCGACGCGAACGGCAAAGACTGGCTGGGCACACACACGAATTCACTGCCGCGCGCGCACTTCTTCACACGGATTCGCCCGTACGATTCCCGAGCCGAACTATTGGCGGCCCTGGAACGTGGCGATATCGACTGGCATAACGAAGTGGCCGTCAGCAGGCCGTTGCCGATCGGCGGGTTGCCTGGGGACGGGCCGAGCCAGGAAGCCGGCACCAACGACTTCGTTCAATTCAACAGCCTCACGCCCGAGAGCTATACAATCGACTACAAGGTGAGCCGACCGGGGATCGTTTTCGTGTCGCAGGCATACTATCCGGGATGGGTGTCAACCGATGAGCGCACGAAGGTAATCGAGGTGTTCGGCGCTTTCCAAGGACTGGTGATTCCCCAAGCCGGCCAAGGGCAGGTAGTCGTGCACTTTTCACCGCGCTCGTTGAAGCTGGGCGCGACGATCAGCGCCGTCAGCCTGGTAATAGCGGTTTCGTTGGGCCTCGGTAAATGGTTCCGAGGCTCACACGCCGGTTAAGCAACGCTTCAGGACCACGCGACCCATCGCGAGTCCGGGTGGGGAGCGTTACGCTCCGCCCAACTGTTTGCCCATCACTTCGACGAGCGGACGGATTTCCGCCATCAACTGGCCGAACTGCTTGGGTTTGAGTTGCTGGCCCCCGTCGCTGAGGGCCGTGGCCGGGTCGGGATGCACTTCGACCAGCAGGCCGTCCGCGCCGACGGCGACCGCGGCGCGGGCCAGCGGGATCACCAGGTCGAATCGGCCCGCCGCATGGCTGGGGTCGACGAACACCGGCAAGTGCGTTTCTTGTTTGGCGATCGCGACGGCGCTGAGATCGAGCGTGTTGCGGCAGGCGTGTTCGAAGGTGCGGATGCCGCGCTCGCAGAGGATGACCTTGTTGTTGCCGTGCACGCAGATGTACTCGGCGGCGAGCAGCCATTCATCGATCAAGCCGGACACGCCGCGCTTGAGGAGGATGACCTTGCCCGAGGCGGCAGCGGCGGCCAGCAACGGAACGTTCTGGGCGTTGCGGGCGCCGATCTGCAGGATGTCGGCGTAGGACGCGACCATTTCCACGTCCTGCGGGGACATGACTTCGGTGACGACGGGCAACCCCGTGGCCGCGCTGGCCTGCTTCAACATCTCGAGTCCATCGCGGCCCAAGCCCTGGAAGTCGTAGGGCGAGGTGCGGGGTTTGAATGCGCCGCCGCGGAGGAGTGTCGCGCCGTACGACTTCACGGCCCTGGCGGTTTCCAGAGTCTGCGCCGCTGTTTCCACGGAGCAGGGGCCGGCGACGACGTGGAAGGTTCCGCCGCCGATCTTGAGTCCGCGCACGTCGAGGACGGTGTCGCTGGCCTGGTATTCGCGGCTGACGAGCTTGTATTTTTTCTGGATGGGGGTGACGCTCTCGACCTGGGGCAGCACGATGAGCGATTCGAGGGTGTGGTGGTTGCGTTCATCGCCGATGCAGGCCACGACGGTGCGCTCCACGCCGCGAATCAGGCGGGGCTCGTAATTGAACTTCTTGACCGCGTCGGCGACCTGCTGGACGTCCTGTTCACTGGTTCCCGGTTTTAGCACGATGATCATTTCCTTTGCTCCTTTTCCCGATGCGCGGCGCGGTTTTTGGCAATAAAAAAACCGTCCCGCGCCTGCGGGACGGTTGGGTGTCAACGTTTGCGGCATCAACACACAGCCCGCAGACAGGGCTGGCTAAAGTAAAACCAATAATACGACGCCCGGACTGCGGAGACGTGTTGATGCACTGACTTCATACTGGTGCATACATTAGCAAGTCTGACCCGAAATGTCAACGGTGGTTTGGCCCAGGGAAATCTGGTCGGTTCCTTCCGCCCAAGCGGCCAGCGGTCGGGCAGATCGACGCATTTCGCGCGAAAACCGCCCTTGTGGCGATGCGGTCTTGCTTTTTATAGATAGCGCTATCTATAATTGTCTTGTCGTATAAAACCGAGGTCCGGTGGGGACGGCGGTTGTGCCGGGGAAGGATACGATGAGCCGAAAGAAACTGTTGCCGCCACGTGATCCGCTGTGCCGGGAGTTGTATCGAAAGCGGGCCGGGCGCACATTGCCGCAATTGCGGCGAGCACTCGCGGTGCGGGGATGCGCGGTGAGTGAGATCACTGTGAAACAGTGGTTGCGCGGGCGGCATCGGCCGGGTCGATTCACGCGCCCATTGTTGGCGAGAGCGGTCACGATGTTGTAGCCGAGATTGCTTCGCACCAGCCGAAGATGCGCTGACCCTGTCGATGAACAAACTTACTGCTGGGCGACTGGAAAAGTTATGGATAGCACTATCCATAAAATCGGGCCCCGTTTGTGGGCGGCGTGGGGACAGAGCGGAAATGTTGACAATGGATCGGCGGGTGGAAATCGGCATCTGAGAAGGCGTATCGAACCCGGTCCAGGAAGTGTGTTTCAGGGGAGAGGCGAGGCGGAATTTTATGGATAGCGCTATCTATAAACTGCGGGCCGGGCATGATTGAAGGCTGGCGAGCAATGGGAAGCCCAGCAAACGGCATTCAGACAGTTACGCCAGCTTACTTGGTGGCTGTTACAGGAGTTGGAGGTGCTGGGCCGGCGGCAGTCGGACGATGGACGTGGCTTGCTGGGGGAAGTCGGGCTTGGTAAGGCGCGCGAGGCGATTGCGCATTCGATGACGTGGCCCCAATTCAAGAAGAGTGGTCCCGCTACACCGGCAAGGGGTCATCCGCCCTGTTTATGGATAGCGCTATCTATAATCCCGCGCTGTGTATTGTGGACGAACGCAGGGACTGGATCACCATGTCGAAAGCGGATTGGCCGGAGAAGAGGGTCGGCGGGCGGCCAGACATAGACGGGCGTTAGGAGATAGAAATTTATGGATAGCGCTATCCATAACTTCCGGCTTCGAGGCCTGAGGAGGCTGTTAGGACCGGGTGGAAATGTTGCTGGTGTCTTGGTGGTAGATAAAATCGATGGGAAGGGCGGGCTTCAGGCAGGATCCCGGCTCGGGAAATGGCGCGGTACGGATAAGGTTTCGAGTTCCGCGCGTAGAAGGCATGGCGGCTGAAACGCCGGGTGAGGGCGGCGGCGGTTGTTGGCGTCGGCAGGTTGACGCCGGCGGCTTGCTCGGGGAAGTCGGGCTTGGTAGAATGCGCGCGAGGCACTTGCGCATTCGATGACGTGGCCCCAATTCAAGAAAAAGTGGTCCCGCTACTCCGGCACGGAACCGTCGGCCTAAGAACCCTATGGCCAATCCCAAACATCTCGCGATTCTCAAACAGGGCGCTGAGGCTTGGAATGAGTGGAGAAAGAGGCATCCTGGCATTACGCCAGACCTCAGCGACGCGGACCTCATCGGCAAGAAGCTCAAGGGCGTGAACCTCGCCGGCGCGAACCTCACCCGCACAAACCTCAGCGGCGCGCACCTCCGCGGTGCGGACCTGAGCAACGCGCACCTCGGCGGCGCGGACCTCAGCGGCGTGAACCTCAGCGGCGCGGACCTCCACGGCGCGCACCTCCGCGGCGCGCACCTCCGCGGCGCGGACCTCAGCGGCGCGAACCTCAGCGGCGCGGACCTCCTCCTCGCAGACCTCAGCGGTGCGGACCTCATCAGCACGGACCTCACCGACGCGAACCTCAATGGCGCGAGCCTCAGCGGCGCGAACCTCACCGGCGCGAACTTGAGCGGCGCCTGCATGTGGCGCACTATTATTGCCAATACAGATCTTGGTGGCGTCAAAGGTTTAAGCGCCGTAGTACATGATGGCCCCTCTTCAATCGGCATTGACACTCTCTATCAATCCCAGGGCAAAATACCGGACGAATTTCTGCGGGGCGCAGGCGTTCCCGACGACCTAATTGCGCACGCCCATTCCTTGGTCAATAAACCGACCGATTTCTATTCCTGCTTCATCAGCTATTCAGAGCAGGACCGAGAGTTCGCAGGGCGCCTGCATAGAGACCTCGAAATTAAACGCGTGAGATGTTGGCTGTTCCCTGAAGATGCAAAATGGGGAGAGACAGTCTGGGATGAGATCGACGGCGGCATTAAGCACTACGACAAGCTCGTCGTCGTCTGCTCGGAAAACTCGCTTCAAAGTCCTGCCGTGCTTCGTGAAATCGAGCGGGGTCTCCAACGCGAAGATCGAGAGAGGAAGAATGTGCTCTTTCCAATTCGGATCGATGACTACATCTTTGCCAAACGGGAGAATGAGGAAAGAGATAAATGGGAGCATGAGAGAAAGGTCGATGTCGTGAAGAAAGTCGTCGGCGATTTCTGCCGATGGAAAGACCACGATGCCTACCAGAAATCCCTCGCCCGCCTCCTCAAACACCTCCAGGCCGCCGATTCCAAAAAGGCCTGACCCTTTTTCGCAGTTCTTCGGCTTTCCGTCTCCGCCTTGCCGCCGAGGCGCGACGGGGTGGCCTTTGGGCGAGTCAGACCGCCGCGTGAGGGCCCCGATCTCGAAATCGGGGCCAACGTGCAGCTACAAGATGGCGGCAGCGCGGCAGGACCCGGCAAACGGGCGGGACGCCCGTTCTCCTTTAAGGGCACAGGCGGATTATCGGCAAGTGATATTTTTTGCTGGACGCGGTGCGGGACGTGTGGTAGAGTCGGGGGAGTCGTGTTTCGATCTTTGATATAGGGGAGTAGGGAAAGATGGGAGATGAGGTGCGGGGGCGGTACCACGGGCAGGTCGCAGGTCGGACGGACGGTTCCGCGCCCACCGGACGCGGCTACAGGGGGACCGGGCCATGGTTCGGCCAGCACGGCGACAGAGCGCCGTGGCTACCGGAAGGCGGGGGGTCGTAAAAAAGCAAAAATTGTAAAACGAACCCAAGTTTGTTCAAGCCGGCGTGGAAAACTGGATGAAACAAAGCCAAAAACGAACCCAAATTCAGGCGGTCAACACCGCTTTGGCTCGGTGCTGGGCAGGCCGAAGTAGCCTTTCCAGACGACTTCGAGGCCTTCTTCGGTGAGTTTGACGGGTTGGCGGAGCAGTCGGCAGCGGTCGATGGAGCGGTCGATCAAATCGCGGGGGTCGCAGGCTTTGGGGACGCGGCCTTCGAGCTGGTATTTTCGCAACAACTGCGTGACGAGGTTTTCGTCGGCGAACAACCCGCGGGCGCGGGCATAGCGGAGGAAGATTTCGGTGTAGGTCTCCGGACTGGGGGGCTCGACGTGGAGTCGATAGCCCATGCGGCGCATGAACGCCTCGTCTTCGAGGTCGGATTCGGCCAGATTCGTCGCGAACACGACGATCTGCTCGAAGGGCACCTGGATCTTCTTGCCGGTGCTCAACGTGAGGTAATCGACGCGGTACTCGAGGGGCACAATCCAGCGGTTCAACAATTCCGTGGCGGAGCAGCGCTGTCGGCCCAGGTCGTCGACCACCAACACGCCGCCGTTGGACTTCACGTGCAGCGGCGCTTCGTAAAAGCGCTGGGTGTCGGTGAACGAGAGATCGAGACTGTCGAGCGTCAGTTCACCGCCCACGACCACGAGGGGCGGACGGACGCGCACCCAGCGGCGATCGTAATTGTCGGTAGCGTGAGGGATGGGCAAATGGTTGTGGGTGTCGAAGACGCGGATCACCTGGCCGTCCACTTCGATGGCATAGGGGATCCAGATTTCGCCGGGGAGCGCATCGACGAGGGCCCGGGCGGTGGCGGTCTTGCCGTTGCCGGAGGGTCCGGTGAGGAACAGGCTGCGTCCCGAGCTGATGACCAGGCCGATGATTTCCTTGGCGTAATCGGAGAGGATCAGGTTCGACATTGCCTGATCGAGGGCCTGGCGGGAGGCGGGGGGACGGTTGCGTACCTGCTGGGTGGTCATTTCGGTGTAGGATTTGAGCGAGACCGGGGCCGAGCCGGCGTAACTGCAAAAACTCGTCAGACGTTGCAACTCCTGCCAGCCGTGGTCGAGCATCGCGTAGCGATGATTGTGGAGGCCGACCACACCTTTGATTTCGACGAACTTGTCGTGGCACAGCCGCTGGAGGAGCGCTTCGGTGATCATTATGCCGAGATGCATGCGGGCGGCAATCGTGGTGGTGCTGCAGTCGGGATCCAGAGGCACGGTCTTGAGCGCGAGATCAGCCAGAAAGCCGGGGCTGACGTCCAGATCTTCCAACTTCTCGGGAAAGGGCGGGACGAACCAGTCGGCGGGATTGGTGAAGAGCGGGGCCACCGAATCCGTGGGGATTTCGGGCGTGACGGGGCCTCCCAACTCTGCATCAACCGCGACTTCTTCCGGATGTTGAAGATCGGCTGTGCTCATTCCATACAGTTCCGTCCTGATGGGGAGCACGATTCAGGCCAGTCATTAACGGCCCTCTGGACGGTGTTTACGGATGCGCAGATTCGGGACTTGCAACGTTTCCACACGGTTTCTAGACTGCGGCCATGAAACACAAGGAGCTTCTCATTTTTGCCATATCGCTCGTGCTCGGTGTCGCCGGTGCACTTACCGCGGCGGCCGAGGACCAGACCATTGGCCAGCAGGTATCCATCCTCGACGAGCGGCTGAGCAAACTGCGAGCGGACGTCGATGCGCTGCAGTTCAACCAGCAGCAAATCCAGCAGGACATCAAGCAACTCCAGACGCAACTGGCGGAAGCCCGTCAATCCGGGCCGAGCGCCTCGGTCAATGACCTGCAAGCATTGGAGGCGCGCGTGAAGGCGTTGGATGCGGCTCGTGAAACAGACAAGAAGGCCATTATCGATCAACTCGCGAAGGAACTGGCTGCCATGAGCGGTTCGCGCGGCGCCGCGGCAACCCAATCGTCTGGCGCGGTGAGCGGTAATGAGTACACCGTTCAAAAGGGCGACACACTGTCATCGATCGCCAAGAACAGCGGCGTCACCGTCGCCGGGTTGAGAAAAGCCAACAACCTGACCAGTGATTCGTTGAAGGTCGGCCAGAAACTCGTCATCCCATCGAAGTGACGTGCGGAAGCAGGCTCACCCTCAACGCAGGGAGAGAGCCTTAGTCTGCCCGGCCCCGCCGCTCCCGGCGAGAGCCGTTATTGGCAGCCAGTTTCTCAGCATCGACCTTGAGCCAGACGCTGTCTTCACCGAGGATGGCTTCCACGTCGTGGACGAACTGCTGCGTCGGCGCGACGGAGAAATGCTCGTGAGCTTCGAGGAAAACCAATTTGCCGTCGGGATAAATGAAGCAGAACAGGACGGGCACGTTACCCTGGTGTGTGCGCATGACGTCGTGAACACGCGTGAGAGTCGAATCTTCGGTTGTTCCCGCGGACAGACGGATGTGCACCGCCTTCGTGAACTTCTTCGGCACATCGTCCAGGGGAAAAATTTGTTCGGCAACAATCTTCGGCTTGTCATCGCGCAGGTTGGCCCTGCCGCAGACGAAGATTGCCGCGTCCGCTTTCAGGCTCGACGCGTACCGGGCATATGACTCGGGAAAGACCAATACTTCCACGGATCCGTCGAGGTCTTCCAGGGTCATGATCGCCATCGGTTTGCCCTGCTTCGTCGTTTTCGGGGTTAATTTGCTGATGATCCCGCCGATACGGGTCGTCTGCCCGTCCTGGAGTTGTGCCAGTTGACCTGACGACGCGAGTTCGTAACGCCGCAGCACTTCGGCATACTGGGTCAATGGATGCCCGGTGACGTAGAATCCGAGAAGCTCTTTCTCGAAGGCGAGCATCTCGCTCTGCGACCACTCCACGGATGGGGCCTGGCCCGTGGCGTTTCTTCGGGCGTTGACCGGCTCGACATCGAAGAGCGCCGTCTGCCCGCGTTCGCGGTCACGCTGGAGGCTCGAGGCGCGGTTCATCTGATACTCGATCGCGGCGAACACCTGGGCCCGCGGTTCGCCCAGGGAATCGAACGCCCCGCATTTGACCAGGCATTCCAGGACTTTCCGGTTCACGATTCGCAAATCGACGCGCGTGCAGAAATCTTCGAAGGACTTGAACCGGCCGCCCGCGTCACGCACCTGAATGACATTTTCCACGGCGATTTCACCGACGTTCTTGATCGCCGCGAGACCAAAGCGAATCTTGCTGTCGCGCACGGTGAAGCGTACGCCGCTCTCGTTAACATCGGGCGCCAGCACCTCGATGCTCATGCGTTTGCATTCGTTGATGAAGAGTTGGATCTTGTCGGTGTTGGCCAGTTCGTTGGACAACACGGCGGCCATGTACTCCACGGGGTAATTCGCCTTCAACCACGCGGTCTGGTAGGAAACGACCCCGTAGGCCGCGCTGTGCGACTTGTTGAAACCGTACCCGGCAAATTTGGCGAGCGTGTCGAAAATCTGGTTGGCCCTGGGGCGCGGGATCTTGTTCTTTTCGTGGCAGCCCTTGATGAAGATTTCGCGCTGCTTCTCCATTTCCTCGGGCTTCTTCTTGCCCATCGCGCGCCGCAACATGTCGGCGCCGCCCAGGGAGTAGCCGGCGAGGACGTTGGCGGCCTGCATCACCTGCTCCTGATACACAAATACGCCGAATGTCTCCTTGAGAATGGGTTCGAGCAGTGGATGGTCGTACTCGACTTTGATCTTGCCATGCTTGCGGTTGACGTAGTCGTCGAGCATGTTCATCGGCCCGGGGCGGAACAACGCGATGAGCGCGATGATCACGTCGACGGAATCGACGCCGATCCGCCGGCACAGATCGCGCATGCCCTGAGATTCAAGCTGGAACACGCCGATGGTATTGGCCTTGGCGAGCATCTCGAAGGTCTTCTGGTCATCGAGCGGAAACTTGTCGATATCGAGACGCTTTCCGGTGGTTTGCTCGACAAGATCGAGGGCGTCCTGGATGACCGTCAGCGTCTTGAGCCCGAGGAAGTCCATTTTCAGCAAGCCGAGATCGCCGAGCGGATTCATCGAGTACTGAGTGACAATTTCGTTCGAGTTCGTCCCGGTGGTAAGTGGGACAACGTTCGTGAGCGGCTCGGCGCCAATGACGACGCCCGCGGCGTGCGTCGAGGCGTTGCGCGAAAGACCTTCGAGGGTAAACCCGTAATCGATGACTCGTTTGACCGTTGCCTCGTTGTGGTAGGCGGTTTTCAGTTCGGGATTGATCTCCAGCGCTTTCTGGAGCGTCATCCCAATGTCGGGTGGGATCATCTTGGCGATGCGGTCGCATTCACCGTAGGAAAGCCCCATCACGCGACCGACGTCGCGCACGACCATTTTCGCGCCGAGCGTGCCGAAGGTGATGATCTGTGCGACGTGATCGTCGCCGTACTTCCTGCGCACGTAATCGATGACTTCCGGGCGGCGGTTGTAACAGAAGTCCATGTCGATATCAGGCGGCGAGATACGCTCGGGATTGAGGAACCGCTCGAACAGCAGGTTGTAGCGCAACGGATCGATGTCCGTGATTTTCAAGATGTACGCCACCACGCTGCCGGCGGCGCTGCCGCGCCCCGGACCGACAGGAATGTTGTGGCTCCGCGCGAAGTGGACGAAATCCCAAACGATCAGGAAGTAACTGACAAAGCCCGTCTTCTCCACGATCTTCAACTCAAACTCCACACGGTCGACGATCTGCTGTTCCTGCGCGTTCTTCGGCTTCTTCCACTCGATGCCATAGCGGTCGCGCAACCCTTGTTCGCACAAATGCCGCAGGTACTGTTCGCGCGTGAATCCAGCGGGCGGCTCGTAGACCGGAAACCGCAGTTTGCCGAACTCCAGCAGCAGATTGCATTTCTCAGCGACGGCCAGCGTGTTCTGCAGCGCTTCGGGGACTTCGGCGAACAACGCGTGCATCTCTTCCGTCGTGCGCAGGTAGAATTGTTCGGACACGTACCGCATGCGCTTTTCATCCGAGAGGAGTGATTGCGTCTGCAGGCAAATCAGGCAGTCGTGCGCTTCCCAGTGCTCGCGCTCGACGTAATGCACATCGTTGGTGGCGACCATCGGGAGCTGGAATTCCTTCGCCCACTGTATCAGCGTCCGGTTGACCGTGCGCTGTTCTTCGATACCGTGGTTCTGCAGCTCCACGTAGAAATCACCCGGCTCGAAAATGTGGCGATACTCGTCCAACGCGGTCTTCGCCAGATCCATCTGGTCTTCCTTGATTTTGTTCGGCACCTCGCCCTTGAGGCAGGACGTCAACCCGATGAGTCCTTTGGAGTGTTGGGCGAGGATTTCCTTGTCGATGCGCGGCTTGTAATAGAAGCCTTCGAGATGCGCCAACGAAACGAGTTTCACGAGATTCTTGTAGCCGACGTCGTCCTTGGCCAGGAGGATGAGGTGATAGGCGGCGTCGCGAGCATTGGTGGATTTCCTGTCCAGACGTGAGCCCGGCGCGATGTAGGTCTCGCAGCCGATAATCGGCTTGAGCCCCTTCTCCTGGGCGGTCTTGTAAAACTCGACGGCGCCGAACATGTTGCCATGATCGGTCATCGCCACCGCTGGCATTTTGCACGCGTGCGCCTTGTCGACGACGTCCGATATGCGGCACGCCCCGTCGAGCAAGCTGTACTCCGTGTGCAAATGCAGGTGAACAAAATCCGAATGCTTCATTAAAACTGTCGTGCCTCGCTCCCGCCACTGTAAGTGTGACAACGATGGCAATCAAGACTTCTGGGGAGTTTGCTTCGCGGTCGGCACCAGTTGCGAGTCCTGACGTTCGTAAAGGCCAACGAAAACGGTGCTGGAGTCGTGCAACGCCCTTACGAAATGGTGATGGTGATTCATCCAGTCGCGGGCCGTTTCCGCGAGGTCGCGATGGAATTGATCGGGATACAGAACGAGCCAAATCCGTTTGAAGCCGGCGATGGATTGTGGCAGGCGCTCATCTCCTATTACACGGAACTTATGCGGCAGGTACGCAGGTGGGTCGATTATGCCCTGCACGACCCCAACTCCCAGGTAGTACTGAAATGGTCGGAACGAAGATTCCGTGATGTGGACAACGATGTCACCGGCTTGGAATTCTTTTGCGAGTTTGCTGGCAGCCTCACGCAAATCGGATTTCACCCATCGATTCTCCAGAAAATAGTAATTTCGCAAGGTATAGACATTGGCAACCAGCAGGGCGATCCCCGTGAGAACCAACACGGTGCGGGTAGCCATTTTGCCCGGCTGGATCACGGCGCAGCCCAGCAACAAGGCGAGCGACGGTGTCGTGCACAGCAACGCACGCGGCAGGAAGCGGTTTTGATTCAATGACTGCATCGCCAGGAGAACCACCGGCACAACAAACCAGAGAGCCAGCAGCGCGGCGAATTGACGGGACTCCCGGCGGCGGAACAAAATCGCTGTCGGAACGATCAACGCCGCCATTGTGATCGCCACGGACACAGAACGCCCATGCGGGTCTCCGAGATATGCGCCACTGAAGAGTGAGAAGAAGGCCAATACCCGCTTGAACTCCAGCGGCTCCATCCACGAACTGCCCATGCCCATCCTCGTTTGGGAGACGAAAACTGGCAACCAGGGTGCAAACAGGACCATCACGACGCATTGCGATGCCAACCAGTAATGCTGTTTCTGACGATCCCGACGGTTATAGGCAAGGACAAAGACATTCTGAGCAACGACAGCGTAGAGCGAAGCGTACTGCGCGTACAGACTCAGCGCGGTGACGATCGAGTACCCCACCCAGACCAAGCCCCGATCTTGCCGCAACGCCAATACCATGAACAGGAACGACAAGGTCACGAGCAACGTCTGCACCGCATACATCCTGGTTTCCTGGGAGTACCAGACATGGAGAGGACACACAGCCAGAAACGCCGCGGCCAACAACCCCGCGCCACGCCCTGCCAGAGCGCGACCCATCGCATACACCACGGCGACCGTTGCGACCCCGGCGAGCACTGACAGCAGCCGTGCCCCGGCTTCGCCACCGACCACGAACTGCCAGTAATGCAAGATCAGGTAATAAAACGGGCTGTGAATATCATCGCGAACGGCATCGATAATCTCAGCGGGACCCGCTCTGGCAATCAGCAACGAATCGGCTTCATCCAACCACAGCACGCGCTCGTGGAGGTGAAACAACCGAAGCCCCAGCGCCGCCAGAAGCACGACACTCAGCCAGGTGAGCGACCGTTTGCCGTCGTTCTTCAACATTGCAGATTCAGTCTCCAAAGGGAATGACTGCCTACGGAATTGCACACCACAGTCGGGCTACGATCAGCGAGAGCACCACCGCCAGAATCAACAATGTCACGATCCACCAAAACCACCGCTTCCCGGTACGCCGCGGACCGCGTCCTTCGACCTCACGACGTTTCCAATCATCGTAGTCAAATTCTTCCGGGTCCTCGATGTCGGTGCCGTCGTAAATCGTATCGTCCGACCAGCCCGTTTTCTCATCGGAGCCACACTCGGGACACGCCTTGGCGTTCGCCGGGACTTCCGCACCGCAGTTCGGACAGATAAACTCATCGCGGGGCATGGCGCAACAGCTCGTCGACGCGTTTCTTCACGGTATCGTCCATCTTGATAATCGGCGGCCAGGGGCGTGTGTTTGCCTCCCCTTTCATCTTGTGCGTGGCATCGATGCCGATCTTGCTGCCGAACCCCATGACGGGCGTGGCGTGATCGAGCACGTCGGCGGGGCCCTTGGTGAGGATGATATCGCGCTCGGGGTCGATGTTCGCCGTGAGACGGAACAGAACCTCGTTCGTGTCGTGGACGTTTACGTCTTCGTCAACCACGACGATGATTTTGGTGAACATCATCTGTCCCATGCCCCACAACCCGTGCATCACTTTCATCGCGTGATACGGGAACTGTTTCTTGATCGAGACGATGACCAGATTATGGAACACGCCTTCGGCGGGCAGGGCCATATCGACGATTTCGTTGAAGTTGGCTTTGATCACGGGCAGGAAAATCCGCACGCTCGACGTGCCCATGTAAAAATCCTCCATGGGGGGCACGCCAACGATGGTGCTGGGATAGATCGCGTCGCGTCGATGCGTGATGCGTTCGATGTGGAACTTGGGATACGGTTCCGGCAGAGTGTAGTAACCCGTGTGATCACCGAACGGACCTTCGAGGTCGAGTTTCTCTTCCGGCCCGACGTAGCCTTCCAAGACAAAATCGCAATCGGCGGGCACTTCGAGGTCGTTGGTGTCGCATTTCACCATCTCAACCGATTTCTTACGGAGGAAACCTGCCAGCATCATCTCGTCGATGCCATCGGGCAGTGGTGCGGTGGCCGCAAAGGCATACACCGGGTCGCCGCCGAGTGCGACGGCAACGGGCATGCGCTGTTTCAATTCCATGTAGCGTCGCCAGTGACGCGCGCCGGTCTTGTGCAGTTGCCAGTGCATGAACGTCGTTTGCCCGTCGATGATCTGCATGCGATAGGTGCCGACGTTGCGTGTACCGTTGTCGGGATCGCGCGTGATCACCAGTGGCATGCAAACGAATCGCCCGGCGTCGTGTGGCCAGCATTTTTGAATGGGGAGCGTGTTGACGTTCGGTCTCTGCTGAACAATTTGCTTACAGGTGCCGGAATTGACGCTTTTGGGTTTCGCGTGGCGCAGCTCGAACGCTGTCCCCAACAGTGAGATGGCTTCCTTGAAAGAGGTCGGGGGCTTCGCCTTGAGCAACCCTTCGAGTTCGCGGGCGATGTCTTCGACGTCGTTTACGCTGAGTGCCATCGCCATGCGTTTCGTCGAGCCGTAGGCGTTGATCAGCAGCGGAAACTGGGAGCCTTTGCATTTCTCGAAGAGCAACGCCTTGCCGCCGCCCGGCAATTTCATTTCACGATCGGCGATTTCTGCGATTTCGAGGACGGGATTTACCTCGACCGAAATCTGTTTCAATTCGCCGGCGGCATCCAACTTCTGCACAAAGTCGCGCAAGGAATCGTAGGCCATGGCGCAACAAATAACACAGTCGCGCCCTAGTGGCCAGCGTACTTCGTGCGATCTGGTATTCCGGCGGTGCGAAACGCCTTTTGTCGTTCGGCGCATTTGTTGCAGCGGCCACAGGGGAGGCCGTTTTTCGGGGCGATACAGGAGAAGCTGAGGTGGAGCGGTAGTTTGAGTCGAAGACCGCGACGGATGACCTGTTCTTTGGTGAGCGCGCGAAACGGGGCGATGATCTTGATTCGGGAATTCAATGCGCACCCCGCGGCGGCGGCGAAGTCGCGAAAGAATTTCGGCGTGGCGTCGCGAAACGGGTTGTGGCCGAGCGAGCCGACGGCGATGGTGTCGATTTGGTGCAGCGCACAGAACACGGCGGCTTTGGAGAGCAACAGCAAATTCCGACCGGGAAGGTAGACGGCTTCGTCGGTGGTTTTGGCGCCGGGGACGCCCTTGCCGGTGGTGCTCCAGTGTTTGCCGTAGAGGTCATTCGAAGGCAAATCGAGGATGGTCAGGGGTTCATGGCGAATGTGGGTAGTCCGAAGATAGGAGCAGAGTGCGCGATTCTCGGCGGTTTCCCAGACGAGACCCTGTCGAATGAACACGGGGTAAACTTCGCGGTACCGCCGTGCGAGCGAGGCCAGCATCACGCAACTGTCGAGGCCGCTGCTGACCAACGCGCAGACGGAGCGCTTCACTTGCTCTGTCGAACCTTCTCTTTCTCGGCTTCGAGTTTGGCGCGAAGTCTGGCGATTTCGCTGCGGAGGATCTCGTCGAATTTTTGCGCGTCCTCGACCTTCCCAGCGGACTGGGCCGCGGCGATCTTCGGTTTCAATTCCAGTTCGCGTTCAGCGATCTTGGCGGTGTAAACACGGTCGATCTCGGCGAGTTTGGCCTTCTGCTCGTTCGTCAGCTTCGTCGTCGACTTGCCGCCCGTGCGTTCGAGCGCCAGTTCCCAGGATGATTTAAGCGTCATTGAGTTTTACCTTTACGTCGTTGCCTTCGACCACGCACTCGAACTTCTCAACTTTCGCCGTGGGAATCACGGGCGACTGCCCCGTGCACACATCGAACCGCCAGCCGTGCCACGGACAGGTGACCACACTGCCATCGAGTGTCCCCTCGCCCAACGGTCCGCCGCGGTGCGGGCAGACGTTGTCGGTCGCATAAAATTTCCCGCCCACGTTGAACAGGGCCAGTTCGCGTTCCCCGACCGACACCGTTTTACACTCGCCGGGGTGCAGGTCGCCGGTTTCCGCCACTTTGATCCACTCGCTCATTTATTTGTGTTCTCCTCCCGAAACATCTATTCTTGTTGCATGAATTCGAGCCGCTTTCAAGACGCGATTGGCCGGATTGACGCGGCCAATGCGAAAGACCCCCACAGCATCGAGTTGCCGTATGCGAAACGGCTGAGCGGATGGGTCGAGCGGCTGGCCCCGAATGCGTCGGAAGAATTGCGGCTGGCGGCGCGCGCGCAGCATGTTTGTCGGTGGATCATTCCGCGCGAATCGTACCCGGCGGGGCGGATCGGTTATCTCAAATGGCGAGAGGATTTGAAACAATTCCATGCGCAGAAGGCCGGAGAGATCTTGCGGGAGGTCGGTTACGATGAGGCCACGGTGTCGCGAGTACAGGACTTGATACGCAAACGCAATTTCCCGCGGGTGCCCGATGGCCGCGTCCTTGAGGACGCGCTGTGCCTGATTTTTCTGGAGACGCAATTTGCCGAGACGACGGCAAAGACTGGTGACGAGAAGATGATCGGGATTTTACAGAAATCGTGGCGGAAAATGACGCCGCAAGCGCAGCAGATTGCGCTCACGATTCCAATGACGCCCGAATGTCGCGCCCTCGTGGGGAAGGCATTGCAACCTTCTTCCTGATTTGTCATTCTGGACGTGGTGATGAGCCGAAAGGCAACCGTCGAATGGATTTATGAAGCTGGCCGACGTCCCGATCTCAACGACTGACCCGATCAACGCGAAGATCCTCGCGGTCTCGGAAGATTGTCTTCAGGGCTTTCAACGCGATCCGCTCGGCGAAATCGCGCGACAGTCGGGCGTCGAGTTGCCGGTCGTTATCGAGCGGATTCAGGCGATGTTGCGGGCGGGGACGATTCGGCGCGTGCGGCAGACGCTGCTGGCCACGAACCTCGCGCAAGGCGCCCTTGTGGCGTGGCAGGTACCCGAGGACAAACTCGAGGCCGCTTTCGATTATATGTTCCAGTGCGACCCGTTCAGCGGACACGTTGTCATCCGCACCACGGACACTGTTACTGTCGGCTCCAAATACCGGTTGTGGACAACGCTGAAGGTGCCGCAAGGATTCTCGATGAGCCGGCACTGCGAGTTTTTGGGTCGGCAAACCGGCGCCGAGAAATTCATTCTCCTGCCGGCGAAGAAACTGTTTGCGCTTGGTGTCGGCCATGTGAGGCGGCGTGGACTCCGACCCGGCAGCCGCGCGGAAGTGTTGGCCGAGGTGACGGATGTTTCCGTGACCGAACTTAGCGATTTGGAATGGCGCGTGTTGGTGGCGCTCAAGCGGGAATTCGCCCCCGAGGAAGTCACGCCGGATATCTGGGTGGCGCGAGCGAAAGAAGCCAGCGCCGCGCTCGAACAGTTCCTCGAGGTTGCCGCGGAGTTGAATCGGCGCAAGATCATTGGACGCTTCTCGACGTTTCTGGAACACGTCAAGCCTGCTGCCGGTGGCGAACAGGTGACGCGCTACAACGCACTGTTCCACTGGGCGGTGTCGCCGGGCCGCGAGATCGACACGGGGCGCGAGGTGGGCCGCCATCATATTATGACGCACGCCTACTGGCGGGAGGGCGGACCGGAGTTTCACAACGTGAACGTCATGGGTGTTGCGCACGGGACGGATAAACAAGTGCTTCTCGGCCACAAAGCGGCCATCGACCGGCATCTGACGGAAGCGGGCATCCCGGTATCCTACACGAACGTCTTCTGGGGAGGACGCAGTGAGATCAAGCCCAGTGAGATTTCGCCATTCGCGTATCGGGAGTGGTGCCAGAGGGTCGGTTTCGATTCCGAAGGAACGAAGAAATGAAGATCGCATTCTTCGAACTCCAGCCATGGGAGGAGAAGTATTTGCGCGGGCGGGTGGACGGCAAGCACGAGATTGTGGCGTCGCACGAGGTGCTCGACGACGAGCACCTTGCCGAAATTGCTGATGCAGAGGTTGTGTCGCCGTTCATTTACTCGAGGTTGACGGCGGAACGACTGGCGAGGCTGCCGAAGCTGAAGATGATCGCGACGCGGTCGACGGGGTTTGACCACATCGACATGGCGGAGGCTGGCAAACGGGGCGTTACGGTGTGCAACGTGCCGTCTTACGGCGAGAACACCGTGGCGGAACACACATTCGCCTTGATCCTGGCGTTGTCGAGGAAAGTGCACGAGGCATTCGTGCGCGTGCGCGCTGGAAATTTCTCGCTGGATGGGTTGCGCGGGTTCGATCTCAAGGACAAGACGATTGGCGTCATCGGCGCGGGGCGGATCGGACTGCATGTGATACGCATTGCGCGCGGCTTTGGCATGAAAGTATTGGCGTTCGACGTCAGGCGTGACAACTTCTGGGCGGAGGTGCTTGGATTTGAGTACGCGGAGTTGAACGATCTGCTCGGGCGCTCGGACATCATCACGTTGCATGCGCCCTACAATCGACACACGCATCACTTGATCAACCGCGACAATATCCACCAGATCAAGCGCGGCGCGATCCTGATCAACACCGCGCGAGGCGGGTTGGTGAATACCGACGCATTGTTGA